>BPHB01000002.1:374558-749116 GCA_026003335.1 Chitinophagales bacterium | reverse complement strand
TGGATGGCAAGTTTGAAGGAGAGTTTAAAAAGTGGCATCCCAACGGGCAGGTGATGGAGGAAGGCTTATATGTGAATGACAAAAGGGAAGGGGAATGGATAACCTATGCCGAAAACGGACAGATTGAATCCAAAGGAAATTACCATGATGATGTAAAGGAAGGCTATTGGCAGTTCTGGTATCCCAACGGACAGAAAAAAGCCGAGGGCTCTTACAAGAAAGGCAAAAAAGAAGGCAAATGGCCCTATTATTATGCTGACGGCAAACTGGTTGCTGAGGCCAATTTTAAAGAAGGTGTAAAGGATGGCTTGTGGATTGAATGGTATGACAATGGGGTAAAAGGATTTGAAGGCACTTTTAAAGACGGCAAAGAACACGGAAAGGTTACCAAATGGTATCGCACCGGGCAGGTGAAATGGATTCGTCACTACAATATGGGTAAGGAAGACGGGCTATCCATCACATATTACAAAAACGGCAATAAAGCCTCCGAGGGCTATTTCAAAGACGGCAAAGAACATGGCACGTTTACGGCATGGTATCCCAACGGAATGAAAGAATTTGAACGCAATTTTCGGGATGGTAAGCCTCACGGACGCTTCATCAAATGGGATGTGAACGGCAATGTGGAGTGGGTGAATTACTACTCTGACGGTAAGCTGGTAAGCTCGCCTGGTGAAGTGGCACCGTAAAGCAGGCATGTTATGGATCACCGGCACCTGTTTTTCCGGCATCTGGCACAGACAAGTCCTTCGCCCCTGCAGCTGGAGTTTGAAAGGGCCGAAGGCCTTTATTTGATCACACCTTCCGGAGAAAAATACCTGGATTTGATTTCCGGCATTGCCGTCAGCTATCTGGGTCATGCACACCCCGGGGTGATGGAGGCTTTAAGACAGCAAATGGATAAACACCTGCACCTGATGGTGTATGGTGAATTGATCCAGCAGCCTCAGGTGATGCTAGCTGCAATGCTGGCTCAATTGCTGCCGTCCTCCTTGGAGCAGGTGTACTTTACAAACTCTGGAAGCGAAGCTGTGGAAGGAGCCATGAAACTGGCAAAAAAATTTACCGGCAGACCTGAGGTAGCTTGCTTTCATAAAGCCTATCATGGCAGCACACAGGGAGCCTTAAGCCTAATAGGCAGCGATGCCATGCGCCAGCCCTTTCTTCCCCTGCTGCCCGGAATTAAACGCCTGGAATTTAACTCTTCAGATGCTCTGCATTACATTGATATTTCCACGGCATGTGTTATTGTTGAACCGGTGCAAGCAGAGGCCGGAGTGAGGGTAGCTACAAAAGAGTTTATCTCTGCCTTGCGTGCACGTTGCACCGACACAGGAGCCCTGCTTGTTTTTGATGAGGCCCAAACGGCCTTCGGTCGCACCGGCAAATTGTTTGCCTTTGAACAGTATGGTGTGACTCCCGATATATTGATATTGGCCAAAGGATTGGGAGGCGGGCTGCCACTGGGTGCTTTTATAGCTTCAGAAGAAATCATGCAGGTGTTGAGCGATAATCCGCCTTTGGGTCATATTACCACATTTGGCGGCCATCCCTTGTCCTGTGCAGCAGGAGCTGCAGCTCTTACCGTGTTGCTAGATTCGGGACTAACGGATTCAGTAGCTGCAAAAGAAAAATGTTTCCGGCAGCTTTTAAGTCATCGTGTCATCCAAGAGGTGCGCAGTGCCGGACTGCTCATAGCCGTGGAGTTTGATTCAGCGCAAACCTGCCGTAAGGTTATTCAGGCTTGTATCGGACAGGGTATCCTCACCGACTGGTTTCTGTTTGCAGAGAACTGTATGCGCATTGCTCCGCCCCTGATTATAGATGAAGAGAAGATAGCAGATGCTTCCCGCCGGATGATTCGCGCTATAGAAAAAGCTGTCAGTTGAATCGGCCTTATTTGGTAACTTACATACCATTGCCGATACTCTCAAAATCAAAAGCCATGATCAGAAAACTGGTTTATTACCTGTTTCAGGGATTGTTGCTACTGGCCCCCGTGGTGATTACCTTCATGATTTTCTTTTCTCTCTTCGTAAGGCTGGATGATTTTGCTAATGACCTCCTGGAGCAGATTATCCACTTCCGGTTACGCGGGCTTGGATTTATTCTGCTGTTGGGTTTGGTTATTCTGGTAGGTTTCCTGAGTTCTACATTGGTCTTCAGGCCTTTGTTTATTATGATGGAGGAGGCAATTGCCCGTGCTCCCCTGGCCAACATTATTTACACATCGCTGAAAGATTTTATTTCGGCATTTGTCAGCGATAAGCGCAAGTTTAATCAACCGGTCATTGTCAATATAAACGGACGATCAGATTTTCAAAAGTTGGGATTCATAACGCGTCAGGATCTGAGCTTCATGGGCTTGAAAGACAAAGTAGCCGTGTATTTTCCGCATTCCTATAATTTCTCAGGCAACCTGTTTATCGTAGATAGCAAAAACATCACTCCGCTGGATGTACCTGTGGCTGAGTTCATGAAGTTTATCGTTTCAGGGGGTATTACCGAATGGGAAATAAAACCGGAGGCAGAACAAAACAAAGACTTATGAAAACAGTTGTGGTGTTTGTAACGCTATTGCTTGTTCCGTTGCTGGTAGCTGCGCCTCCATGGGGCTTCTGGGCGCACAAGCGCGTTAACAGGGTAGCTGTGCTTACCCTGCCACCCGAAATGTTTGGCTTCTTTAAACACCACATTGAGTATGTAACACAAAACGCTGTCAATCCGGATAAAAGAAGATATGCTAGTGCGGAGGAAGCCCCTCGGCACTATATAGATATTGATCATTACGGAACTTATCCGTTTGATAATCTCCCCCGCACCTGGAAAGAGGCGGTAGAAAAATTTACCGAAGACACGCTCATGACCTACGGCATTGTGCCCTGGCACGTGGAGCGGGTAACGCTTTGGCTGACCGCGGCATTCCGTGAGCGGGATGCAGCCCGAATATTACGACTTGCTGCTGATCTGGGTCATTACGTAGCGGATGCGCACGTTCCCCTGCACACTACAAAGAACTATAACGGACAGCTCACCAATCAACACGGCATTCACGGCTTTTGGGAGTCGCGCATCCCGGAACTGTTTGGGGAAGATTATGACTATTTCGTTGGGAAAGCGCAGTATATTGACCAGCCATTGGAGAAGATATGGGATGTAGTGCTGGCCAGCCACTTGCTTGTGGACAGCGTACTGAGCCTGGAACGGCAGCTACGGAATGAATTTCCCGAAGACAAAATCTACACCTATGAGCAGAGGGGTAACACTGTGGTAAGGGTTTATTCTGAAGCGTTTAGTAAGGCCTATGATCAAAGGTTGAATGACATGGTGCAGCGCAGGCTAAGGGAAGCCATTATCACTGTAGGCAGCTTTTGGTTCACAGCCTGGGTTAATGCCGGCCAGCCTGATCTTGATGGGCTGTTGAATCCCCGGGTGGATGAGCAGCTACAACGCGAACTGGAGCAAGCCGAGCCGGATACGGTAATCACCAAAAAGAAGCCCCTTGGGCGTGAGCACCCCAACACCGGCCTGGATTAAAAACCTTTGTAAAGGTCATTTCTTAATGAGGCGCACATAGGCAACCTCTCCGTGCATACCGGTAGCACGGAGCAGATAAAAACCTGCAGGTAGGCCGGCTATATGCATCAGGTGCGTGTATACTGCAGAAAGCACCCGCTTGCCGGTGCATTCCAGTATCTCTACACTGTGAAGGGGAAAATCAGTCTCTATGCGCAGCAGGGTATGTGCCGGATTGGGAAACACACTTACCGAAGCGGGGTTAATAGAGCTGATTCCTACGGCATTGAGGTCTACATTTTTGCAATTGGCATCAGAGCCATAACCGTTGAATGCTGTCAGACACACCGTGTACACAGACTTGGTGGCATAGGTGTGCACCACAATATTGCCACTCGCTGTGGTACCATCACCCAAATTCCATGCTACACTGTCAGCACCGGATGACAGGCTGGTATAGGTAACTGTCATACCGCTTATGGCATAGCTAAAGTCTGCAAAAGGAGGTCCCACCACGTGCACTACCACCGTAGCCGTATCGCGCAGCGTGGGTGTGCCATTGTCTTCAACGATATATTGAAAACTGTCAAAACCCCTGAATCCGGCATTGGCTTTATATTGCACTACACCACCCGGAAGCTTTGTGGTAGTGCCGTTGGCTGCCGGAAATACCAGTACGACAGTGAGGCTGTCTCCGTCAGGGTCTATATCGTTGTTCAGCACGGCAATCATGCCACTGTCAGGATAGACAATCTGCACGGAGTCATCTACAGCGATGGGCGGATTGTTTCCCGAACCTATGCGGGTAACTTCAACGGAATCACAATAGGTATCACTACCCTGGGCATTGGTTGCAGTAAGGCAAACGTAATACCTGCCGTTGGATGTGTAGGTATGATTGGGATGCTGCTGGGAGGAGGTGGTGCCGTCACCAAAATCCCACAGAAAGGAGGAAGGGGTGTTAAGGGAATTGTCGGTAAAGGCTACGAGGCCCCCGGAAGGGTTGCTCCAGCTAAACGAAGCAACAGGCAGGGGAGGGATGTTTGAATAGGAGGCCGAAACAATATTTCTCAAAGAATCATACCCCAGGAGAATCAATGGAAGCTTGGTGTTTTTGGCCAGCCAGGAGTGATCAGTGGTGGTAGAGCTGGTGTTGGATATTTCCTGCCAGAAATTGGATCCTATGATAGGATCCAGCTCCACTTCAATCTTGGTGTTGGAATTTTCTACACGTTTTCTGCGTAGGGATTTGTAAGTGCCCAGCGGTGTGGTTACCAGCCCCCACGCGTCAATAGTATCGGTATACGTGGAAGTAAAGGTCACGCGCACCTTAGAGACGCTTACGCCTGGTATGCTACTGATGGCAGAGTTTATCTGCTGCTGAATGCTTGGGGGAAGCTGGTTGAAAGGCTTGGATTCCTGAAAGCCACTGGAGCCGGAGAAGTTGCCCGGGTATGTTGTGGGAAAGCGGTACTGATCAGGTATGGGATTAAAGTTAACCGTAACAATTCCCAGATTGGGGTCATTGTTGGCAAAGCCTTCCACTTTCAGTGCGGTGGGGGTATTGCGATAATACAGATAAAAAGTAAAATCAGGGGTTAGGGCAAGATTGGAGTTGGGAAAGTCCGAAGCATAAGGCGTGGATGAAGGCGCTGCAGCGTAAGAGGTGTCGGTAGCATCAGGAGAAAGCATGCTGAAATCCCACGTTCTGTTGGGGCCTGATGGTCCGATGCTGAAGCTGCTGAGCGTAGTGTCGCGGTGAGAATAGAAAACCTCTCCTGGAACCGGCATGTCAGAGGAGACAATAACGATAGGTCCCTGCGCATAGCAAAAACAGCAGCCCAGTATTGCCGCACACGCGGTTAACCTGTGTATCAAATGTATCATAGGCAACAAAAATTTTTTAGGCTGAAAAGTTAGAATAAATTCCTGTAAGGTAGGTGCGGAGTGAAAGAATATTGCCTTATTGGATTAGCTTCAGGGTGTTTTCAGGTAACCAGCATCACCGGCATCACCAGCATCAGAAGGTCTTCGGCATCTTCTTTTTCAGCCGGCAGCAGCACTCCTGCCCGTGAGGGTCCGGATAGTTTAAAGATCACTTCATCACTTTCCAGAGCGCTGATCATTTCAATTAGAAACTTGCCGTTGAACCCGATTTCCAGATCAGGGCCCTCATAGGAGCAAATCAGTTTTTCGCTGGCTTCACTGGAGAAATCCAAGTCTTGTGCTGAAACTGTCAGCTCACTGCCCGCCATTTTCAGCACAATCTGGGTAGTAGTTTTATTGGAAAAGATAATAACCCGCTTCAGGGAACTAAGAAAAGAAAGCCGATTGATGGTCAGCGTGCTGCTGTTGTCTCGTGGAATAACAGCATTATAGTCAGGATATTTTTGCTCAATAAGCCGGCATATCAGAGTGGTGGTGCCAAAGGTGAAAAAAGCATTGGAGTTGGTGTAAGTGATGGATACGTTTTCAGACCCTGAGGGCAAAATAGACCTTAACTGCTGAAGAGACTTTTTGGGCACAATGAAAGAGACAGCCTTTTCACCGGAAATATCAGTGCGCTTGTAGCGCACAAGCTTATGGGCATCAGTACCCACAAACGTGGCTTCCTTTTTATCCAGCTGAAAAAATACACCCGTCATAGCAGGGCGCAGTTCATCGTTGCCCACGGCAAATATGGTTTTGGATATGGCTTTAGCTAACATATTGGACGGTATGTTGGCCGTTGCCTTGCTATCGGCTTCGGGAATTCTGGGGAAATCGTCTCCTTGTTCACCCGCCAGCCGGTATTTGCCATAGTCTGAGGTGATTTCTATTGTATTGGTCTGCTCTTGTATGTTGAAGGTCAGCGGCTGTTCACCTAAGTTTTTCAGGGTTTCCAATAATATTTTCGCGGGCACGGCTACTCTTCCTTTTGCTTTAGATTCAATTTGAAGTGAGGTGATCATACTGGTTTCTAGGTTAGTAGCGTATAGGGTCAGTGTAGAGTCTTTTACATCAAAGAGAAAAAATTCCAGTATAGGCACCACCGGACTCGGATTGGATGTTATCACTCCGTTGATAAGCTGCACGTGGTTTAACAAAGCACCTGAGGATACAACAAACTTCATAGCTGCCTGTTTTGCGGGTAAATATAAAGAATTGATTCCTCTTTCCGAATTCAGGCTTTTGCGCAGGCTGTGCAGTTACCGGGCTCAGCGGCCTCCTGTGTTTGTATCTAACAATTCATACATGAGCTACAGGCCGAGTTTTCTGTATATGCTTTCCGCCTTGTGTTCGCTAAAATTATTAAATTTCAGGAGGACGGAAAAAGCGGGTTTGCTATGCTACCTGCGCTATTGGTTTAAGGAGGTAAACCAGGCATTTAGGGAGCAAAACTTGTGTGGCATGGGAAGGAGTTTCGGTAGTATTGCTGAATTTTGAAATTGATAAAAACTGACTTCATTTGAATTACAGAAGCATCGTCCTTTCGCTCCTGTTTGCAGCATCTTTTCATCCTCTGCAAGGACAATTTGCCTGCTGGGTGGAAAGCAATTCACGTAACACAACTTTTCCTTATGTCTGCAATCAAGATACTTTCCAGATTCAGATTTATACTTCCGGAACAGTAGTTGACAGCATGATCATTTTCTGGGGTGATAATACCAGTGATACGATCTCACAACCGCTACAGGTTCTGGTCATTTCCCATTTCTATCAAACGGCAGGTATTTAGTATCCTTATTATAGGGTTTTCAGTTCTGCCTGCGGTGATACCATTTTAGAATTCAGGGCATGGGGCACTATACACCCGGGTATCCAGGATTCGCTTGCGATGGACTATGTCAATTATGTTATTGTGACTGATAGTTGTACCAGCATTACCGGCAAAGCGTATTTAGATGAAGATAGCAGTTGCACCTTTACACCCGGAGATATACCGCTGCCTAATCTGATGGCTTTTGCTGTCAAAAACAACCAGCCCGCAGGATTTGCTTATACAGATGCGCTTGGTAACTATACCCTTTGGGTTCCTCCCTCTTACGATGTATTTTTATCTACAGTTAATCTCCAGAGTGTGTTACAACCAGCCTGCAACACCACCCTGGCAGGCAATGGTCTTCTTGCTCCGGACTCCAATAATCATTTTATCTTTTCCTGCCCTCCGGGGTATGATGCACAAATAAACAGTTCCTCAACACTTCTTGCGCAAACGGTTTACAGAGGGCTGTATTTTTCAGTTAAAAACAACAGCTGCACCTCTTACAACAATGCTACGGTAACTTTTTATTTGGACAACAGAATTATTCCATCCACTACAGATTCGGCCGTTATTTATTTTAACAATGGATCATTCACTCCACAACTTATCAGCCCTGTAATATCCGGCAACACGGTGAGTATTCCGGGTGTTCATGTAACTCCTGTTGGTATAGTGAGTGGTTATATTTATGCAAAAGCTGACCCACTGCAGACAACCTTAAATGATACAGTGTGTTTTAGGGTTACCGTTACTCCTGATTCGGGAGATATCAATCCTGCCAATAATGCGGATACTGTATGTGCCCAGGTGGTTACTTCCTACGATCCCAACGATAAAAATGGGCAGAGCAATGGACGCAGCGTGCAGGGCATTATTCAACCTAATCAGGACGTCATCTATACGATTCGTTTCCAGAATACGGGTAATTTCCCGGCAAAAGATGTCCGGATAGTGGATACCCTGGATGCTAATCTGAACTTAGCCAGCATTACTATTCTGAGTCACAGCCATCCTATGAAAGTGCAGCAGTCGGGCAATGTAGTGGTGTTCCTGTTTAATGACATCTGGCTACCTGATTCAGTCAGCAGCGAACCCGAAAGCCACGGGCATGTGACTTTCCGTATAGCGCAGCAACCTGACCTTGCACCGCTTACTGCCATATCCAATTTCGCAGACATTTATTTTGATTACAATCCTCCTATACGTACCAACACAGTAGTAAGTGTTATTGAATCTCCAACGGCCCTGCCGGTGAAGGCTGAAACAGGTCGTGCTATAGTTTATCCCAATCCAGTCCGGGAGCGCTTTACAATTAAGATGGCTGAGATGGATACATACTCTGTTAAAATATATGATCTCATGGGTCGGGCTATAATACAGGAGCAAATACAGGGAATGCAATGGGAATGGAATAATCGGCCCTTGCCGGGAGGCTTTTACCTGATTGAGATTACACATTTGCCGTACCGGCAGGTATTGAAGCTGGTTATCGAAGATTAAAACCGATAGATGAAGCGTGGGGCAACCAGCTGTCTCGCCAGGTCATAAAAAGGACCGGTCGTGCACTTTTGTGACCCATAGGCAAAAACTGCTCACAACAACAGCAACTACTCTGAACGGAAGCATGTTGGACGTCTGGCCCTTATTTGACCCCAGGAGGGTTGACCTTTCCGGTTTTCTTGGTGTGTTTTGTTTATGTGGGGTTTCGTTTGGTAAAAAAGTCCGGATATTTCCTGAGCAGTTTGCCAAAAACGAAATCCTGAATGATTACAAAATCTTTTCCCTGATTGATAAAGGCATAATACCGATCCAGATCGTAAGGCAGCTTATTGCCAAACTGATCATATTGCAGCTTGCTGCGTTTGTTGAGGGGCATAAGATATATCGTTACTTCGTGAGTTGATCCGCTTTTATCCGTCAGGGAAATAATGGCAAAAGGCCGGGTATGCACCAGCGAATCGCGTATGGCACGCTCGTTAACAAAGGCCTCTGCATGAATAAATGAAAAGGAAGACAAATAGCGTTTTACTCCTTCTTTATACAAGGTGCCCGGATGATTTGTCTGGCCGGCACCTGAGAAGACCTGAAAGGAATCTTCATGCATCACCTGAATGCGAAAAGAATTTTCCGGTTGTTCCGGATAGGTTACGGCCACTGCATCAATATCGTCCAGTGTATGACTAAAGATGCGAGTATCCCGCCATTCCTCTTCATTGGTAAAATAGCGCACATCTACGATGCCCTCCATGCCAGGTATGTACATGACATAGGGACGATTTGCCTTCTGCCCCTTTATTTCCATGATCATATAAGTGCCCTTGCTGTCTGCAGTATGGCCGCCCACATAATAAACCTTAAAAGGTTTTTCCTCTCCTTCTTTAAACAGTTCCACCCGGGTAGCTTTTTCGGAAAGCTCTTTCATCACGTGTGGCATCTGCACGTTGGAAACATATTTTGATATGGTTATCTTCTGTACAGTTTCCAGCAGCAGCTGTATCTTGGAAGGCATGACACGATACTTTCCGTTAATGGTCCAGTAACCGTTTGCCCTGCGCAGGTCAGCTGTGGTGCCCTGGGGGTCAGTAAGCCTGATACGCCCTATGATAGATACATCCTTGACGGCAAAATCTTGGTCAGGCGGAACCTGCGCATGTTGCTTTTTATTCTGGTTGATAAAGATTACCAGTGCAGCCATTACCAGCAGAACGGCCAGATAAGTCAGCGTCTTTTTCATGAGGCATATTTTCTTTTTCTCATCCAGTTGTAAAACAATCCGAACACCATAACGACAAGCAGGGGAAGCAATGTATTCAATAACTGCCATTGTAGTTTTTCATTTCTTATGCGGGTTGTATCCAGCAGTCGCAGGCGAATTTCCTTGTTGCGGGTTTCTATCAGGCGGTTGTCATCTGCGAGATACTCAATACAGTTAAGAATAAATTCTTTATTGGCAAAAGTTTGTTCGGTAAATGGATAATAGCCCAGTGGATAGGTGCCTCCGCTGCTGCTGACTGCATTACGAATGACATCGCCATCACCTACTATAATCATTCTTGAAAAAACTCCTTCATCCCGGAAAGGTCTTTTCAGACTATCCAGCACTGCTTGAAAATCCGGATGCAGGCGATTTTTAAATACAGACTCAAATTTTCCTTCTACCAGTAGGGCAAGCATGAGATTTTTCTGCATGAAGGCTGAAGGGTCGGGTGGTTCTCTGAGCATGGAAAAATGAATTCTCACCGGAGCAAGCAGTGCTTTACTATAAGGAGACGAGTGCAGTAATGCAATCTTCCGCAGCGGGTGTGTAGCAAAGCTTTTGCCTACCGTATCAATCGTGCTGGCAAAATGCAGATCAATAGCATCCAGATTGCGCACAATGGCATGCTCATTCCTGGGGGTGACCAGCGGAAAATAATACCAGGGGAACAGCTCCGTCTGCGGCACATTTCCCAGGCTGCCTGTAATCAGAGGGATGCGGTTACACTGCAGGTCCATGAGCAGGTCGGTGTTCACGCGAAAACCATAGCGGAAAAATTGATCATCCAGGTTCAGGTTGCGTTGTTGCGCCAGAAAAACAGACCTGCCGCGCAGACTATCCATCTCCGCTATGACCGGATCAATCAGCCACAAAACACTTCCTCCATTCATGATAAACTGGTCAATCTTGAATTTCTCCTGCTCACGAAAAGCCTGCAGGGGTTTAGCTACCACAAGCACTTTTGTGCGCAGCGGAAGCAGACTTGCTCTCAGGTTAATCGTGTCGCATTCGTACTGCAGATTGCGAAGCGTTTGCATGATGTCAGCGATTTGTGCACCAGCCAGTTCACCCTGCCCCCGGCTGAAAAGCACGGTTGGAGGTATGCGCTGAATCAGCTTTTTAATGCTGTTGGCAAACTTGTATTCCAGCAATTCAATAGAGTGATTGAGCACTTCCTGAGGAGAGAAGCCAATCTGGTTTTCCAGCAAGTGCACCGGCAGCTCCTTATTGCGATAGTAAAACAGTGCCCCCGGAAAGATTATCCTTTCAGAAAGCTGTTCATCGCCCTTCACCCGTAAGTTGGTAGGGAGCAATCCTTTGTTGATAAGTTCCTTATAGAGTGCTTCTTTTTCGGCAGCAGTTCCTTTTGAAGGGTTGATGAACTCGTAAACGATGTTTCCGCGCGCATAAGATTTAAATTCTTCCAACATGTCACGTGTGGCACGCTGCAGTCGTTTGAAGCCGGCAGGGAAATCGCCTTCCAGATAAATTTTCACGTACACTACATCGTCCAGGTTGTTGAGCAGCTCTTTGGTGGCTGCCGAAAGCGAATAGCGTTTCTCTTTGGTAAGGTCAAAGCGGTAATAATACTGGTTACCTATTATATTTATCAGCACCAGTATCGCCATGGCAATAATGAAGCGAAGCAGTTCCTGATATTTGGGAGCGGAGAGCTTCATGTCCATTTGCGGCTTTGCAAAACCAGATAAGTAAGCCAGAGAAAAAAGATGTCCAGAGAAAAGAAATACAACAGATCGCGGGTGTCCACTACCCCCCGGCTCACCGAATTATAATGTGCATAAATACCCAGTGTTTCAATGAGGTCATCGGTTTTGGCATAAAAAATATCCAGACGGCTGAGGAAATCAAATGCCATAAAAAAGAAGAAACACAGAAAAACGGCCAACAGAAAAGCAACAATCTGATTGCGTGTTACAGCAGAAGAGAAAATACCTATTGCTGCAAAGGCCGCCCCCAGTAACAGAAGTCCCAGGTAAGAGCCCAGAGATCCTCCGGTGTCAATATTACCGGGAGGAGAGCCGAGCCTGTAAACAGAAAAAAAATAAATCAGCGTGGGCAGAAGGGCGAAAAGAATAAGCGTCAGTGCCGCCATGTACTTACCGGCAATTATGGCTGTTTCGGTCAGCGGACGCGTGGATAGCAGTTCATAAGTGCCCGACTGCAGTTCTTCGGAAAAGGAACGCATGGTAATGGCCGGAATAAGAAACATAAACACCCAGGGTGCTGTCATGAACAATCCTTCCAGCGTGGCAAATCCGTAATTGAGCACGCTGGTGTCCGGAAATATCCATACAAATAAACCGGTCAGCAGGAGAAATACCGATAGGACCAGATAGCCGGTCAGAGAGCTGAAAAAGGCATTGATTTCTTTTAGGTAAACGGCTATCATGCTGCAGTTTCGGATGTAAGGTTTTTAAATACCTCTTCGAGATCAGACTCCGGCTGGTAGAGAGTCAGGAGGGTATAGCCCTTCTCCACGGCAAAACGAAATACCTGTTCGCGCAGGTCATTGCTGCCATTACCATAAAGCAGATATTGATGAGAAGTTTCCCGTTGTACCCGGCTTACCCCTTGGATGTTCTTCAGCTGTTCCAAAGGCACGTCTTCTTTAAATTCTGCCTTTACGGTTGCCTTGTCCGTCAAATGGCGCTGCAGACGTTCAGTGGTATCATCGGCTACAATTTTGCCTTTATGAATGATGATTACCCTGCTGCATACGGCTTCTACCTCCTGCATGATATGTGTGGAAAGGATAACTGTTTTTTCCTTGCCAAGGGTTTTTATCAGGTTGCGCACTTCCAGCAACTGGTTGGGGTCAAGTCCGGAAGTTGGTTCATCCAGTATGAGCACTTCAGGGTCGTGCAGCAGCGCCTGGGCTAGTCCTACACGCTGGCGATACCCTTTGGATAGCGCTCCGATTTTTTTTCCGGATTCGGCCGAAAGGCCGGTGAGCTCGATCATCTCGGCTATTCTCTTTGTATAATTTTTCAACCGGTAGCAACGTGCCACGAAGCGCAGATATTCCTGCACATACATTTCCAGGTAAAGTGGATTGTTTTCAGGCAGATAGCCAATGCGTTTTCTGATCTCCAGAGGCTGCTGCACCGTGTCAAAGCCGCACACGGTGACTTCACCACTGTTTTGTGGTATATAGGTAGTAATCATTTTCATGGTGGTAGTTTTCCCGGCACCGTTGGGCCCGAGAAGTCCTACTACTTCGCCTCGTGCTATCTCAAAGGAGATATTGTCAACTGCGCGCTGTGAGCCGTAAACCTTGGAGAGCTGATGTACTTTTATGGACATTGTTCAGGCACGTCAAAAATAACAATGCCCGTGGACTTGGGCAGAAACTGCATTATCGTAACACAGCTAGACGGTCAGCATCCAGCTTCAGCAGGATGAACAGAAAGGTGGTAAATCCAATCAAGGAAGAGCCACCGTAACTGAAATAGGGCAGCGGTATGCCTATTACCGGCACAAGTCCTATTGTCATACCGATATTTACCGCAATATGAAAAAACAAAACGGAGGCGAGGCTATAGCCAAATATCCGGCTGAAACGCGAGCGCTGTCTTTCCGCAAGGTAGATAATACGAAAAAGAAAGCCGAAAAACAGCAGGATAACCAGCGTAGTGCCCGCAAAGCCATGTTCCTCGCCAATAGTGCAGAAGATAAAATCGGTAGACAGTTCGGGCACAAAATCATATTTTGTTTGGGTGCCGTTCAGAAAGCCTTTTCCTGTCCAGCCGCCCGAGCCGATAGCAATTTTTGCCTGATTCACATTCCAGTCGTTCCCGGATTTGCCCAGCATGACATTGATGCGGTCGCGGTGTCGCTCCTCAAGAAAATTTTCAAACACGTAATCTACAGTAAACACATAGGCTGTAGCAAGTATAAACAAACCAATGAGTGGTGCCACAGGTTGCCTGTTCTTACGGAAAAAATAAGCCACTCCTCCTGTCACCAGCAGCAGAGATGCAACAATGTAGAAGTAGTTTACAATCAGTGCCAGGATAGACAACAGGACCAGCAAAAAAACCAGTATCAGATAAACTGGACTCAGCCCCTCACGAAACAACACCAGCAAGAATGCAACAAACACCAGAGCCGAGCCGAAATCGCCCTGAAAGAGAATAAGCGCTGATGGCAGTACCAGCAGCAGAAAACAGATCAACTGCACTTTGATATTTTTTAGATTTACATTCAGCCCGCTGAGGTATTTTGCAATAGCCAGCGCAGTGGCCAGTTTGGCAAATTCCGCTGGCTGCATGCTGATGCCGCCAATAGTAAACCACGATTTGCTGCCTTTAATGGTGGTTCCGAAAAACAAAATACCTATCAATGACAGAAGAACGAACAGATAGATGATATAGGCAAAGGTGGTGTAGAACTTGCTGTCAATTATCAACAGCATAACTCCCAGCCCGATGGCAATCATTATCCAGACGAGCTGTTTTCCATGATTGGTTTGCATATCAAGAATACCGGTGGGAGTGCCGTCATATTCAGCAGCATAAATAGAAAGCCATCCCAGTATAAGCAGGAGGATATACAAAAAAACGGTGAACCAGTCCAGGCTTGCCAGCAGGCTCTTGCGTCTCATGGCAGCAAGGGTTTTTGAATCAGATTTGCCTCAAGCATTTTCTGCTCCAGCTTCAGCCGCGATGCAGAGATGGTATCATTCAGATATTTTTCAATCATCAGGGTGGCAATTGGCGCGGCATAAGCGGAGCCATGGCCGGCATTTTCCACCACAACCGCTATAGCGATTTTCGGGTTGTCTTTGGGAGCAAATGCCAGAAAGAGGGAATTGTCTTCACCCTGCGGGTTTTGGGCAGTGCCGGTTTTTCCGCACACGCTGATGCCGGGGATGCGGGATGCCCGTGCGGTTCCGGTTTCTACGGTCTGATACATAGCCTCTATAACCGGTTCAAAATTTTTTTCACTCACCAGCGTCTGATGCCTTTCTATGAACTGGCTGAGTCTTTGGGAAGTATCTCCTTCAATGCGGGTGACAAAGTGAGGGGTGTAGTAGAAGCCCCGGTTGGCTATAGCAGCCGTCATGTTGGCCAATTGTAGAGGGGTGACGGCCAATTCTCCCTGACCAATACCCAGAGAGATGATGGTGAGCGATTTCCAGTTTTCAGTTTTATAGAGCTTATTATAGTACTCAACAGGAGGGACAAGTCCCTGAAACTCGTTGGGGATATCCGTGCCAAGACGATTGCCCAATCCGAAGCTGGTTACATAGTTACGCCATACCGCATAACTTTCCTGAATGTTTTTATAACGAGGCTGGTCAAGGATAGCACGAAAAACTGAGCAGAAATAGGCATTACAGGAATATTGCAGGCCGACAAAGAGGTTTACCGGAGGTGGATGCGGACGACATCCTACAGAAAATGAGCCGACCACATAGCCGGAGGCACACCGGAACGAAGTGCCCGGAGTAAGCACTTTTTCTTCCAGCCCAATTAGCGCCATAAGCGGCTTGAAGGTGCTGCCGGGAGGATAAAAGCCCATTACAGGCCGATTAAAGAGAGGCTTGAGGGTGTCCATGGTGAGCATGCGGAAGTTTTCTCCCCGCATTCTTCCGCTCAGCAGATTAGGGTCAACCGAAGGGCTGCTGATCATTGCCAGTATTTCACCGGTAGCGGGTTCAATTGCGGTGATGCTGCCCTTCTTGTTTTGCATGAGTTGCTCGCCATAAATCTGCAATTCAATATCCAGCGACAGATGCAGGTCGTGTCCGTTGATAGCAAATGTATCCATTGCTCCATTTCTGAATGACCCTTTCTCGCGGTTGTGTACGTCTACGAGGATGTATTTACTGCCGCGTACTCCGCGCAGCTCTTTCTCATAGATTTTTTCCAGACCATTAATGCCTACATAATCACCGGCCTTATAGTAGTCGGAAGTTTCCACTAGCTCAGGATCAGCCTCACCTACATATCCTACTACGTGCAGACCTGACTTGTAAGGGTATCTGCGAATCGTGCGCATTTCCGTATAGAAGCCCGGAAACTGATACAGATATTCCTGAAAACGGGCAATTTCTTCAGTGGTAATTTGTTTTAAAAACAGGGAGGGGCGATAGCGTGAATACTGAAAAGCTTTTTTCATCTGTCGGTTGAAAAACTCACGGTCAATCTGAAGAAGCTTGCAAAACAGGAGTGTGTCCATATTTTTAGCTACCTGCCGCGGCACTACATAGAGGTCATACACCGCGTCATTGGTGACAATGAGATTGCCTTTTCTGTCATACATTAAGCCACGGGCAGCATGGAGTTGTATTCTTCTTATTACATTCTGACTGGCAAGGTCACTGTAGGTTTTAGAGAGCACCTGCAGATGAAACAGGCGCACCAGAAAGATGCCCATCACCAGAACAATCATTGCCTGGATGACAATTCTTCGGCTTTTATACAGATCCATACCTCAGTTGCGCCTTCTGCCGGAAGAAAAGATAAAGACCATCAGCATGATGATCAAAACGGAAACCGAAGTGCTTAACAATACTTTCCCCAGTGTGATAAGAAAGTTATTAAAACTAAAAACCTCCAGAAAAAAATAAATCAGATGATGGAAGAAGGTAAGTAATCCGGTATAAAGAAAGAACCAGAGGTAACCGAGAGAATGCAGTCTGGGTTGTACCATGTTTTCATAACTGCTTTTCGGAGTGAGAAGCCGAAGGATAACGGGGCGAATAAAAATCATAAATGTACAGGCAGCAGCGTGGATGCCAAAAGTGTTGGAAAAGGCATCCACTGTCAATCCGGTAAGAAACCCAATCAGCAACAAAAGACCCTGAGGTATGCTGAAAGGAAGCATCATCAGAAAAAGCGGATAGACATAAGGATTGATATAAAAACCAAGTTGCAGGTGGCTTGCTACCAGCACCTGCAGCAGCAACAGACCGACAAAGCGTAAAAAATTCTGAAAGAGGGTATTATTCATTTTTGTTTTGGCTCTCCAGGCTACGCAGTTCCTCCTGGTTTAGGTTATGTACTACATAGGCATATTCCAGTTTGTCCAACGGGGTTGTGAAGCGGATTTTTATAATGTAGAAGCTACTGCCCTTTTGAGGATAATAATCGGTTATCACGCCCACCGGAATATTTGCAGGGAAGATAGCTGAAAAGCCGCTGGTCACTATTGTATCGCCTGTTGCAATCGGGAGATACTGGGGTATGCCGGTTACAACTCCTTCCATCGGACTGCCTCCGTTCCACTGCAGTGTTCCAGGATAATTAAAGCGTACAATCTTGATGCTGATGCGGCTGTCTTTATGCAATACAGACATGGCTGTGGCAAAGTTTTCCGAAACATGGTTAATGATTCCGGCAATGCCCTGGTCGGTGATTAATCCCATGTCTTTGCGGATACCTGCCGATGCGCCTTTATTGACCGTGATGTAGTTGGCAATGCGGTTGGACGTAAAGTTGATTACCTTAACCGGAATGAAATAAAAATCACCCGTCAGGTCATCACACCATTCCGGTAATACACTTTGCTGGTCTTCCAAGATGGCGAGGCGGTTTCTCAGCCTTGCATTTTCCTCCATAAGCTGCTGGTTGACAGACGCCAGGCTAAAAAAATCTTTGATGCGGGAATAGGAATTGTAAATGTTGCCAATCACGAAGCCGGATGAATTTAAAAAGCCGGCACGATGATAAGAGTGATAACGGATTACAAAAATCAGGGAAAGAGCTTCAAGGGCAAGAAATATGAAAATGTGGTTAAATCGTGCGACAAAGTGAATAAGATTACGCATTCGCCAGTCACTTCAGCCAAAATTTCATCAGGCCCATACAAAACTTTATGCCCCTGACGGGTGTGCACGCTGTTTTGCAGAAGGTATCATTTATCCTCATGTCATCAAAAATGAAAATCTGCCGATGTTTTTCAGGGCGATGCCGGTTCCCCGCACAACGGCTCTCAGCGGGTCTTCAGCTACGTGCACCGGCAGCTTGGTTTTCTGGGATAGGCGCTTGTCCAGTCCGCGGATTAATGCCCCGCCACCGGTCAGATACACGCCTGTTTTGTAGATGTCAGCGGCCAGCTCAGGAGGGGTGATTTCCAGACCTCTAAGCACAGCCTCTTCAATTTTGGAAATAGACTTGTCCATGGCATGTGCAATTTCAGAGTAGGAAACCATGATTTGCTTGGGGATGCCCGTCATGAGGTCTTTTCCGTTTACAGGAAAGTCCGGTGGCGGATCATCCAGTTCAGTGAGTGCGGCTCCAACGGCAATTTTGATACGTTCGGCAGTGCGTTCACCAATCATCATATTATGTTGCCGGCGCATGAAGTCTATAATGTCGCTGGTAAAGGCATCTCCGGCAATACGGATAGACTGGTCACATACGATGCCGGAAAGCGAGATGACGGCAATTTCAGTGGTGCCACCGCCAATATCAATAACCATATTGCCGCGCGGTTCTTCTACATCAATGCCGATACCGATTGCGGCAGCCATGGGTTCATAGATGAGATACACTTCACGGGCGCCTGCATGCTCGGCTGAATCTTTGACAGCCCGCTTTTCTACCTCAGTAATGCCGGAAGGAATACAGATAACCATTGTATATGATGGCGGAAAAAGGGGGGGCTTTTTGTAAATCATTTTAATCATTTCCCGCATCATGTTTTCCGCGGCATCAAAGTCTGCAATCACACCATCCTTCAGCGGTCTGATAGTTTCTATAGACGGGTTGGTTTTTTCATGCATTTGAACGGCTTTGTTGCCGACCGCTATGACCTTATTGGTTTTTTTATCCCGGGCAACAATGGATGGCTCATCCACAATAACTTTGTCATTATGGATGATCAGGGTATTGGCTGTGCCCAGGTCAATGGCAATCTCCTGATTGAAAAAGTTGAATTTCATACATCTAACAACGTGCAAATAATACGAAAAAACCGGAAATCTGTTGGAGCAAAATTACGGCACCTAAAGCAGGCAAACGCAAATAAGATTTTGACGGGATGCAGGCAGGCTTCATGTCTAGTGTCTGAAATGCCGGAAGCCTGTCACCACCATAGTCATTTGGTGGGCATTGCAGTAGTCAATAGATTCCTGGTCGCGTACAGAGCCTCCCGGATGAATAACGGCTGATATGCCGGCCTGGTGTGCTATCTCTACACAGTCAGGGAACGGGAAAAACGCATCGGAGGCCATCACGGCCCCGGAAAGGTCAAAGCCGAAGGTGCGTGCTTTCAGGATGGCTTGTTTCAGGGCATCTACGCGGGAAGTCTGGCCACAACCCATGCCCAGCATTTGTTTGTTTTTTGCCAGTACGATGGCGTTGGATTTTAAATGTTTTACTATGCGGTTGGCAAAGAGCAGGTCTTCGACCTGTTGCGCATCAGGTTGCCTTTGTGTCACCGGCTTCAACTCCGCAGGTGTTTCAGTTTTGCTGTCGGTTTCCTGTGCCACCACTCCGTTCAGCAAACTTCTGAACTGCCAGGATGCAAAAGCCTGTTGCCGCATTTGCAGCAGAATACGATTCTTTTTTGACCGGAGCAGTTCCAGCGCCTGCGGCTCATAGCCAGGAGCCAGCAGTACTTCAAAAAACAATTCATGGATAGCCCGTGCTGCATGTGCAGTGACAATGGTGTTGGTGATAAGAATACCGCCAAAGGCAGATAAAGGGTCAGCCGCAAGAGCATCTTTCCATGCCTGCAAAACATCAGGCCTGGAAGCTACACCGCAGGCATTAGTGTGCTTGATGATGGCGAAGGTATTTTCCTGAAATTCCCCGATAAGCTGCATGGCAGCGTCAATATCAACCAGATTGTTATAGGACAATTCCTTGCCCCCCAGAATTTCAAATACCTCCTCAAGGTTGCCATAGAACATACCCTGCTGATGCGGGTTTTCACCATAACGCAGGGGCCGGCCATGAAGAATACTTTCTTTGAAGGCATGCACTGTTTGCTGTCGGTTGAAATATTTGAATATGGCCGTGTCATAGTGAGAGGTAATGTTAAATGCTTCGGCAGCAAAGGCTCTGCGGTCTTCCAGAGCGGAGTATCCCTTTTTCTCCTGAAGCAGGCTGATAAGTTGCGGGTATTGACTTTTGCCTGCTACCACCAGCACGTCTTCAAAGTTTTTGGCTGCAGCGCGGATAAGAGAGGTGCCCCCTATATCAATCTTTTCAATGATAGACTTTTCATCATTCGTCTTTGCCACGGTTTCTTCAAAAGGATAAAGGTCTACAATCACCAGATCTATTTCCGGTATCTGGTACTGCTGCATCTGTTGCTGATCTTCAGGGTTGCTTCTGCGTCCCAGAATGCCTCCGAATATTTTAGGATGCAGTGTTTTCACGCGTCCTCCGAGAATACTGGGGTAAGAAGTCAGCCGTTCTACAGGAGTAACGTCTGCTCCAAGACTTTCAATGAAAGTCTGCGTGCCTCCGGTTGAATAGAGGGGTACCTGATACTTCTGCAGAAGCCGAATAATTTCATCCAGCCCTTCTTTATAATACACAGAGATGAGGGCGGACTTTATCGGCTTCAACGCTGGAGCAGTTTTTCCTTTTGTTTTCAGGGTTTCAGCAGAATGATTCATGAATGTAAAGTTTCTTCCTTTAATATCAGACTTTCAATGACACGCGGATAATGGTAGTGTTCCAGTTGTTGTACTTTTTTCATCAGGGAGCCAGGCGTTTCGTCTTCCTGAATTGCACAGGTCTTCTGCAGAATAATTGCACCATGGTCATATTGCTCATCCACATAGTGGATGGTAATGCCTGTTTGTCGTTCTCCTGCCTTCAGAACAGCTTCGTGTACCTTTATTCCGTACATGCCTTTGCCCCCAAATTTAGGCAGCAAAGCGGGGTGAATGTTTACTATTCGCCCGGGGTAGCGATCAATAAGATAAGGCGGAAGCAGCAGGATAAAGCCGGCCAGAACGATGAAATCAATATGCTTTTCCTGTAAAGTTTTGAGCAGAACAGTTCCTTCGGAAAGCTGTTTTTTGGAGATGACGAGATAAGGTATATGGTACTGGCGGGCTATCTGAATAACTCCCGCATCCGGATTGTTGGTTACAATAAGTGCAACTGATATTTTAGGATGGTTTTGAAAAAACCGGATGATCGCTTCAGCATTACTTCCCCTTCCGGAGGCGAAAATCGCCAGGTGTTTCATTGGGGCAAAATTAGAGTGAAATAAGGAAACCTTATATGAAGCCGATAGTGATTTGTAATTTCGTTTTCAGCCCGTGCAAAGTTCAGCATAACAGGCGCAAGCCGTTGAAACAAAAGCAGAAGGCTGAAAAAATTTTATTTAACCAAAGTGACCCGGATGAAAAAAGCATTGATTACTGGCATTACCGGTCAGGACGGTGCCTATCTGGCTGAATTTCTGTTGAAGAAGGGTTATGAAGTGCATGGAATCAAGCGCAGAAGTTCGCTGTTTAATACCGCCCGTATTGATCATCTTTATCAGGATCCGCATGAGCCCGATGTGCGGTTCCGCTTGCATTACGGAGATATGACGGACTCTGCCAATCTTATCCGCGTTGTGCAGGAGGTGCAGCCGGATGAAATATATAATCTTGCTGCCCAGTCGCACGTCAAGGTTTCTTTTGAAACTCCGGAGTACACTGCCAATGCCGATGCCTTAGGCGCATTGCGGCTGCTGGAGGCTATCCGCATTTTGAAGCTGGAGCATAAGACCCGTTTTTATCAGGCGTCCACATCGGAACTGTTCGGCAAGGTGGCGGCTATTCCGCAAAACGAGAAGACTCCCTTTTATCCTCGCAGCCCTTACGGTGCAGCCAAGCTGTACGCTTTCTGGATTACGGTGAATTATCGTGAGGCCTACAACATTTTTGCATGTAACGGCATTTTATTTAATCATGAAAGTCCGGTGCGCGGGGAAACATTTGTTACCCGCAAGATTACCCGTGCCGTAGCCCGCATCAAGCTAGGGCTACAGAAAAAACTTTTCATCGGCAATCTGGATGCCAGTCGCGACTGGGGGCATGCCCGGGATTTTGTCAGAGGTATGTGGATGATGCTGCAGCAGGAACAGCCGGATGATTATGTACTGGCAACCGGCAAAACAATCACGGTGAGAGAGTTTGCCACCCTTGCATTCAAGGAAGCAGGAATTGAAATTGATTGGACCGGAAAGGGAATTGAAGAAAAAGGTATTGACAGGGCAACCGGCAATGTATTGGTGGAAGTAGATAAAACCTACTTCAGACCCACAGAGGTAGATCTTTTAGTGGGGGATTACTCCAAGGCGCATCAGAAACTGGGATGGCAGCCCGAGTGTACGGTGCAGGACCTCATCCGGGAAATGGTTGCCGCGGACCTCGCGTTGTTTGCCAAAGACAAATACCTTATTGAAGGCGGACACAGGGTATTTAACTTTAATGAGTAGCGTCATGGACAAAGATGCAAAAATCTATATTGCCGGTCATCGTGGCATGGTGGGATCAGCAATTCTGCGCAGACTGAAAAAAGAAGGCTACCACAATTTTGTCTTGCGCACTTCAGCCGAACTTGATCTGCGCGACCAGGCTGCCGTGAGGGATTTTTTTATGAATGAAAAACCCCGCTATGTTTTTCTGGCTGCAGCAAAGGTGGGTGGCATTTACGCCAATAATACGTATCGTGCGGAGTTTATTTATGATAACCTGATGATTCAAACCAATGTGATTCACCATGCTTTTCTCAGCGGAGTGGAGAAACTGCTTTTTTTGGGCTCTTCCTGTATCTATCCCAAATTTGCTCCGCAACCCATCAGAGAGGAATATCTGCTCACAGGCTCGCTGGAGCCCACCAATGAACCGTATGCAGTCGCCAAGATTGCCGGTATAAAAATGTGTCAGGCCTATCGCAGTCAGTACAGATGCAATTTTATATCGGTGATGCCCACCAATATTTATGGCCCCAACGATAATTACGATCTGGAAACGTCACATGTGCTGCCTGCCTTACTCAGAAAAATTCATGAAGCCAAACTCCGTGCAGATAAGCAGGTAGTTATTTGGGGAACCGGTACCCCCAGGCGTGAATTTCTGCACGTGGATGATCTGGCAGATGCCTGTCTTTTTCTGATGAAAAACTATGATGACCCCGAAATAATCAACGTAGGAACGGGTAAAGATATCTCCATCCGCGAACTGGCTGAGCTAATAAAGGAAGTGGTAGGATACTCCGGATCTTTCGTCTTTGATACACAAAAACCTGATGGTACTCCGCGTAAATTACTGGATGTGTCACGCCTCCATCGTCTTGGATGGGAGCATCGCATAGCCTTGAAGGACGGCATTGCAGGTACCTATACTGCTATGTTGTATGAGCTCTCTGCTTCTGTCTGATATAGGTGGTGAAGTCAACGCAAAAGAAAAAGCCCTCTGCATGTGCGGAGGGCTTTTCGCTTCAAGAAACAAGAAGTGATTACTTCTTCTTCTTGGCAGGCTTCTTCTTAGCTGCGGGTTTTTTCTTAGCTGCAGGCTTTTTCTTAGCCTTCTTGGTAGCAGCTGATTTTTTGGTAACCTTTTTCTTCACAGCCTTTTTTGCCTTTTTTGCTTTTTTTACTGGCATGTTTACAATTTTTAATTAAAAAATAAGAACACACTTGAAAGTTAAAGCACTTTTTTATACGGACGAAATTCTATGAAGGTTTAGTTTTCTACACTTTGTTAATAACCTGTACATAAAAATCTACTCCGCAAAAAATGTTTCTTTATTCGTTTTTTCAAATCCGCTCATGCGAATGTGTGGAGGAAAGTAATGTAGAAAGTTACTCCTTATATTAGTTGTATATTAGCTGTTAAATCACATCCTATGAATCCGTTTCGCTTACTTGCTGCAGCAGTGGTTTTGTTCGCAATCCTCTTACTTGCTAATTGCGATAAAGAGAAGGATGTTGTGAACAACAATAACATCTCAAACAACAACAACAACAACAATAACAATAACAATAACAATAACAATAACGACAACAACAATAATAATAATAATAACAGCAATGGCTGTGATGGCTCAGGGCACAACTGGAATACCCCCTGGCCGGAATGGATCTTTCATCATTGGGTTTGGTATGATGAGAGCACACAGCAAAGCGCACAGGAGCTGGTGGATGATTATCTTGCACGCGGCATTCCGGTGGGCGCCATCATTATTGATAGCCCATGGGAAACCGGCTACAATACTTTTGACTGGGACCCTGCTCTCTACCCAGATCCGCAGGGCATGATTGATTATTTCCATGCTAAAAACGTGCGCGTGGTTGTATGGATCACCAGCGCGATGAATTTTGATACGTTGAACGAACCTTATCACCCGGTAAGAGATTCTTTGTATGATTACGCAGCATCCCGTCAATTCTTCATGCAGAAAAATGCCACTTCCGGACCTGCTAAAATCAAATGGTGGAAAGGCTGGGGTAGTATGGTAGATTTCTTCAATCCTGATGCTGTTGCCTGGTGGAAAACTCTCATGGATAAAACACTGAATCTGGGTATTGACGGCTGGAAATGTGATGGCACCGACTACACGCTGATAGATCCCAATGATATCCTCAATCCGGCTTTCTATTCACCCTACCTGGGACGCAATGTTACCCGTCAGGATTATTCAGATGCCTATTACCGGCTGTTTCACGACTACACGCGTCAGCGCCTGGGGAATGACCGCATAATCATGTCCCGCCCGATTGATAACTATGGCCTCACTTTCCTGAGCGGAAGCACGGTAGCATTTACTCCCAAAGATATTGCCTGGTGTACATGGGTGGGCGATCAGGATGCTACCTTTCAGGGGTTAAAAAATGCGCTGAACAATATGTATCACTCAGCCAATTACGGATATCTTGGATTTGGTTCTGACATAGGAGGCTATCGCGAAGATGATAATTATCCTATACACAAGCGATCAAAAGAGTTGTTTATCCGGTGGGCTCAGGTAGGGGCTTTTTCTCCGCTCATGGAAAACGGTGGCGGTGGAGAACATCGGCCCTGGATGTTTGATCAGCAGACCGAAGACATCTATCGTAAGCTGGTGAAACTCCGTCATAGCTGTCTGCTGCCTTATCTGATGGAACAGGCACAGCTGGCATGGAATGAAAATCGCTCCATGGTGCATTTTTTTAACAGCACGGACTATAGCTTCACCCTTGGGTCTGATATTTTTGTAGCTCCCTTTCTGGAAGAGGGTACCAGCATTACGGTGCATTTTCCTGCAGGCAGCCGCTGGATTTATCTATATGATGAATCGCGGATTTATGAGGGCGAACAGACATACAACCTGATTGTTCCTTATGAGGAGTTTCCGGTTTTTCTGCGCGAGGGTTCCCCATTGGTTGATGCCATTGATTTTAATACCATACAATGAATAAACATCTCATTCATCCTCTGTGCAAATCAGAGACGCTTGTGCTCATTGTAGTGTTTTCTACTCTTGCCGGCTGTGCAAAGAAAAATGTACCCGCTGCGGCTCCCCCCGAAAATATTTCTGACCAGCAGATATCCAGCGTTGTTCCTTCCCTGCCTGCTGACACCCTTCCTCCTGAGATGCTCACGGATTCGGCTTTAATTCAAAACCGGACCACCAACATGGATTCGCAAAATATCCAAATAAACAAAGACGCCCTGAAGGCCGTCATTCGCCAGATGGATGAACGCATTCAGCAAAATCCCCATGACGGCAAAGCATATGCGGAACGTGGTCGCAACAAAATTGAGTTAGGAGAAGTGCAAAGCGGATGTGCCGATTTATTAAAAGCCAGGGAGCTGGGTATTACTGGCCTGAATCATCTGCTGGACAAGTATTGTAAATAATGCCCCTGTTATGTCCGCACCTCTTGTGATTCTCCTCATAGTGGCTTGTGTGTCTAATGCTCCCCGGAGCATGGCGCAGCAAATTACGTTGCGGGAGGCAAAGGAAAAGTATTATGACGGAGATATCCAGGGAGCCCTGTCTGACCTAAGCCGAATAATCCAGGATAATCCCTCCAATGAAGAAGCCTGGTATGAACGTGGAAGAATTTACAGTGAACAAAAAAAATACCTTCAGGCCGTTCAGGACTACACCCGTGTCATTGAACTCAATCCCCGGCATCACAAAGCATTTTACCTGCGAGGTTATGCCAAATATATGATGGGCAACTGGCAGGGCGCTATCAGTGACTTTAATCTGTCTCTTGAACTGTATGACAACAGTGCCCTTGCTTTTTGGTACCGGGCTGAGTCAAAACTCAAAGTAGGCGATGTGGCCGGTGCCTGCGAAGACTGGGATAAGGCTTACCGTCTGGGCTATTTTGAGGCAACACGCAGAATCAGCGAACATTGCAGGGAGCAGCAAATATCAGTAAACGTGGTAGCCAGCGCCTATTTGCGTAAGGGGGATGCCTGTCTGGATAAAAAAGATGCAAAAACGGCTCTTGAATATTATCAGAAAGCACTGGAGCTAAACCCAGAGTCGGCTGAAGTGGTGTACAGCATCGGACTGGCTGAACAAATGCTTGGCAAAACGAAGGAGGCCTGCGACTCCTGGCAGAAAGCAGCCGCCTTGGGAAGCCCCGAGGCAGTGCAAATGCTTAAACAACATTGCAGATAAAATGACCGGATTAAATTTAACGTGCCTGAATCACCCCGTCACTACGGTGAGGTGTTTCTTTTCTTTTTTAAAAACTAAAAATATGTTGAAATGAATAAAAATCTGTTCCCGTTGCTGTTCTTTATCTTCTTCACCTCAGCTGCTTTTGCGCAACTGAAGCCACCTATGGAAGACGTCCGCGGCACTTTGGCCAAAACCCATTATTCGGATTACGAAAAACTGGTCAGTCTGTTTTCCGATGCCATTGAAAAATATCCCGACCATCAGGCCTCATGGAATGACCGAGGTGTCTGTAAGCTAATGCTGCAGGACTATGCCGGTGCACTGGCTGACTTCAACAAGGCCATTGAACTTTCCTCTTATTATCCGGAGGCACACTATAACCGCGCTATACTCTATCTGAAAAGGCAGGAATACGGCAAAGCCCTCGAAGACCTTGCCGTGGTCATACAACTGCATCCCGATGATGTCTATGCCTACTACAATTCCGGCATTGCAAAATATTTTTCAGGCGTGAAAGAGGGTGCCGTAAATGATTACAACCAGGCTATAAAACTCAGCCCCACTTTTCATGAAGCCTATGCCAATCGCGCCTTCATAAAAAATGAAACCGGGCAGTCTGATGCCGCTATACAGGATTACTCCAAAGCCATTGAGCAGAAACCGGATGATGCGGAGTATTACTTTCACCGGGGGAAGGTTTATCTGAAAACCGGTAATAAAGACAAGGCGTGCAATGACTTTTCCAAAGCAGCTGAACTGGGCTCTGCCGCTGCTACGGCACAGAAGAAAGAAAGCTGCAAATAAGCTGTTTTTCTATTATTAAAAAAGGCCGTTGATGACTAAGGTTGCGGCATTTCCAGATTTAGCACAATGATATTTCAAAAGGTTCTTAAAATTTTACGGTACATAATGTAGCTTTGCAGACAACCAAAATTGCTTTTGTATCATGCCCGAAAATGTATCTGCGTCTGCATCAAAAACAAGTGCTGCTACCGAAAAGGCCCTAATTCAACTGGATGGAAAGACTTTTGAGTTTCCTGTAATCACCGGAACCGAAAACGAAAAAGCAATTGACATCTCCAAACTGCGGGATACAACGGGATACATCACCTTAGACATAGGCTACAAGAATACCGGATCAACCACCAGTGCCATCACTTATCTGGATGGAGAGCAAGGCATTCTCCGGTATCGTGGTTATCCGATAGAAGAGCTGGCTGAAAATTCCACCTTTCTGGATGTGGCTTATCTGCTCATCTTCGGAGAAAAGCCGGATAAGCAGCAGTCAGAAAATTTTGCCAACACTATCAAGCGGCATACGCTGGTACACGAAGATATCAAGGAGATTTTTGATGCCTATCCCACCAATTCGCATCCCATGGGTCAGCTCATGGCTTTGATTTCTTCTCTGTCTTCTTTTTACCCCGAGTCACTCAATCCCAATCGGCCTGAGGAGAAGAAGCTGCTCACCATGATCAGGCTTTTAGCCAAGATGCCCACCATTGTCGCCATGATTCATAAGAAATCTATTGGTCATCCCACCATGTATCCTAACAATAGTTTGGACTACATTTCCAATTTTCTTTACATGACTTTTGGAAATGTTACCGAACCTTACGAGCCCGATCCTGTTGTGGTGGATGCCCTGGATAAGTTGCTCATACTGCATGCCGACCATGAACAAAACTGTTCGACTTCCACGGTGAGGATGGTAGGTTCATCACAGGCCAACCTGTATGCGGCAATTGCGGCCGGAGTTGCCGCTCTGTGGGGCCCTCTGCATGGCGGTGCAAATCAGGAAGTGATTGAAATGCTCGAAAGAATTAAAGCCGATGGGGGCAACATTAAAAAATGGCTGGATAAGGCTAAAGACAAAAACGATCCTTTTCGCCTCATGGGCTTTGGTCATCGGGTATATAAAAACTTTGACCCGCGGGCCAAAATCATTAAAAAGGCCTGTGATAATGTATTGAACAAGTTGGGCATTAATGATCCCATTCTGGAAATAGCCAAAAGCCTGGAAGAAGCTGCACTTGCTGATCCGTATTTTATTGAGAGAAAGCTTTACCCCAACGTAGATTTCTACTCGGGAATTATTTACCGGGCTATTGGCTTTCCGGTACATCTGTTCACCGTCATGTTTGCGCTGGGTCGCCTGCCCGGATGGATTGCGCAATGGAAAGAGATGATTGATCAGAAGCAACCTATCAGCCGCCCCAGGCAGATATACATCGGGCCCAAGCTGAGACATTAAGCAGGTGTGGCCGGCTTGCGGCTGCTGAACTGCATCTGATGCAGGCGCTTGTAATAGCCTTCCTTGCCAAGAAGCTCTTGGTGTGTGCCCATTTCTTTCACCTGCCCATCATCCAGCACCAGAATGAGATCTGCATTCTCAATGGTTGACAGGCGGTGGGCAATCACGATGGAAGTTCGTCCCTTTACCAGTTTGGCGATAGCTTGCTGAATCAGTTGTTCGCTTTCCGTATCAATGGAAGAGGTTGCCTCATCCAATATCAGAATGCGCGGATTGAAAACCAATGCACGCACAAAGGAAATCAGCTGTCTTTGACCCATTGACAAGGTGGCTCCCCGTTCCTGTACATTATAGTCGTATTGCCCGGGTAGCTTCATGATAAAATCATGGGCGCCTACCAGCTGTGCTGCGCGTATTACTTCCTCCTGGCTTATCTGCTCATTGCGCAGAGTGATATTTTCCATGATGGAGCCGGAAAACAAAAAGACATCCTGCAACACCATACCTATTTGGGAGCGCAGCGAATAGACATCATAATCGCGGATATCATGCTCATCTACGCAGATAGACCCTTTCTGAATTTCATAGAAGCGGTTCAGAGTATTTATGATAGAGGTTTTCCCTGAACCCGTAGCTCCTACGATAGCCAGCGTTTTACCGGCAGGCAGTGAGAAACTGATGTTTTTTAATACAAAAAGCTCATCCACATAAGCAAACCATACATTGCGAAAAGCAATATCTCCGCGGATAGTATCGGCTTTTAGCGAGCCGGTGTTTTCTATTTGCTCCTTTCGTTCAAGCAGAGCAAACACCCGCTCCCCGGCTACCATACCCATTTGTAGGGTGTTAAACTTGTCGGCTAATACCCGCAAGGGGCGGAACAGCATATTCAGGTAGAAGATAAAGGAAACCAGCGTCCCGATAGTGGGCCCTTCAGCAATTACACCCTGTGATTGCATGACCCTTACGGCTCCATACCAAACCATCAATCCCAGAGCACTGGCCAGCACCACTTCTACCAGCGGGAAAAAAATGGAGAAGTACCAGATAGACTCAATATTGGCATCCCTGTGTCGCGCATTGATGACTTTAAATTTTTCCATTTCCTGCTTTTCTGCCGTAAATATTTGTATGATGCGCATGCCGGAGATATGTTCCTGCAGAAAAGCATTCAACTGGGCTACCTGATTGCGGACTTTGTTAAAAGATGATTTTATCCGCTCCTTGAATATGTAAGTTGCATACAGCAATAACGGGAAAGTGGACAGGCTCACCAGTGTAAGCCGCCAGTCTTCAGCCAGCATGACTGCTATGATGGCAAGGATAGTGAGCAGGTCGGCTATGATGGTAATAAGCCCTTCGGAAAAAATATCATTTACGGCTTCCACGTCATTTATCGTGCGTGTGGTAATAGTGCCAATTGGCGTGCGATCAAAAAAGCGCAGACGAAGCCGGATGACGTGATTAAATACCCGTACCCGCAGGTTTTTAATCACCGATTGCCCCAGCCAGCTGGTGAGATATCGGAAGTGGTATTGTGTTCCGCTTTCTACCAACAACTGGCCAATCAGCAGCAAACTCATCAGCATCAATCCCTCATAGTCATAATTCAGGATGTAGTTATCTACTGTGATTTTAATGAGCCAGGGGCGCAAAGGGGCCAGTGCAGCCAGAAACAGTGCCAGCACCGTAGCAGCAATAAACTCTTTTTTAAAAGGAGCCGCAAGCCGGATGATTTTTTTCAGCAGACCGAAGTCAATAAGACTGCCTTTTACCGAAGATGTGGGAATAGCAAACTGCTCCATCACTCTGTCACGAAGTTAGCAGCATTTTGCTGCCGGCAATAAGCCTGAATCAAGAGAAGTTCAAGGTTGCAGAGGCGCCAAAGTGTGGTTGATGCTAAAGTAATACGCAAGGAGCGATTCTCAGGCGTTTATATCAGCACCTTACTCTTAGTGCTCATTGCCTTCATGGATGTGTCCATGCGCTATCTCAGCAGGATCAGCTGCACGAACAGATAATATCACACCCGTGAAGTAGAGCGTTTTGCCGGCCAGCGGGTGGTTCATATCTACAACCACGCTGGTGTCATTAATAGAGGCAATACGACCCTCATACTGGTTACCCTGCTCATCCCGCAGCGGAATCATGTTGCCTTCAACCAGCAGGTGTCCGTACTGATCAGGACCTCCGAACAGTTCCCTGTCCAGGGTAATCAACGCATCTTCATCGTATTCCCCATAGCCTTCTGAGGGAGAGAGATTAAATTCAAAAGTTTCGCCTTCTTCCAGACCTTCAATGTTCTGTTCAAATTTTTCAAGAAGTTGCTGATGGCCACACAGAAAGGTTAAAGGACTATCCTGATCAGCAAAGTCAACAATTTCACCACCCGGCTCGGTTCTGAGTTCGTATGTGATTTTTACGACAGTGTCGGGAGCTGCTTTCATGATTTTAATTTTAAAGGGTTATGTATTTATATCAAAGGTAGCCGGTTTTTCCTGCTTTAAGGTGAAAACGGTAAAAAAAAATGCAGTTATCCGGATTGTGCCAACCAAAGATTATGTTTTTACACAGCTTATTGCAGTAAGTATTTGTTATTTTCACCCCCAAAATCAAAATCATGACAAGGTATTGTATTTTGCTGCTGCTACCCGTGTTTTTTGCCAATGCGAACGCACAGGAGGGTTGGATAAATTATTACAGCAGTCCTGACCTGCAGATAGATTACAAGCGTGTAGAGTGCCATGATCAGGCAAATGACATCCATAAAGCCTTGGTGGTATTTCGTTACATAAATCTCAATGCAACTCCAGTTGTGGTTAGTTTCAACCGGGCACTCTGGTATGACGGCATATGTATAAGCTGTGAAAACACGGCTGAAAGCCGGTTTTCTGTTGATTTACCGGCAAAAGGTATTAAAGAAGGAGAATGTGGCCTAAGGGATAAAGCTTTTTTTGTCCTGGAGCGGTTGCTGAATGTGAAAAGCAAGGCACTTACAAAATTTGAGCTGAACGATATTCAAATCAAGAACAAGTAGAGCTTATGAAATCTGTTTTATCTGCTACCCTGTTTTGTACTCTGGCAGCGCTATATCAAGCAGTAGCCCAGTGCGTGGTTACAGCCTCTCTGACGGAGCCTGACATTATCTGTGGTGACTGCACGGTACTGAATGCTTCTGGTCGGGGACAGGGCTTATCTGTTTTTTCCGAAAATTTTAATTCGGGAGTTCCTGTAGGATGGGACACTACCCAGCAGGCCCGCTTTGACAACCCCTGCAGTCCGACCGGAGTAGATGGCACTCCGCATATCTGGTTTGGCAATAGCTCGGGCGTACCACGGCTGCTGCGTACAATACCCTATGACCTTACGCCCGCTACGGCTGGAGTAACGGTGTGTTTTGACCTGTTGTTTGCCACACAAACCGGCAACAGCGGTACTCCCTGCGAAGGACCGGATGAGCCTGATGAGGGAGTTTATCTTCAATACTCTACCGATGGTGGTGTGACCTGGCATACCATACATTATTTTGACCCCAACGGAGGCACAGACCCCCTCCTGGTAAACTGGAACAACTGGTGCTTTCAGTTACCGCAAGATGCTATTTCACCCAATACTCAGATACGCTGGTTTCAGGACAATGATTCCGGTGCGGATTTTGACCACTGGGGGCTGGATAACGTGGTTATCTACTTCAATGATCCTACCTATGAAATAGTGTGGCTCAACGATAATTATTCCTACGGACAGGGCAACAGTGGTGGCCCCCATGTGGTTTGCCCACGCGTTACTACCGACTATATTGTGGAGATGTCCAATGGCTTTGAAAGCTGCAGAGACACGGTTACTGTCATTGTGAAAGATCCTTTACTTGCCCTGGATGCGGGCGAGGATGTAAGGGTGTGTGCCGGAGAATGTGTAACCCTGAATGCTACAGCCAAAGTAATTAAACGGGAAGCCAAGACAGTAACCTTTGCAAATGCTGAATTTACGCCTGTTACAGCGGTGTTTGGTTCTGAAACTTCAATCAATATTAATGTTACGGGCCTGAATATTTCGCGCATCACTCCCGGATCCATCACACAGGTGTGTATCACCGGCTTATCCTTTTTCGGAACGGTTATTTTTCCCGTTCCCGGTCAGCAGACCATTGGAGACCTGATCATCTTCCTTCAATGTCCGGATGGTACCCGCATCACGTTGGTGCCGCAAGGAGTTACCACCTCGGTTGATCCGTTCACCGGCTATGTGAACACCTGTTTTACTCTCAATTCCACTACCTCCATTGCTACAGCATCCCTGCCTTATACGGGCAATTTTATGCCTAACCAGCCTTTTGACAATTTGGTGGGCTGCACAGCCAACGGCCTTTGGTCTATTGTGGTTGTGCCGGCATCACCAGGAGGTTTTGGTGTAGGCACTTTTTCAGGATGGTCAATCACCTTCAGCGATCCTGAAATCAGCTACCCGGCTGATTTTATCTGGTCACCCTCTACCTATATGAGTGATTCCAACTCCCTGACTCCGGTTATTTGTCCGCAGGAGGATATTACCTATACACTGTTCGCTACCGATTCGGCAGGTTGTGTAGCACGCACAGATTCTGTTACCATAACCATAGATAGTGTAGCCCTGCAGATTAACGCCCAGATAACCGCTCCTCAGTGCGGTGCCTCCGACGGCATCATTGATATTAATGTGAGCGGGGGATCGGGCAACTATGTGTATGTCTGGAGCACAGGTGATACTACGGAGGATGTCTCCGGACTGGGTGCCGGAATCTATTCGGTTACTATCACAGACTTGCAGCATTGTCAGGTTGATACTTCGTTTATCCTTTCAACGGTGAACGCTCCGGTAATCAACAGCATCAGCGTAACTCCGGAATCCTGTCGCGGAGAAGGAGATGGCCAGGCCATTATAGATCTTGATGTGTCTAATCCGGGTTCAGTTTTTATCTTGTGGAGCAACGGCATGGGAGGTTCTTCGGTTAGTGGTCTGGCTGCCGGGCGATACACCGTTACGATAACTGATGTAAACAACTGTAAAACTGTTACCGAGGTAATCATTCCTGCCGGTCCGCTTTGCTGCAGTATGATCACTACCGCGCTGAGCAGCAACACCCGCTGCTCATACAGCTGTGATGGCTATGCCGAAATTCAGCCGGCAAATGGCTTCCCTCCGTTCCGTTATCAGTGGTCTGATAGCGGCCAGCAGGCAGCTGTACGCACGGACCTCTGTTCGGGGATTTACACCGTAACGGTAACTGACTATAACAATTGCTCTGTGGTAGATACGGTGGTAATAGGCAGCCCTCCTCCTGTGGAGGTAAATCTGGGCGAAAACATCAGTTTGTGCGAGGGGCATATCGTGAGTCTCAGTCCGGGGAGCAACTGGAGTGTGTATCAGTGGTCTACCGGTGATACAAGTTCAGTCCTGGAAGTAACCCAAGGAGGTGTCTATTCGGTTACCGTCACCACGCCAGTGGGCTGCCAGGGAAGCGATTCCGTAGAAATCACATTCATCAGCCCCTACCAGGTGAATGCTGGGGAAGACCGCACCATCATCAGCGGTACCAGCATTCCGCTTACGGCAACGGTATCAGGAAACCCGCAGGGATTTTTTTTCTGGTCTCCCCCTGTTGCATTGAGCTGCACTGATTGCCCGTCACCCGTTGCCAGTCCGACTGAAGACATCACCTATGTTGTAACCTTTTCTGACAGTCAGGAGTGTTCCGGCAACGATAGTATCACTATACGGGTTTTACCGGAAGTGATACCCCCAAGAATACCCGATGCTTTTACACCCAACGGAGATGGTCATAATGATGTTTTTGAAGTAAAAATTTTCGGAGGCTCCGGGGAGGTCAGGGAGTTTCGGGTGTATAATCGCTGGGGTGAACTTCTGCATAATTCCACCACTGCTTGGGACGGCCGCTATCAAGGTAAAGATCAGCCGGCAGGTACCTACATTTATTATGCCGTGACAGATATGATTGATGGCACACGGATTAAACTCTCCGGTGCCTTTTCTCTGATAAGATAGTCCAAACGGATACGACACACCTCATAGCTTGATGATTTTCTCTGATAAGATTATCCGGGAATTATCCCGTATCTGAAGAAAATAAGTGCCCGCGGATAGCGGTTGCGGTGAGAAGCTGAATTTGTTTTTTCCGGAGTTTACTTTATCACGTATGAATGTTTTGATTAGTCGCCCCTCATCATTGTATAAAGAGATGTCCAAAACTTTTGCCTCCGGCAACTCAAACTCAACGGAAAAATCCTTTTCAAAAGGAATGGGATATGTTGTTACAGCGTACCTATGCTTTTTCACCTGAGCCATGAAAGTATTTAGGGTATCGGGGCTAGCCAGGGCTGCAATCCAGGTGGCATTTGTTCTAACCTGGTTCAGGCCGGTGCCCAACCGAATGCCATAAAACCCCGAAATCCATACCTTACCCGGCTCATTGTATTTGCGTTGTGATCCGGAATAATCACCCCACCGCTGCCTAAGGCCTGGAAGTATCGCCACAAAGTCTTCGCCTGCCTTCAGGGTAACACGCTCAGAATACCCTGTGCCATTGTAAAACACAGCCGACACTCCGGCAAACGAATCTACTGAGGTATGATTAAAGGTAATGATTGCTTCTTCATCTGCCGGAGATTGCCCGCTAAACGAAATTGCCGGATAAGCAAAATCCAGCGACTCAGAGCCGATGACAGCTCCGCGGATAACCGGCCCGGTTCCCATGGAAAGATTACTGATCACACCATGGTAGATTGCCGCTCTCATCGTGTCGGGGTTTCTTGTGTTTTGTACAAAATGAATTTTTTGGTTTTCAATGAATCCGTCTAGTACGCGGGCATCATTGGTCAGCAAAATGCGGTTTGATCGCTCCTTACCGTCAGGAGGTAGCCCATAGGGTATATCGGCCGTGCTGATTCTTAATGTAAGCTGAGTTTGCGGGTGATGCAGCAGATTGGTTATTTCCAGAATGAAGAAAGTGTCGTTTTGAATTGCAAAATTGCGGTTAGATAGCAAATAGATATTAGGTCCGGCGGTCGTAGTGGCACCTTGAATCGGACACAGGTTGCGCACGGGTGCATTGTTGTATTGTATGTCATGATAGAAGCGGTTTTGAAGAGGTTGTCCATCATAGCCGTTGCGTTTGTTAATCTGCCAGATGACGCTTTGCTGAAATAAGTACTTCCAGCTGTCTGGAGTGTTGATGGTATCGTTCGCCAGCAGGTTTACGGTTATAAATAATTCCTCATCGGTAATTGCCACCATCGGAAAGTCAGACCATGTGCTGTTCCCTAAAGGATTGCCTTCCAGCTTATACATATTCCAGATGCCCACGGGATTACTTGTTTGCGAAAAAGCCAGAACAATGTGGCTGGTAGAGTCTTCACTGCCGCTCAGGCAAACCACGATAAAGCGGTCTGCTTTGGGATCGTAAAGTACGCGTGGGTCATATTTATTAGCAGGCAAACCAAGGGTATCAAAAAAATCTTCCAGAGCAATGGTGTCCAGGGTGATGCTGTTTTCTGTATCATAAAAGAAAAGCGTGGAGTTTGCTACAGATACCAGCATGCCGGAGTTAGAAATAGCCAGATGGTTATCGGTGGGCACACTACCATCAAAGGGATTACCCGGAAAACCTTCCAGAATCAAGGGGCTGTCAGCCTCACCCAGGATAACGGTGCCCCCTCCGGTTTTAGGTGCAAGGGATGTGAGCTGTTGTTTTTGTGTTTGTAAAAAAGCATGATAAGAATTTCCCCCCGGTGAGGGCATTTCCAGATGGATAAGGTTGGGCCGGAATTCCCGGGTGATGTCTTTGGGAGAAACAGATGCCGCCAACGGGCAAAATTGCAAAGGTGCCTGCTGATAGCGGAAAGAGCCTTGCCCAAAGACCAAAGTGGGATTAATCCATTGCAGCAACAGTAAATACACGCAGCGTTTCATACCAGGCAAATATACAGATGGTATAGGGAACTACCCGAAACGCTCTTTCAACAAGCTCTGCAGGCTGTACATTTCATTTCGGTAACGGGCAGCTTCCATAAAGTCCAGGTCTTTGGCGGCAGCTTCCATTTTTTTGCGTGTTTGGGATATGAGTTTTTCCAGTTGGTCTTTGTTCATATACTGCACCACTGGGTCAGCGACCAAAGAAGTTGACTCTTCCTGCTCTACGTAGTAGGGCTGCTTGCCATCAGAGCGGATATTCAGCACAGCGGTTTGCCCGATAATTTCTTCCTTCGTTTTTCTGATAGATTGCGGTACAATCTGATGCTCTTCGTTGTATTTCAGCTGCTTTTCGCGCCTGCGATGAGTTTCATCTATAGTTTTTTGCATAGACTCGGTTATGGTGTCTGCATACATGATTACCTTGCCGTGGATGTTGCGGGCCGCACGACCGGCAATCTGGGTCAGCGAGCGTTCGGAGCGCAGGAAGCCTTCTTTATCGGCATCCAGAATAGCTACCAGCGACACTTCAGGCAAATCCAGTCCTTCACGTAGCAGATTTACACCAATGAGCACATCAAACTTGCCCAACCGCAGGTCGCGCAGTATTTCCACGCGTTCCAGCGTATCTACTTCGGAGTGGATATAGCGGCAGCGGATGTCCAGGCGCAGCAAATATTTTGACAACTCTTCGGCCATGCGTTTGGTAAGAGTAGTTACCAACACCCGCTCGTGTTTTTTTATTCTCTCATCTATTTCGTCCAGCAAATCGTCTATCTGATTTACACTGGGCCTCACTTCAATAACGGGGTCCAGCAAACCGGTAGGGCGCACTACCTGCTCTACGATCACTCCACCGGCTTTTTCCAGCTCATAGTCGGCCGGGGTGGCGCTCACGAAAATCACCTGGTTAATGAGTCCTTCAAACTCAGAAAAATTCAGCGGGCGATTATCCAGTGCTGAAGGCAGCCTGAACCCATATTCTACGAGATTCAGTTTCCTTGCGCGATCGCCCCCGTACATACCCCCTATTTGCGGGATAGTCACATGGCTCTCATCAATGACCATCAGATAGTCATCCGGAAAATAATCCAGCAGGCAGAAAGGACGCTCTCCGGGCTTGCGTCTGTCCAGAAAGCGTGAATAGTTCTCAATGCCCGAGCAGTAGCCCAGTTCGCGCATCATTTCCATGTCAAAGTTGACGCGCTCGGTCAAGCGTTTGGCTTCCGCCTCTTTTCCAATGGAGTTGAAATATTCTACCTGGCGGTGCAGCTCCTCTTGAATTTCGGCCAGCATTTCTTCAAATTCATCCTGGGGCGTCATATACATGTTGGCAGGAAAGATGGCTACTTCGTCCAGCGATTCTAAGCCTTTTCCGGTCTCAGGGTCAAAACGCTGAATCTCTTCAATTTCATTGCCGAAAAAAGAAATACGCAGGGCGTAATCAGCGTAGGGAAGAAAGATATCTACCGAATCTCCACGCACACGGAAGTTGGCGCGCTTGAATTCAGATTCCGTTCGGGAATAAAGACTATCTACAAGGCAGTAGAGAAACTGATTGCGCCCCAGCAACTGCCCCTTATGCAAGCGGATGATGCGTCTGGTGTATTCAGACGGATTGCCGATGCCATAAATGCAGGATACTGTTGCCACGACAATAATATCCCGCCTGCCGGAAAGCAGCGATGCTGTAGCTTTCAGCCGTAGCTTTTCTACCTCTTCATTGATTGACAGGTCTTTTTCAATGTAGGTGTCTGTCACCGGCAGATAGGCTTCAGGTTGATAGTAATCGTAATAAGAAACAAAATACTCCACGGCATTTTCAGGGAAAAACTGTCGGAACTCACCGTAGAGCTGAGCCACCAGGGTTTTGTTATGGCTCAACACCAGCGTGGGCTTCTGTACATTTTGAATAACGTTGGCAATAGTAAATGTCTTTCCCGAGCCGGTAACACCCAGCAGCACCTGAGCCCTGTCGCCCCGCAACACGCCTTCGGTGAGCTGACGAATGGCTTCCGGCTGGTCTCCCGCAGGACGAAATGCAGAGGTGAGTTTGAATTTCATATCCAGTGAGCGGTATGCTGAGCTATTTCAACAGCAAGTGGTGCATGCGTCCGTGCGCTTCTTGCTGAGACGGTGCTGATTTTACCTGAATAATTTTTGATAAGAGCTTACTATTTTAGCGGTAAAATTAAGCTATGGAGTATAAGGATATTGTCGCCATAAGAGGTCTGGGCGGATTATTTGAAGTGATTGCCAAGCGGGAAGATGGCATGATTGTGCGCGGGCTGGAAGAGCGGAAACCCCGCTTTGTTTCCAGCCGGAATCACGTTTTTTCTCCTCTTGAAACCATTACCATCTACACCACAAAAGACACGGTAGAGCTGTTGCAAGTGTTGCTGGAAATGAAAAAACAACTAAACGATAATCCGCCTGTAAGTGCAAATGCCGGACCGGAAGAGTTGCGGAGCTACTTCAAAAAAATCCTGCCTGATTATGATGAAGAGAGGGTATATGCAAGTGATATAAAAAAGGTAATTAGGTGGTTTCAGCTATTGCACAAATATGATTTGGTGAAGGAGCCTGCTCCTCCGGCAAAGGAGAAGGAGGAAAAGGAAAAACCCGCAGAGGAGAAAAAACCTGTAAAGGCTGGAAAGACAAAACAGACCCAAAAGGAAGCGAAAGCGCCCAGAAAGGAAACCAAGGAAAAACCCAAAGAGAAACCTGTAAAAGCATCCACCCGCAAGGCAGAGGCAAAAAAGCCTATGGGTCCTCGTAAGGCGGGGTGATCTGCGTCATTCGGCAATGAGCTTTTTAAAGAAACGCTGGCTGCCTGCCTGCATCTGCAGCATATATAATCCGGCAGCAATACCTGAGGGCACAGTCAGCTTTTGCAGATGTATGCCGGGTAGTTGTGCTTTGCAGCATATCGAAGCTACCTTTTCCCCATTTATAGAGACAAGCTCTATCTGCACGCTTCCTTCTTCTGTTACAGGATACTCTATAAAAATTTCTTTCCGGAATGGATTAGGAAAGATGGTTATTCCTGCGATATCTGCCGGCACGGGCGGCAGCGCTGTCAGATTGTATTGTATAAGACCCGAGGTAGTGGAAACTCCTGCTTTTGAGCGATATACCACATCACCGGTGGCCTGATTGTCTCCGTTGGCGCCTATACCGGAGGCATAAAAGGTTACCGGCCCTATGTCAGTGGGAGGCGACTCCCAGCGAAATACCCAGGCGCTGGTGGTGTTTGCATTTTTGTGGCTAATGTATTGGCGATTGCCCAAGTTGGTTTTAGTAGTATGATTGATGTCGGTGATAGTCAGGGTGCCGGCACCGTTGCCGTTGGCGTCCAGCACGGTAAGCTGAAAGCCTTTTACCTGACTTTGCACGCTGCCCATGCTTACAGATATATTGTACACTGTTCCGGGAACGTAGCCGTTGCTCAGACTGGGCGTACCTATGCTGGCAATGGTGAGTTTGGAGGGGTCCAGATTTTCTGCACTTCCGGTGTGACAGCCGGATGCTGCGCAGGTGGCTTCACCGGGAGCACCGGAATGACCGGGTCCGGGCGCACTGGTTTCCGTGTAGATAAAAGCCGGGTAAAACAGCATTCCTGCCAGCAGGGCAAAAAAGAAAACATAAACAAGGGGTTTTGATGTTATCATGCGCATTTTTTTGGCTCCGAAGATGAAAAAATTGACCAAACCAACCAAAAGGTATTTTCCATTATCTGAGCAAATACGAATATCAGGCCGGGGGCTTCCTATTGTTCAGGGCTCTGTGTGCCGCCAACTATAGTAAATAAGGGTTTGTATAACCTGATAGCTGCTGTGGCAAGTGGCACAGGAGTAACATGGTTCAAGCAAATGCATGCAGGTCCAACCGCGCGCAATCATTGAGAGCATCTAAAACGGGTGAATAATCAGACCGCTGCGCAACTTGGGTTCAAACCAGGTGGATTTTGGAGGCATCACCTGGCCCATATCGGCAATACGTAAAAGCTGCTCCATGGAAACAGGGTAAAGAGCAAAAGCCACCTGCATTTCACCTTGGTTGACCCTGCGCTCCAGCTCCTGCAGTCCACGAATGCCTCCTGAAAAGTCTATGCGCTTGTCTGTGCGAGGATCTGTAATACCTAAGATGGGGCGCAAAAGGTTGTCCTGCAAAATGGAAACATCCAGACTGCCGATAGGGTCATCTTCCGCGAATGTGCCCGGATGCGGGAGGAGTTTATACCATTTACCGCCCAGATACATGCCGAATTCATGCATGCCGGAAGGTCGGAAGCTGTCGTTTCTCTGATGTACCTGAAATTTTTCCGCCACTTTTTGTAGGAATTCGGCTTCGGTCAAACCGTTTAAATCAGCCACCAGCCTGTTATAGTCCATAATATGGAGCTGGCTGGCAGGGAAAAGAACCGTAAGGAAGAAGTTGTACTCTTCTTTGCCCGAGTGGTGTGGGTTTTGTTCAGCCAGGAGCCGGCCGACCTTTGCTGAAGAAGCTGCACGATGATGACCATCAGCAATATAGGTGGCGGGGACATGGGTTTTGAAGATTTGTGTTAGTTGAGAGATTGCTGACGGATCACGCATAACCCAAAACCGGTGCTTTATATTGTCTGAAGAGATAAAGTCATAATCAGGGGATTGGTCTTTTATCTGAAACAGGATATAGGTTACGGCATCTACATCTCTGAAGGTGAGAAAGACGGGCTCAGCGTGTATGCCGGTTATCAACATGTGGTCTATACGGTCTTGTTCCTTAACCGGTCGGGTGTGTTCATGTTTTTTGATTTTGTCGGCAAAGTAATCGTCCACGCTGGAACAGGCAACCAGGCCCGTTTGAGAGCGGTTGTGCATGGTGAGCTCGTAGACGTAGAAACAGTCAGCAGACTCTTGTTTGAAAATTCCCTGAGCGAGCAAGGATTGAAAATTTTCTTTTGCCTTTTGATACACACGGGGGTCATGCTCATCTATACTATCCGGCAGGTCAATTTCTGGGCGGATGACATGCAGAAACGACAAGGGATTTCCTGCTGCTTCCTGTTTTGCCTCCTGCCGGTTCATCACGTCATAGGGACGGGAAGCAACGCGGGCTGCGTATTCTGGCAGGGGTCTGATACCTCTGAACGCCTTAATAGTGATCATGGAGTAGTATTAAAAAACTGAATAATCTTGTCTGCAACGGATAATCCTACACGCTGCTGGGCTTCCACTGTGGAAGCACCAATGTGCGGTGACAGGGATACTTTGGGGTGCTGCAGAATTTCTTTGCGGGGTGTGGGTTCTCCTTCAAAGACGTCCAGAGCTGCCGCTGCCACTTTGCCGGAGTTCAAAGCATCCAAAAGGTCGCTTTCTACGATAACGCCACCCCTGGAGGTGTTTACAATCATGACTCCGTTTTTCATTCTGTTGATGCGCTCTTTGTATAGAATGGGAGGGTCGCCCTTTTTAAAGGGCACATGCAGAGTGATAAAATCGCTTTGCTCAAGAAGCTGTTCAAACGGAACGGTTTGCAAGCTTACGGTGATACCGGCATTACCTATTTTAAAAAAATCCAGTTCAATTTTTACTTCCGCATGATGCAGCTTAAAGGGCAATACTTTCATACCCAAAGCAAGAGCAATTTTGGCAACGGTTTGCCCGATAGAACCAAACCCGATGATTCCAAGGGTTTTGCCTTTAAGCTCCAAACCATGAGCATAGGCTTTTTTAAGATCCTGAAAGTGTTCTGCTCCCTGCAGGGGCATCTTGCGGTTGGCGTCATGCAGGAAACGGGCCATGGAAAACAGGTGGGCAAAAACCAGTTCAGCTACCGATTGCGCTGAAACGCCAGGGGTGGTCAATACTGCAATGTTTTTAGAGCGGGCATAATCCACATCAATATTATCAGTGCCCGTTCCTGCTCTTACAATCAGTTTCAAAGTAGGAGCGCTGTCAATTTCGCGGCTGGTAACACGGGTGGCACTGCGTACAACGAGCACATCAAAACCGTTGAGCTTGGTTCGCAGTTCTTCCTGCGGGATCTTTACCGTGTTGATTTCAAATCCGGCATGCTTAAGTTTGTCCACCCCTTCAGGTTCCAGTCCGTCATTAGCCAGAATTTTTATCATGGCTTGTAGTTTCAGGAGTACTTTTTACCAAAATCTTCCATTATTTCACACAGCAGCGATACACTTTTCAGAGGCAAGGCATTATACACGGAGGCGCGGAAACCTCCTACTGACCGGTGGCCTTTAATGCCGGTGATGCCGGCTTTTTTGGTTTCTTCAAGCAACTGACTTTCCAGCTCTGGTTTGGTCAGGGTAAAGGTAATATTCATCAGTGAGCGATCTTCCGGCACGGCATGTCCGCTAAAGAGCGGATATCGGTCAATGACCGAGTAAATGAGCGATGCTTTCTGTTTGTTCAGGGCTTCAATCGCATCCAGACCTTTGCTCTTCAGCCATCTGAGGGTAAGCAGACACACATAGATGCCAAACACGCACGGGGTATTGTAAAGCGAGTTGTTTTCTACGTGTACCCGGTAATCCAGCATAGAGGGCAGAGTTTTCCGGATAAGATTAAGCAGGCTTTGTTTTATAATGACCAGCGTGACACCTGCAGGACCAAGATTTTTTTGAGCACCGGCATAAATGAAGTCAAAACGGGTTGCTTCCATTTTCCGGCAGAGGATGTCTGACGACATGTCGGCAATGAGTGGCACAGGGGCATCGGGGAAGGTATGATATTGTGTGCCAAAAATGGTATTGTTGGTGGTGATATGAAAATATTTCAGGTTGTCGGGGATAGTATATCCTTTTGGGATGTGGCGATAGTTATCCTGTTTCGAGGAAGCCAGTACATGAATTTGTCCGAAGAGGCGTGCCTCTTTGATGGCTTTTACTGACCAGGTGCCAGTATCGGCATAACCGGCCGCATCCTCTTCAGAGAGCAGATTCATGGGCAGCATGCTGAACTGAAGGCTCGCTCCGCCTTGCAGAAAGAGCACCGAGTAATCCTCACCCAGCCCCATAAGCTCTTTAACGAGTGATTGGGCTTCACGAAGGATGTCGTCAAAGGCTGTTGCCCGGTGAGAAATTTCTAAAACAGACATGCCGCTGGCATGCAGGTCAACAACTGCTTCAGAGGCTTGCTGTAATACCTCTTCGGGCAGTACAGCTGGTCCGGCATTGAAAATGTGCTTTCTCATACCAGGAGAATTACCCGACAAAACTACAAATTCAAATTTACCTGCCTTGCAGGCAAACCGGATTGCATGCAGACGTAAACCGCCACGGAAGAACCCGGATGAAGGGTCTAAAATTTCGGACAACCGTTTGATAATTGACCATAATTTTTCAATCTTTGTGCCCTGTTAAAAAATGTGAGGCGGGATGGTTTGAGGAGAATGTACGTAATTTTAAATTATCGGAGAGATGCTGGAGTGGTCGAACAGGCACGCCTGGAAAGTGTGTAAACCCCAAAAGGGTTTCGAGGGTTCGAATCCCTCTCTCTCCGCGAGAAAAATAAATTTTTAAAATCCTTCAACCCTAAATTTGTTAATCCATATGAAAAAGATTTTCGTGCTTTTACTCTTCATGGGCCTCGCTGTCAGCGGAATGCAGCTCATTAGCTATGCGCAGCAGGATACACTCGGAGGTAATAATGATACAGCAGCAGCACAGGCCCCCGTTGCCGATGACAATGCAGCCGAAGCAGATGAGGCTGGTGCAGAAGGCGCTGCACCGGCAGCTGCCCAGCAAACCAAAGTCTCCGGCCATCAATTGCTGAAAAAATATTTCATTGAAGGTGGTGTTCCTTTCATGACGCCTATCCTGATCATCCTTATTTTGGGTCTGGCACTGGCAATTGAGCGTATTATCACGCTAAACCTGGCTACTGTCAATACCAAAAAAATATTGGCCAACATAGAAAATGAGCTTTCTTCAGGGAATGTGGAGAAAGCAAAAGAAATCTGCAAATCTACCAGAGGCCCGGTGGCGAGTATCTTTCTACCAGGGATTATCCCGGGTTTCCGAAGGCATTGAAATTGTAGAAAAGTCTATCGTTTCTTTCGGCTCGGTGCAGATGGGGCTGTTGGAACGCGGGCTGGTGTGGATGTCTCTATTTATAGCCCTCGCTCCTATGCTGGGTTTTATGGGTACGGTGATCGGGATGATTGAAGCTTTTGATGCTATTGAAGTTGCCGGTGATATTTCTCCTTCGCTGGTAGCCGGAGGTATTAAAGTGGCGTTGCTCACTACTGTATTCGGGCTTATTGTGGCTATTATTCTGCAGTTGTTTTACAATTACATTGTAAATAAGGTAGACGGCCTGGTGCATGATATGGAAGATGCATCAATCAGCTTTGTTGACTTGTTGGTCAAATACAAGGTTGCGCAATAATATTTATTAGGAGTGAAGTCCCCAAAAATCCACTGCGATGGTTGATATAGGATTGTATCTTGCTTATGCCCTGCTCATTATAGCAATGCTTTCTGCAGTATTGTTTCCTGCGGTGTACATGTTGAGACACCTTGAAGAAGCCCGGAAAGTGCTGATTGGCATAGGAGTAATAATAGTGATAGCAGTAATTTCCTACTTTACGGCTTCCGGGGACTTTTATTTTCCAGGCATTGAAAACAAAATGAACTATAGTCAGCAGGCCGTTAAGCTGATTGGTGCAGGAATAAATATGACCATTTTCATGGGGGCTTTGGCAATTATTACTGCCGTTTTCTTTGAAGTCAAAAACGCATTCAATTAAACAATAAGGTAAAGCAGCCTGAAAAGCCTCATGGCCAAGAGCAAAAACCGAATGTCTAATGAAATCAATGCCAGCTCTATGGCTGACATTGCATTTCTGCTGCTTATTTTCTTTCTGGTGACCACAACCATTGATGTGGATAAAGGAATATTAAACAAGCTCCCTCCTTGGGATGTGCCTCCCGTGGAACAGGAAGCCAACCGCAGAAATGTGCTCATAGTTTTGATCAATGCACAAGACAAGCTCCTTGTAAATAACGAATTGTTGCAGATTTCTGAACTGAGAAAGAAGGCCAAAGAGTTTATTGACAACCGGGGCAGAAAACCCAACCTGTCGGACAGTCCTCAGGAAGCCGTGATATCCCTGCAGAATGACCGCGGCACCTCTTATGATATGTATATACAAGTGCAAAATGAACTCAAGGCGGCTTACCGCGAGTTGAGAGATGCATATGCTATGCAACGCTACGGCAAGCTGTATAAAGACCTGGATAAAGAAGCAGCCAAAATGGTAGCTAAAGAATATCCGCTGCGGCTATCTGAAGCAGAACCGAAAGCAATAGGAGAACAATAATGGCAAAAATCAAAAAAGAAAGGTCAGCACACACCCCGACTATTTCCACGGCATCGCTGCCTGACATTATCTTTATTCTCTTGTTTTTCTTCATGGTGGTTACGGTTTTGCGGGATGTGGAGCTCAAGGTAAAAAACCGCCTTCCCCAGGCAACCGAACTCACCAAGCTGGAAAGGAAATCCCTGGTAAGCTATATCTACATTGGTCCTCCTATTGAAAAATATCAGGCTCAACTCGGAACAGCCCCCCGCATACAATTAAATAATCAGTTTGCTACGGTAAACGACATAGCGGCCTTCGTGGAAAATGAACGTACCAAGGTAGATGAGCGGCTGCAGCCGGCCATGACCTTTGCCCTTCGCGTAGATAAAGGGGTAAAGATGGGAATTGTTTCCGATGTAAAACAGGAACTGAGAAAAAGCAACGCCTTAAAAGTGAACTATTCCTCTGTGCCCAGGGTAGAACGGTAGGCCCTTGACAAACTATCTTTTCCGAATTACGTATTCAGGGAGATATTGGTTTTAAAGCTAAACAGACGCACAAGTAGCTGTTGGCAGCAGCATGCCGAAAATCAGAAATGACCTTTCCAAATGACTAATTTTAGGGTAAATGCCGGTAAAGAATTACTATAAAATACTGGGCCTTCCGTCTACGGCTACTCAGGAGGAAATAAAAGCCACTTACCGTAAGCTGGTGAGGAAATACCATCCTGATCGTAACCGGGGCTATGCAGAAAAGTTTAAGCTGATACAGGAGGCTTATGAGGTGCTGTGCGATGAACGGAAAAGAAATCATTTTGACGCTCAGCTCGCATACGAAACCTATCTGTCCAATCCTGTTGAGCTGGCAAAATTTCTTAAAGACCAGAAGAACAAACCCAAAAAGTACAAACCTCCGGTTGTAGAGCAGGAGCCCGAGCCAGAAAAAAGGATTGCTTTCAACTCCACCAGTGCCTTGATCGGCCTCATTATTCTGTTGGTGGCTGCTGCCAATGTTTTTATCATACGGATGGGGACGCAATCGGAGACAACTCCGGAAAAGAGTGTTAGCCACAACCAATACGCAGCCGGAATGAGCGACCAGCAACTGGCTGAAGAGTATATCCAACGTGCAAGAATGTTGATGCGGGAAAAAAACACCGAACTGGCCAAAGTCTATTTCAACAAGGCAGCCGAGCTGTCACCCCATAATCCCGATGTGTATTTTCATCGCGGGTTACTGCATTATCTACTGAAAGACTATCAGGCCGCTTTGGCTGATTTGAACAAAACCCTCCGGCTGAGCCCCTCCTATAAAAACGGTCATTGGGTAAGAGCTAAAATTAAATATGACATGGATGATAACCGAGGAGCAATAGCCGATTTTACTGAAGCTATCAAATATGATCCTTATAATGACTCTCTTTACTTTAACAGGGGGCTGGCCTACTATTATCTGAATGACTTTGAAGCGGCAATCAGAGATATTGATAGGGCAATAGAGCTAAATCCACGGCAACCGCAATATTACTATGATCGCGGAGATGCCAAAGAAATGGCCGGTGATGAAGAAGGCACCTGCAGTGACTGGATGAAAGCCAAGGAAATGGGCTATGTGACTCCCGACTTCGGGAAAAAGAAATGTCTTGACATAGCTTCTTCCCCTTCTTAGGGAGAGGGTTTTCAAATAGCCGCTCTGTTGTGTACCTTTGCGCTCCGTAAAGCACTATAGCAAAACGTGCGGCTTATTGAAGTAACCACTTACGAGCAGGGGGAAGAGTTTATTAGATTCCCTGTATCCTTATACAAAGGTGACCCCAATTATATCCGGCCGCTGGATGATGACATCCGTAAGGTGTTTGATCCGGAGCGCAATAAGTTTTTTAAACATGGTACAGCCACACGCTGGCTACTTAAAGATGATTCTGATAAAACTATCGGAAGGGTGGCTGCTTTTATCAACGAAAGCAAAGCATACACCTACGAGCAGCCAACCGGGGGCATGGGCTTTTTTGAATGCATCAATGACCGGAAATCGGCCTTCATGCTTTTTGACCAATGTAAAGAATGGCTCCAGGCACGCGGAATGCAAGCCATGGATGGTCCGATCAACTTCGGTGAGCGCAATGCCTGGTGGGGTTTGCTGATAGACGGCTTTACGGAGCCTACCTATCTGATGAATTACAATCCGCCTTACTATAAAGACCTCTTTGAAGCTTACGGATTTAAGGTCTATTTCTATCAGTATTCCTATGGTCTCGGTATGAACGAGCCCCGCCCGAAAAAATACTATGAGAAAGCCGAAAAGCTTATGCAAGACCCTAACTATTGGTTTTGCCATCTGGATATGAAGCGCATTGAAAAGTTTACCGAAGATTTCAGAACCATCTATAACAAAGCCTTTGGCGGCAGGGCCGGGGTGAAAGAGCTCAGTCAGGAGCAGGCTACCCGCCTGATGCAGTCCATGAAACCCGTTATCGTGGACTACCTGTTTTGGTTTGGTTATTACAAGGATGAGCCTATTGCCATTTTCTTCATGCTTCCGGAGCTAAATAAGCTCTTTAAGTACGTAAATGGTAAAATGGACTGGCTGGGTAAATTAAAGTTTGCTTACCATCGCTGGAGAGGCACCTGTCGCAAAGTTTTTGGTTTTGTGTTTGGTGTGGTGCCAGAGCATCAGGGCAAGGGCGTGGAAGGTAGTATCGTCATTGCTGCCAATGCGGTGGTTCAGCCCAAAAAGCGCTGGGACGATATTGAGCTCACCTGGATAGCTGACTTCAATCCCAAAATGATGAAAGTGGCCGAAAATTTAGGTGCGCGAATTGTAAAAACCCATGCTACCTACCGCAAACTTTTTGACGAAAACGCGGAGTTTAAACGTGCTCCCATAGAAGACTAACCTTCTTTTTTGCTCAAATGGCATTGGTTCCCTTTATGGAGATGCATCCTGCAAGGCATGCATGAATGTATACTTGACGGCATAGGATTTTTTAAACCAGCAGCAGGTAATTGTAATTAATGGGGCTTCGCTGTTTAACGGGCGAAAGCTACTGCGCGCTTTTCGCGGATAACGGTAACTTTCACCTGGCCGGGATATTGCATCTCGTTTTGAATTTTTTCAGAAATGGCAAAGGCCAGGTCATCGGCTTGTTTGTCGCCCACTTTTTCACTCTCCACGATGACGCGCAGTTCACGTCCAGCCTGGATAGCGTAAGCTTTCTCCACGCCATCAAAATTGAGCGCCAGGGTTTCCAGGTCTTTTATTCGCTGCAGATAGTTTTCCATTGTTTCCCTGCGGGCTCCGGGGCGGGCACCTGAAATAGCATCACAAGCCTGCACTATAGGGGAAATGATATAAGTCATTTCAATTTCATCATGGTGGGCGCCTACCGCATTACACACGGCCGGGTGCTCACCATATTTTTCACACCATTTCATGCCCAGCAGGGCATGCGACAATTCTGATTCCTCATCAGGCACTTTCCCAATGTCATGCAACAGGCCTGCCCGTTTGGCAAGCTTAGGGTTGAGCCCCAATTCTGCAGCCATGGTGGCACATAGGTGTGCCACTTCTTTGGAATGCATCAGCAGATTTTGTCCGTAGGACGAGCGGAACCGCATGCGCCCTACCATGCGGATAAGCTCCGGATGCAGGCCGTGAATACCCAGTTCAATGACGGTGCGTTCTCCGATTTCTACGATTTGTTCCTCCAGTTGCTTGCGGGTTTTGTTAACTACCTCTTCAATGCGGGCCGGATGGATGCGGCCATCCGTAACCAGGCGTTGCAGCGCCAGACGCGCTATTTCGCGCCTTACCGGATCGTAGGCTGATAAAATAATGGCTTCAGGAGTGTCATCCACAATGATTTCTACTCCTGTAGCAGCTTCCAGAGCACGGATGTTTCTTCCTTCCCTGCCGATGATTTGTCCCTTTTGTTCATCTGAGGTGAGGTTGAACACCGAAACGGTATTTTCTATCGTAGTTTCGGCAGCGGTGCGCTGAATAGTTTGCAGCACGATTTTTTTGGCTTCTTTGGTAGCCTTCAGCTTTGCTTCATCCATAATTTGCTTGATAACTGCCATGGATCGGGTTTTGGCTTCTTCTTTCAGCGATTCCATGAGTTGCTGGCGGGCTTCCTGAGCCGAGAGCTGAGCAATCTGTTCCAGCTTTTGCACATGTTCAAGGTGTGCCTTTTCCAGTTCTTTTTGTTTTATGGTTACCAGTTCAAGTTGCCGTGTAAGGTTGTTTTTGATTTGCTCGGTTTCCTCTTCTTTTTTCCGAAGTTGTTCGCGCTGTTGATGTATCTGCTGCTCCTTCTGTTTCAGTGTGCGTTCACGTTCTTCCAGTTTCTTGGTGCGCTGAGCGGTTTGCTCTTCATATTCTGCCTTCATCTGCAGCACCTTTTCCTTGGCCTCCAGGATGCGGTCACGCTTGATGGTTTCGCTTTCCTTTTTGGCCTCTTCAATAATGCGTTCAGCCTCTTTACGGGCACGTTCTTCTTCCTGACGTGCAGCTTTTTTTGCACGTTCTTCCTCCTGCCGTGCGGCCTGCTGATAAATCATTTTGCCTATGAAAAAGCCAATGGCCAGTGTTGCAGTTGCAACTCCGGCTATAAGGAGAATAGTTTGCAAGTCAAGTTGCATAAGCCTGAAATTTTAAATTGTTTAACCAACAACAGGCGGGCAGATGATTACAATGCTGCCTTGGGTTCAGGCATCCACCGTCTGAGAGAGCAGGGAATCTATGGCAAGAAGTTTATTCAGCAAAGCCGGGTCATCAAAGCTATTTTGGCGTTGTCCGGCTATTACTTCTACTTCATTCATCAATGCGCACATGGCCAGGTAATCCTGCTTGTCTTTAGCTGCGTACATTTCCTGCAGTTCATTTACTTTTTCATTTAACTGCTTTGCAGCCTTTCTGACTACCTCTTCTTCCTCAGGGCGTATCTTCAGCGGATAAGACCTGCCGGCAATGATGAGATTTATATTTATCAACTCCTTGTTGCTCACTGCTCAATCATTTAACATCGCAACACACCTGTCAATTTCTTTTATGTACTCATTGAGTTTTTTCTTCAATTCGGCACGTTCGGTTTCATCTGCGGGCGCCAAAGCTCTGACTAATTTAGCAGTCCTGAGCTCATTCGTCAATTTTTGGTTTTCCGCCTGCAATTCCCTGAGCTGGTTTTTCAGGTCGGTATTTTCACTTTGCAGTGCAGCATATTTTTCCTTTAATTCGTTAAAACGGTTTACGAGCACGGATACTTTCCGCGAAATATCATCCAGCCGGGTGTGTATCTGCTCCATGGTTCAACGAATCTCTGCCTGTAGTTCAGCTCTGTAGCGCTGAATCATACGTTCCATAATCTCGTCTATGTCTTTATCCGTCAGGGTTTTGTTTTCATCCATAAAAAAATAACTCACTGCATAGGACTTTTTTTGATTGCCCCATTTCGGATCCCTGTAAAGGTCAAATAAATTTACGTCTTTTAAAAGTCTTCTGCCTTCCTCCAGGGCTATTTTACGGACAGCCTTAAAGGGAATGTCTTCAGCAAGCAACAGCGCCAGATCTCGTCTTATGCCCGGAAAGCGGGGTATCTCCCGGAAGCGGATAACATGCTGCTGTGCAAGATGAAAAAACAGTTCCCAGTCAAAATCAGCATGATAGACCTCTTGCCGGATATCCATTGATGCGGTCAGTTTTTTTTGCAGCAACCCGAAAGAGACTAAAGGCTGCTGATTGGCAAAATACGTAAGGCCGAAATCAAACAGTTTCGGATCAGCCGGTTGTTCATCCGTAGTGGTGATACCTCCGCGTTGCAGCAGGTTATGTACTACGGATTTCAGGTAGAAGAAGTCGGTCGGCTTACTTTTTTCTTTCCAGCTTTCGGGGTGGTTATTGCCGGTGAGAAACAGCGCCAGATGGGTCTTTTCTGAATAGCTGCCCTCCTTGAAGTGGTATGATTTACCGAGCTCAAATAATTTCAAATCGTTGTTATGGCGATAAAGGTTGAAGCGTATTGTTTCCAGTCCGGAAAAAACCATGTTCTTTCGCAGAATATTCAGGCTTGTGTTGGTACTTTTAAGCAGCCGGACAACGTCTTCCTGATTTGCATAATATTCAGATTGCGACAGAGAATTGTTGATTATTTCGTGAAAGCCAGCAGCTGACAGATAGTCGCAGATCACATGGTTCACATGCTCCCGTGCATCGGTAACATCGGCATGGGAGAGGGCAGTGTGAAAGGTTTCGGGTATGGGAATACGGTTGAAGCCGTAAATGCGAAGAATTTCCTCGGCAATGTCTGCCTCACGCTGGACATCGGGTTTAAAGGGGGGTACCTGAAGCTGCAGGGTTTCCTGGGTTTCTTTTTCTATCCGAATGTCCAGTTGTTCCAGAATATCTTTGATGGTGTCCGCATCAATGGTGTAACCTGCCAGGCGGTCCAGGTGATTGAAGCGTAGGGTGACGGCAAAGGGTTCAATTTTTTTAGGATAGATATCTACTATGGCAGAGGCTACTTCACCGCCTGCAAGCTCAACCATGAGGGATGCTGCACGTTTGAGGGCATAAACCACGTTGTCAGGATTGACGCCTTTTTCAAAACGCATTGCCGCTTCAGTACGCAGGTTGTGCCGGGTAGATGTCTTACGTACAGATGACGGAAGGAAATAGGCGCTTTCCAGAAAAATGGTTGTGGTTTGTTCGGTAACGCCTGAACCAAGGCCCCCGAACACTCCGGCTATACAAAGCCCTTCCTCTGCATCGCAAATCATCAGGTCTTCAGCGTTGAGCTCATGCTGATTTCCGTCCAGGGTAGTAAATGGCGTTTTTTGAGGAAGGGTTTTGACTATGATTTTCCGACCCTTGATTTTTGCCGCATCAAAGGCGTGCAGAGGCTGGCCCAATTCAAGTAAAATGTAGTTGGTGATATCCACGATATTGTTAATGGGGCGTTGACCCACCGCAAGCAGCCTTTGTTGCAGCCATTGGGGCGAGGGGCCCACCCGGAGGTTTTGGATAACCACGCCAGCATAGCGGGGGCATAATGTCGGATTCTCCACAATCACTTCAATGGGATGGCTATGGCTGGTAAAGAGATTTTCGTTAATCTCCGGCAACAGGAGTTGTAGGTTTTTGTCCTGACGAATGTTGATGGCTGCACGCAGGTCACGCGCTACTCCGATATGGCTGAAAGCATCAGCCCGGTTAGGTGTCAGACCAATATCAAAGACGTAATCCGTATGTACTGTAAAAAGCGTACTTAAAGGCGCCCCGGCAGGTGCATTGTCGGGTAAAACAAGAATGCCGTCATGGCTGGTGCCAAGCCCTATTTCGTCTTCTGCGCATATCATACCGGAAGATTCCGTGCCGCGGATAGTTGCCTTCCGGATGGTGACAGGTTGGCCCTTTGAAGGATAGATGGTGGTGCCTGGCAAAGCCACAACCACTTTTTGGCCAGAAGCAATGTTAGGCGCACCGCAGACGATTTGCAGGTTTTCAGTCTGACCTATATCAACGAGGGCGATGTGGAGCTTATCGGCATTGGGGTGCCGGCTGACTTTTTTAACCGCTCCAATAACCAGCCCATCCCAACCATGGTGAGGGTTTTTGTACTCGGTAACGGCTTCGGTCTCCAGCCCGATATCGGTCAGTAATTCTGCGGTTTCGTAAGGAGATAGCTCCAGATTAAGGTATTCTTTGAGCCAGTTGTAAGAAATCTTCATGCCGGGTAGTCATTATCTTTAGAGTATACTTTTCTGAGCCACTTGCAAAACCTGTTGTGAAGCCCCTTCACGATGGACAAAAGCCACCACCATCAGGTCAGTTGCTTTCCAGCTGTCTGGTACGGATAAAGGTCCGAAGCTCAAGACAATTACACGGCCGGGTAGCTTCTCGGGTGTAATGGAGAGGCTGTTGACCGAAGTAAGTATTTTTCGCAATACATTGTTCTGAACATAGTCGGGTATGATGCCGGAGTGATCCAGTTGCTGGGTAACGATATTGTTTTCAATAAGCATAACCATCAGTTTATTGGGAGCTGTTTCCTCTTTGGTGTAGTGCAGGATAATAGTGATGGTTAGCTTTCGGTCCGAGGGCAGGTAGGTAGTTTCAATTTTCAGATTTACGGGGGTGGTTTGGTTCATTTGCTGGGCCACAAAGGATGCCCACTTAGGTGTGAGCACGAGTAATGAAGATTCTCCCGCGAACAGGGTACGGTCAATAGCAGCCGAGGGTTTAGCAATCAGCGGGCCCAGAAGTTTTTCCAAAGCTTCCGCGTCTTCGTTGCGCAGGTCAGGATCTCCCTCGTAGGGAGAGGCCAGAAAATTGCTGTGTGCCGAGACAGTAATCAGGCGGCTCCCGTATTGATTTTTAAGGCTGGCAATCAGATCGTGTCCGACCGGACAGTTCACACATTTCACGCCCGTAAATTCTTCCATCAAAACGTTCTTCTGCTGGGGTGTTTCTACGGATGAACTGATGTAGGTCGTGTCAGCGAGGGTTGACCCCAACAAATCAATCGCAGGGGGCACTTCTTCACAGGCCTGCAGGCAGCAGACTAAAAATGCCGCACAGGGTAACCACGGGATATTTCTGAAAAAACCCATCTCAGAAAGTTGAATTGAAAGTTAGCCTTATGCCATTAAAAGCAGGTTCGTATCTGCAAACACCTCCGGTGCACACAATGCCGGCCACCTGACGCACGTAGGCTAAAGTTAACACATGCGACTGGTAGGTAAAGGAAGCAAAAACATTGTAATAATGAATGTCTTTATTCAGACGGTTGGGATTAGGCTTGAAGTTATACATGTCCGATAAGGCAACCGAAAACCAGGGCGCAAAAGAATATTCCAACAAACCGTATAGCCAGTTGCCGTAATCTGTATGATATTCGGCTCCCGAAGCGGGGTCCTGGTAGGTATTGGTAATCTGAATCTGCAGTTCAGCTTTCAGAGCATGTTTGCGGCTAATCCGGTAGTTAAAATCGGCAAAAGGGGTATAGGCGTATACGCGTGTGTATTCACCGTATTTTTCTCCTTCGTAAGCCTCCTGGTGGTATTGCACAAACTGAAAGCCCAGATTGGATTGCCAGTTTTTCTTTTTCTTGACGTTTAGCTCGGCAAATACTTCACGGAACAAAGGATTGCGTGCAATGCCCCATCTTTTTTTTCCGCGCACGGATAAGGCGGCAATGGCATTGTCCTGTTCGGCCAGTACAGCTTCATTGCTTGTTTCTGCATAGCTAAGGTTGAGAATAAAGCCCTTGGCGGGGGTATAGTGGAGGTCAACAGAATAACCGGCCTCACTGAGCTCCTGTACCACCGCATTATAGCGGGCGGGAAGCCGAAGGGCATTTTGACGTGTTATCGGTGGAATAAAATTCAGTACGCCCTCCAGCAGGGTTTCTTTCGGGCTGGTGCGGAGGGGAAAATTCTTTACCTGCTTGAATTGCAGGGCAAAGCCGAAGCGAGGCACTGAAAATTCCAAAGTGGAATAGAGCACATGACCGGAGCGATTTACCAGTGAGTCGCCCAAGTAGATAGCCTCGCGCGTTTTGCCTGCTCCTTCGGCATACCAGGTGAAATTGCCGGCATTCAGGGTAAGGTACCCTCCACAGACATACACATTGTAACGAGGGATGAAACGCGATGCGGGATCATAGGTTTCAAGCGTGCTGACGATAAATTGCATGGAAGCCTCATCCAATACCCGGTTCAGCACCGAAAAGCCAGGCATTATGCTTACTTTGGAACTCAGCTGAAAATTTAATTCAGTATTGATGCCTGTAACGATAGGCTTAAAGAGTGCAAGGCGATTTTTCTGCACCCCGGTAAAAGCCTTTAGTTTCATTTGCTTGAGAGGTTCTGTCACCAGGTGAATACCCAGAATGGCATTATCAATGCCCAGCGACCGGTCTTCATAGGCACGAAAAACGATACCAGAACCGAATTGATCATAGAAATACCCTCCGGTGATCTGCAGATATTTCATTCTTTTGCGCACGTAAAAATTACCGATACCGATTTTGGAGTAAGGCACTCCCGGATGATGCAGATTGGAGTTATTATGAATATCCAGACGGAATCCGGCATCCAGCTGGTAGCGATGGTTTACATAATTCAGATTCAGCCAGCTATCGGTAGAAGATTTCAGGTTATCGTAATGCGGAGTGCCGGCTGCACCAATGAAAGAGTCGCGAATGTAGAAATCTGTATTAAGTTGAATACCTCCGAAAAAATTACCCGCTTCCTGCTCCTGTGCAACCAGAATACCGGGCACGCCATAGGCAATAACCAGTAAAATCCAATAGTGCATGCGGATATAACTGAGGTAAAAATAAATCTTTACACTGCTCTTTTAAGACGGATGCGTAAATTTGGAATAACGGGGTTGTTGCGAAAGATATGGAATGAAAATTGTTTCCCCTAAATAAAAAGGATAAATATGAAACAGGTATTTTTTCTTATCGGAATACTTATGGGATTGGTTGCTGGTGCTTCAGGCCAGGTGAAAGAGATGCTCACCCGTAAAAAACTGCCGGATGTGGAAGTGCAAACTCTGGATGGTAAAAATGTCAACATTGCTGATTACGGCAAGAACGGCAAAATAACAGTAATCAATTTTTGGGCAACGTGGTGCGGCCCCTGTAAACTTGAGCTGAATAATATAGCCCAGATATATGATGAGTGGCTTGAGGATTACAATGTGGAGCTCATTGCTGTTTCTATTGATGATTCAAGGAATACAGCTAAGGTGCGTTCCTTTGTGCAGGCTCAGGAGTGGCCTTTTGAAATTTTACTAGACCCCAATCAGGAGTTAAAACGTGCTTTTAATTTTCAGATGCCTCCTTTTACCGTACTTACTGACCAGAACGGATATATCGTACATACCCACATGGGCTATAAAAACGGAGATGAGCTGATTCTGGAAGATCATATCAAAACGCTCTTGCAGGCACGATAGGCTAACTAATAGCGGAAGCAGGCTTTATTCCTTCGACAGAGATTTGGTAAAAATCACGTTCATGTTTTCATCAAAAACACGCACCAAATAAATACCTTTGGATAGGCTGCTGATGTCAAAGCGATGCACTACCGCATTAGACCTTAAGGCAGGCTGGGAAAAAGAAAGCATCTTCTTGCCAAATATATTAAACACTTCCACCGTTGATACCTTTCCGGCAGGCAAGTTCCGGATAATGAAATAATCCCTCACCGGATTGGGATACACTCTTATACGATCGTTGTCGGTGGATGCATCAAAACCTACAGGCTGATTGGCTGTAGCTTGTTTGGGCGCGCTGACAACCACTGTGGCTGCACTGTCTCCTTCAACCCATGCCCGGATAGTTACCGAGCCCGTTCCGGCAATGCTGTTGGGGAAGAAGTGCACATCCATAGTGGACTGACCTCTCGGAGGAATAATGACAGGCAACGGAGACCTACTCACTACTTCAGCCCAGCACTGTATGTTATCACAAATTGCAGTAAGCCAACCCGCAGGTATATTTTCTATGCGCTCCCAGCGCATTCTTACAGTATCATTAGAATTATTGTACACAAAGCCGGGCAAGACGATCTCCGCTTCATTGGCCAAGCCTATAACTCCGGCCGTATCCACACTGTGGGTCAACACCACCTGAGCATGCAGAGATACCGCCATCGAAAGAATCAATATGGGAATAAGCCTTTTCATCAACCGTATCAGCAATTCAAATTTATAAAACCCCATACGGGAATACAAAAGTTTCTTTGCAACAATTAACAATTATTAACCCCTATTCCTATCTTTATACGGTCAAAATAAGTAAAAATTCGGTCAGAATGAAAAGGAATTACTTTACGGCCACATTCATACTCAGCATGGTAATCGGAGGTGGCTTATGGGCCCAAACCATACCAGTTTCCCAAACTATTGAAAAGAAAAACGCTATCCTGGAACTTTATTCAGGCATACATTGCCAGTTTTGTCCTCGGGGAGATAAAATCGCCAATGAGCTCCAGGCTGCACATCCAGGTGATTTCATCATCATAGATATTCAGGCCGGAAGCTATGCTGTGCCTAATCCGGGAGAACCCGATTATCGCACTCCTTTTGGCACGTCTCTGCTTAATCAGTCAGGTTTAACGGGCTATCCTGCCGGATCCATCAACCGCCATGTCTTCCCTGGACTGGGGCAGGGCACTAACTCTATTGCCATGAGCACCAACAACTGGTCAACGGCAACCAATCAGATTCTTTCAGAAAATTCTCCGGCAAACCTCGGAGTGGAAGCCACTTTTGACGTGCAAACCCGTGAGCTTACCGTAAGGGTGCAGGTGTACTATACGGCAATTCCACCGGTTAACTCCGGAAGAATCAATGTTGCTATTCTCCAGAATAATCTGATTGGCCCTCAGATTATCGGAGCAGGAGTGGAAACTGATCCGAATCTGGTGCTGCCCAATGGCGATTATATTCACAATCATGTATTGCGTCATCTGATGACTGGCCAATATGGTGACGTCATTCAACCGGTAACAGCCGGTTCATTTTTTGATCGTACATACACCTACACTGTAGGTGATTCTATCTATGAAATTCCTGTTGTTCTCAATGATCTGGAGATTGTCGCCTTTATTTCTGAAGGTCCCAAGGAAATTTATACTGGCCATGCTATCAAACCCACCTTCGTGAATTTCCCGCATGCCTATGATGTGAACCTGGTGTCGGCCCAAATGAAGGATGCGCCTTTCTGCGGATATAACGGCATACCCAAGGTGAGAATTCAAAACTACGGCAGTCAGCCGGTTTCCAGCCTGGATATTGTGTACTCCATCAACGGAAGCCCTCAAAAAACTTACAACTGGACGGGTTTTCTGAATCCGATAGAGGAAACTGAGGTTACGCTGCCAGACATCAATTTCTTCCCCCAAGATACCAATCAGCTGGTGGTAGAGATTAAAAATCCCAACGGACAGACGGATGGGGATGCAAATAATAACAGGCAGGTCATTGACTTCCTTCCTGCCCCGAATGTAAGCAACGCCATCACCATGGTGCTGCAGATGGATTATTATGGTTCGGAAATCACGTGGTATGTAGTCAATTCAGGTAATGACACCCTGTATTCCGGAGGACCTTATCAGGACGACCCCGATGAATCGGGCCCGCTGCCTACCCCTATAACCGAAACATTTACTCTCCCCGGCGGAGACTGTTACAGGTTTATTGCTAAAGATAGTTATGGCGATGGCATATTGGGTTCCAATACAGGTTTTCTGTTACGGGATGAAAACTTTGTGACCATCGTTTCCGGCTTTGCCAGCTATGGTTATGAGGGAGTTGTACATTTTGGCATTAATCCGCCTCAACCTGATTCGTCTCAGGTTTTTCCGGTAGGCATCCATCATATACCTTCTGAGGAAGTGTTGATCTTCCCTAATCCGGCTAACGGGAAGGTGCGGCTTGTCATTCGGGGTCTTTATCAGGGCATTGCGGAGGTCGCGGTGGTGAATACTTTAGGTCAGTCCCTTATCACGCGCTCAGGCGTGCAGGTGGAAGCTCTGGAGCTGGATGTTTCCGCACTAGCCCCGGGGGTATATCTGCTGCAGATACACTCAGCCAGCGGAAAATTCACCGGAAAATTATTGGTGGGCTTCTGACTCTGTAATCCGATATTCTTCTGCGATGAAATCTGAAATTGCAGTTTGACATCCTACAGTCAGCTTACCTGAAAAAGTTCAGGCATGTATTGGCTCTGTTTTGAGGTAAAAACTCCAAGGTGATAATGCTTTTTCTGAAAGGGAAGAGGCATCGGATTTTAAACAAATTTTCAAATGGAATACAGAGATATTCTCTTTCGTAAAGAAGGCGCAATATGCCGGATAGAACTTAACCGGCCTTCTGTTTTGAATGCCCTCAGTCCCAGGTTGGTGTTGGAACTGAAACAGGCTTTTGAAGCTGCGGCTTCCGATAAGGAATGCGGGGTAATTGTTTTATCCGGGGCGGGAAGGGCTTTTTCCGCGGGTGTGGATCTGAAGGCGATGAATGAAACGATTCAGGGCGGGAAATTTTCGCAGGATGATATACTGAAAGCCGGTCTTGCCCTGATTGATAATATTCAAACCATGCCTAAAGTATGCATTGCCATGATACATGGATTTTGCTACACCGGTGCGTTGGAACTTGCTCTTGCGTTTGATCTCATTTATGTGGCCGAAGATGCGAAGTTGGGAGATACCCATACCAAATGGGGTATTCTGCCCAAGTGGGGCATGTCGCAGAGGCTGCCACAGAGGGTGGGCCTCCTGCGGGCAAAAGAAATGTCTTTTACCGCAAAAACAATTACAGGAAGGGAAGCAGAAGCTTATGGCCTCGCTAATCGCGCTCTCCCGGCTGAAAACCTCCAGGCCTATGTAAATGAAGTAGCGCAGCAGATTCTTAATAACAGCCGTCAAACTATAGCTGCATTTAAGAAGCTCTATTATGAAGGCAGTCATACTACCCTACGCGAAGGACTGAACTTTGAATTGAGCTATGATGTGGCCATCACTGACCGGGAGGATTTTCTCAGGGAATTTCTGAAAAACAAGGGATGAAAAATCCAATACTCCTCCCCGCATCAAGCAAAAGAGGGCTGATCTGAAATTAGAAATGCATGCCTAGCCGTACTGCGTATCTCCGGTAGAGACGTTCCTCTCTGTAAAGGGTTTCCGGAGCGTAATCATAGGTGTAGCTGCGCTGGCTGTACTGCAGTTTGATAGCAAAAATCAGCGATAAGGAAATTTTTGCCGGGGTGTAAAACCGGACACCTAAACCACTTTGCACCAGCCAACCCCCTTTGAAAGAATTATCGCGCGTTTCACCGGCATAAGTGTCTTTTTCTACCAGAAAACCATAGCCAGCGTGTGCAGAATAAAACGGAGTGATCCAGTATTTAATAATATCACCTGAAATACTGCCGAAAACAGGCACAAAGGTATTGCCGTATTCCGCGTAGTGGTCAACACCGGTGCCGCAACCTACGCGTACATGACGATTTATCTGATATCCGTGCACAGTATGCACAGACAGATCAGCCGCATACTTGCCTGTGGATTTTTTACCAAGCATGAGACCTGTTTCCGTTTCATTAAAGTAGCCGCTCTTTTTAATGACGGGGTCATAAGTCTTTTTTTCAGACGAGGGATTATTCCACGTTATTTTTTCCACGTCATGCATTAAGAAAATGAATATGCTTTTATCACGAGTTTCAATCTTTACGCTTTCATCCGGAACGAATTCGGTTATCATACCTCTCACCACGCTGCCGTTTTTAAGGTACACCACATCATAAAAGCCTTTTTTTTGCGCATGGGCATGGGTGAAAAGGAACAGGGAAAGAAAAACCAGAAACGCAACTTTGATTTTCATAGCTGAATTTTTTTTTGAGCATTTGTACAAAAAGCATGAACGGCACCTATAATAGCAACATCACCTGCACTTTCTGCCGGGATCAACCTCAATGCCATGCCGGTGAGCTTCGCAGGTGTTGCAGTAAAATTTTCCGTCACATCCACATACCCCCGGACAATCTAACGTGCAAGCCCCCTGATGCACCAGACGGGGATCATAGCAACTTTTTTTACAGCCTCCCATAGACAGCCCCTGCAGGTACGTTACTGCAAGTACAAGCAGTATGCTGGATTTTATCTTGCGCATCCTTTTCGGTTTTTTTGCTTCAGGCAACCGCTTTCAGATACCGGTCGTACTCCTTTATAAAAACCTGACCTATGTACTCAAAATCATGCTCACTGCTCCTGACATTGACATCTGCCGTCATTTTGCTGGCAGGCTGTATGAAAGACAAATGCACAACTCACTACACCTATCAAATTTACGAGCCGGTATATCTGGATTACGCTCAGTTGCGCCAGCCGGTTGCCTCAGAAGCACCACGTGCACTGAAGCATCCCGGAAAGATTTATATACTGGGCGGGTTTCTGTTCATCAATGAAGTGAATGAAGGAGTACACGTCATTGACAACAGTAATCCGGCTGCACCGGTCAATAAAGCCTTCATTTCTATTCCCGGCAATGTGGATATTGCAGTGCGGAGTAATATCCTCTATGCAGATAGCTATGTTGATCTGGTGGCAGTGGATATCACTAACCCTGAAAATGTTGCCGAGATAAAGCGCCTGGAGAACATTTTTCCTCAGCGGATAGCTGATCTGGGCTATTATTATGCTGATTCGGAGAAAGGCGTCATCACCGGATGGCGGCTCACCGATAAGACTCAGGTTATTGACATTCCCTGTGGGCAGGAAGCGCAGCCTTACTACTATTATTGGGGAGGCCTGCCAGAAATTGATTTCGCTGGTCCGGTATTGGCCGGTAATACCCAGGCGCCAAGTATTACCAATGCTACTATAAATGTCGGGCAGGGAGGCTCTATGGCGCGTTTTGCCATCGTGTCCGACTACCTCTATGTCATTGACAACTCCGATATGCAGCTTATCAGCATTGCCAATCCTGATAATCCAGTGATATGGACAAAAATCAACATCGGGTTTAACATTGAAACCATCTTCCCCTATAAGGACAAGTTGTTCATCGGCTCCACCACCGGGATGTATATTTATGATAACAGCAATCCGTCTCAACCCACACAAATTTCTACATTCAGTCACGTAACCAGCTGCGATCCGGTAGTGGCTGATGATCGGTATGCCTATGTTACGCTTCGGTCAGGAACCCCCTGTCAGGGCTTTACCAATCAGTTAGAAGTGATTGATATCAGCAATCCGTATAATCCTCAGTTGGTAAAAACCTATGCCATGTACAATCCGCACGGGATTGGTATTGACCGGGGAAAATTATTCATTTGTGACGGGCAGGCAGGCCTGAAAATTTATGATGCCAGTGACGTGTCCACCATTGATCAGCATCTGCTGCTACACAATGGCAATATACACGCGTATGATGTCATTCCAGTTGCTACCAGCAACGTGTTAATACTTATCGGACAGGATGGCCTCTATCAGTATGATTACAGTGACGTGCGTGCAATCCGGCTATTGAGTCATATTCCGGTTAATTGAGTAACTTGGAGTAGGGAGAGTTTTATTCATCCCTTCAACTTTGAGCAGCGTGGCAAGCTGCGCCTGACAAAAGATGGATTATACTGAACTCATCCGCGGTTGTAAAAACGAAGACCGTCTTGCTCAGAAAAAACTTTATGAGCACTTCTATGGTCGGATGATGGGCGTGTGTTTAAGATATGCCACCTGCAGGGATGAAGCAGCGGTCATTTTAAATAAAGGATTTCTGAAAGTGTTCAGACAGATTAAATCTTTTGATTCATCAAAAGGGCGGCTGGATAGCTGGATTTATAAAATCATACTCAATACGGCTATAGATCATTTCCGCTCCTCATGCCGCCATAATGATAGAATGGCTGACATGGATCAGGCCGATACCGTTGCTGAATCGGCAGAAGTGCTGGATTACCTCAGCGCAGAGGAGATTATAGTACTCATTCAGAAGCTTACGCCCGCTTACCGGACTGTTTTCAACCTTTCAGTTATGGATGGTTTGAGTCATGCGCAAATAGCCCGTGAACTCCGCATTTCGGAAGGCACGGTAAAGTCCAATCTGGCAAAAGCCCGCAAGAAGCTGCAGGCTATGGTACACGAGATGCATAAAGTAATGTTGCATTATGCAAAATGAGTTTGATAAAAAACTGAGAAAAAAACTTGAACAGTTTGAGGCACCTTACGAGGCCGCAGACTGGGATCGTATGCATGCCCTGCTGGAGAAAGACCGAAAGAAGGGTTTAGGGTATATAACCTTATTCATCCTGGCAGCCGGCATTAGCGGATTGGCTATCTGGAGCATCTTCCTGAGCCCGGAAGCACCGCTGAGTATACGCCATTCTGAACCCTATATTATAAAAAACCATAGGCATGAGGCGGCTACGCCCAACGCACCTCTTTACACGGAATGTTCTGACCGAAATGACTCCCAGGATGCAGCACCGGTTAACAATGCAGCACTTTTGACTAAAGAAATTGCACCATCCTCACAGGACTACAACAAAAAGCCCACCTCTCTGCCTCTCATTGCCGGAAACAAGAGGCATCCTGTCCAAACCGTAATGACTTCAGGGTTGCTGCCGCAGTCTGCAGCAGATGGTGCAGGCAGCAGGTCGGCTATGGCTCTGAAGCCATCTCTGATTCAGAGCACTGGCGGATTACATGCGGAAGCCCGAATGCTTGCGGCATTGCCTGCTGAGCAGATAGATTCCCCTGAAGAAATCCATGCAGCCCGCATTCTGCATCTGGAAATGACAAAAAATAAAAAGTTCAGGAAAACCAAAGTACGTTTTGCAACAGGTGCTGGTATGGGGAGCTCTGCGTCATTTATCGCTTCAGGGCAGCAAATTTACCCGGGCTACAAAGCGGCCCTTACTCAGGAGCTGATGTTTGTGGAAAGAGTGGGTCTGGTTACCGAAGAAGCATACCTTTTCAGAAAATATGATGGCGGGAGGTATCCATGTCCGGAAGGTGCCATTGGTTGCCCCGATTCCTACACTTCCTCTGTAAGAGCATTTGCATTGAGCATTCACTTAAAAGTAAATCTGATTAATCATCCTCGCTGGAGCTGGTATATTAAGGGAGGTATTACTAATGTCATAAAGCTGGAGGAGACATTTGACTACTCTTATGGTAGCAGCGACACTATACCGGTGCCTCCTATGCCTACCCTCTCGGGACATAACAATTTCAACAGTGGAATGACAACGGAAGGCTTTTTTGACAGTGCAAGCAGTTTTACCAGTTCGCCTTCCGGCCAAATAGCTCCGCCAGACTTATCCATATCAGGAGCCAGGCGCTACCATCCTGAATTTCATACGGCTACCGGGGCTGAAATCTGGCTGAGCCCGGTCTGGGCATTGCAGATAGAGGCAGGCTATACATTGACCAGGCGTACCGTAGGACCTAATGATTACCGGTTGCAAACACCCGAATTAAACGGCCGCGTAGTGTATTATTTCGGCAAATGAAATCTTAAAGGCCACAGCAGGGAGGCTTGCACCATCAGGCGCAGGTCTTTTCCGGACATTAACATAATCCGGCTCACCGATGTAGAAAATATAAGAGGTATTAACACTGACGGGTCAATAAGTATATATCTCACTGCCACTTCGCCGGGCGTAGCTTTGGGGTCATATAAAAAATATGATGAAAAAGGTCTGTTTGCATGGTATCGTCCTGATGATATTATTTACCTCCTGTGTGTCTAGCAAAAAGCTGGAACAGGAGCAAGCCCGTTCAAAAAATCTGCAGCTGGAAAATGAGGCTCTGCTGGATGAATTGCAGAAGATGACCCTCCTTAAAACATCTCTGGATGAGGAAAATGACTCCTTAAAGAAATCGCTCGCTCACCTGCAAAATGATGCGGAGCAGCTAAACCGGGAGCTACAAGCAGAAAAGAAGAAATATACCGAACTTAACAAGCTGTATGATGACCTCGTAGAGCAAAATAAAAAGCTGCTTTCGGCTTCTTCGGCCGAAAAACAAAAATTGCTTGCTGACCTGGAAAACCAAAAGCGTGAACTGGCGCAAAAGGAACAGGAGTTGAATGCCGAGAAAGCCAAAATAGACCAACTAAGTGCCGAGCTGACACAGCGGGAAAAGAGGCTTAAAGACCTGGAGGATTTGGTCAGCCGGAAAGATGCTGCCATAGCTGATTTGAAGAAACGCATTGAAAACGCCTTACTAAGTTTCAATAAAGACGAACTCAGCGTGGAAATCAAAGACGGTAAGATTTATGTATCCCTGCAGGAAAAGCTCTTGTTCAAATCAGGGAGCGCTGTTGTAGATGCTAAAGGAAGAGACGCACTGAATAAGCTGGCTGATGTGCTGGCCAGGCAAACCGATGTGGACATTCTCATTGAAGGACATACGGATAATGACCCCATCAAAACCGAATGCATAAAAGACAACTGGGATCTGAGCGTGCTGCGCGCCACTGCTATTGTGCGCATTCTGCAGGAGAATAAAGGCATCCGGCCGGAAAGGTTTATTGCTTCCGGAAGAAGCGAATATGTGCCGGTTGCGCCTAATACAACCAAAGAAGGGAAAGCTAAAAACCGCAGAACAGAAATTATACTGGCCCCCCGTCTAGACGAAATATTCAAAATCCTGGAAAGCCCCAATTAAATCTGGGTTAATTTAGCTTGCATTTTGGGCAAAGCAGGCAGAGCTGAATCGCCCTGCAGCCATCTGCCATGAAGTTAAGCGGCAAATCAAAAATTGACCAAGCTGAAATGCCATTTCTGGATCATGTAGAAGTGCTCCGGTGGCATATCATTCGCTCCTTGATCGTCATGGCACTGTTCAGCGCCTTTATGTTCGTCAACAAGTCGTTTGTTTTTGACACTTTGATTTTCGGCCCTTCACGGCCTGACTTTTTCACTTATCGGGCACTATGCTGGATTTCCGAACGTATTGCCCTGGGGAAAGCATTATGTATTCAGGCTTTTGATTTTCGCTTTATCAATATTGAACTTGCAGCCCAGTTTATGGTACATATTAAAATGTCTATTCTTGCCGGATTTGTAGCATCCTTTCCCTACGTGTTTTGGGAGTTCTGGCGATTTGTACGTCCTGCCCTGTATGAACACGAGGCTAGCTATGCACGGGGAATTATTTTTTTCAGCAGCCTTTTGTTTTTTTCGGGAGTGCTATTTGGATATTTTATTCTGGTGCCTACGATGTTGAATTTTCTGGGTAATTATCAGGTAAGTGCCAACGTGGAAAATAGCTTTACGCTTACAAACTATGTGGGCTTTATAGGCATGTTTGTGCTGTTGTCAGGGCTCATCTTCGAGCTCCCGATGGTGGTATATTTCTTATCCAAAATAGGGTTGATTGGTCCCTCACTGATGCGCACCTACCGCAGACATGCTATAGTGATCATTTTGTTTATCTCTGCGATAATCACCCCCTCCCCGGATATCGGATCCCAGATTTTGGTGTTTTTACCCGTTTATTTTCTGTATGAAATCAGTATATTTATATCAGCACGCGTGGAAAAAAATCGTGTTGCTACCCTTTAATCATGTTTGAAATGGATACTATTCGCCTGGGCATTGCGGCTGATCATGCCGGCTTTGAATATAAAGAAGCCATAGCCAGGCTGTTAAAGAAGAATGGCTATGACATCAAAGACTTCGGCACATATACCCCCGAATCGGTGGATTACCCCGATTATGTACATCCGCTTTGTAATGAGATAGATGCCGGCAAACTGGACCGTGGCATTTTGCTATGCGGAACCGGCAACGGGGTAGCTATGGCTGCCAACAAGCACCCATCGGTAAAGGCTGCTGTCTGCTGGGATAATGATATTGCTGTGCTTGCACGAAGACATAACGATGCGAATGTGATATGTTTGCCCGCCCGCTTTGTCAGTCTGGAGCTGGCAATTGAGATGGTGCAGCTTTTTCTGAATACAGAGTTTGAAGGCGGTCGCCATAAGCGCAGGGTTGACAAGATACCGCTGGGTCAGTAAAACCTCTCCGGTTTCATCTGGGGGAAGAGAATAACATCCTGAATGGAATGGGAGTCAGTCATCAGCATCGTAAGGCGATCAATGCCTATGCCCAGTCCTGCTGTGGGAGGCATGCCGTATTCCAAGGCGCGTAAAAAATCTTCGTCCAGCATCATAGCCTCCTCATCACCTCTTTCACGCAGTTTGAGCTGCTCTTCAAAGCGCTTGCGCTGTTCAAGAGGATCATTCAGCTCGGAAAACGCATTACAGATTTCTTTGCCGTTGCAGATGAGTTCAAAGCGCTCTACCAGTCCCGGCTTAGACCGATGGCTTTTCGCCAGGGGCGACATTTCTACGGGATAGTCCGTAATAAAAGTGGGCTGTATAAGGTGCGGCTCGCATAATTCACTGAAAATTTCATCAATCAGTTTCCCTTTTCCCATGGAAGGGTCTGTTTCAACTTTTAGTTTCCGGGCGGTTTCTGCAAGCTGCTTCTCATCCATTTCAGAGATGTCTATGCCGGTAAATTTCTCAATGGCTTCATACATGGTCATGCGTGGATAGGGGCGTTTGAAGTTGATAGTTTTCCCATCGGACTGAATTTCGGTTTTCCCATGCAGGTTCAGAGCAATCTTTTCAAAAAGCTCTTCCACTAACTCCATCATCCAGATATAATCCTTATAGGCAACGTATAGCTCCAGCATGGTGAATTCCGGATTATGCGTGCGGTCCATACCTTCATTCCGAAAGTCTTTGCCTATTTCATAGACGCCTTCCAGTCCGCCCACTATCAGTCTTTTAAGGTAAAGCTCATCGGCAATACGCAGATACAGAGTCATGTCCAGCGCATTATGATGCGTGATAAACGGCCGGGCTGAGGCCCCTCCGTAAACAGGCTGAAGCACAGGGGTTTCTACCTCCAGATAATTTTTGCTGTTAAGAAACGTGCGGATGGCTTCAATCAGGCGGGTACGCTGTAAAAAAACCTGTCTGGAACGTGGATTGATAATCAGGTCAACATATCGCTGCCGGTAGCGGAATTCGGGATCTGTAACCTGGTCAAACACACGTCCATCAGCCTCTTTCACCACCGGCAGGGGTCGCAAAGATTTGCTGAGTAGCTTGATCTCGCGAACGTGTATAGTGATTTCACCGGTTTGTGTGGTAAACACATATCCTGTGATTCCTATGATATCGCCCAGATCGAGCAATTTTTTGAATACGGTGTTATAGAGGGTTTTATCTTCTTGCGGACAGATTTCATCACGCACGATATAAAACTGAATTTTCCCGTGGGCATCCTGAATCACTCCAAAAGAGGCTTTACCCATGATTCTTTTTGACATCAGTCTCCCGGCCAGGCTTACATTTTGATATGCTGACTTATCTTTTTCGAAGTTCCGGAGAATGTCTGCTGTTGTGGCGTTGACTTCAAAAAGCTCTGCGGGGTAGGGGTTAATGCCAAGGGTTTTTATTTCCTGAAGGCCCTGCCGTCTGATTTGTTCCTGTTCGCTGAGATGCATGATTTTGTGTAAAAGCTCTGCAAATCTAATTAAACTGCGGTCAAGTTCTGGATGGAGGAAACAGATTCCGTATTGGTGAAATTCCGGATACAGGTAAACTATCTAATTTCTATTGGTCAGAGAATTTGTGTGCCTGTCCGGAGCGTGTGAGAATATACATTACGGCAATGGATGCATAATTCAGAGAAGAGGTAAGCCTTCCGCCTCCAATAGTAATGTCATCATGCATAAAGGCATACTCTCCGGTAAGCATAGTGTGGCGACCGTGGTCGTAAGCCAGGCTTATTTTAACCGTGTTGTTGTTAGGCAGCAGCAAGCCGTAAGCAGCTGCTATATGAAAAGACAGCCGTATGTTTTTGTTTTGTTGTATCTGCATCTCAAAAATCGGGTTGGATGTTGCTCCGTTTCCACGGGCTATTCTGTCAATAGCCTTACCGAAGTTGAAAAAAGTCAAATATCCTCCTGCCTCCATCATCAACAGGTGCTTATGGTCAATAAGCATTCTGGGAGTTGCTAAAAACGGAAAGCGGATAAATGGAAGCAAATGCACAAACTGACCGCTCTGGCTGTAAGGTAAGCTGAACTGAAATGCATCTGCGTAAACCCGGTAACGGAGCAGGGCTATCCCCGCATCGGTGCCTGTAGACAGGCCAAAGTATCTGTTGAAATTATACATGAAGCTAAACTCCAGTGTGGTGCCGGGAACAGGTGTTATTCTTAACTCACCGCTGCCCCATGCGTTTTCTTGTTTTGAGAAAACAACCGGCAGTTCGGCCCCAAAGCCGAAATGATTTTTGTGGAATAATAACTCCAGCCGGTCAGCGGTTTGTGCGAGGCCGGCCATACACCACGCCTGCAGAAAGCAGATACTGTAAGCCAATGAGAGAGCTTTCATCAATAAGACCGGCAGTTTTTAATGGTAGAAACGAATTTCCAGCTTTATTTTAATCATTTTACCGGAAAAGATAAATCCGGATTAATAAAAAAACAGGTTTTAACTGTTTGGTAAAGGTCCTGCAGCCATCTGCAGGCAACAGAGAAACATCCGAAATAGATGTGTTCTATGAAATTTTCAGGAGGACTGCTGTCAAAAAAGGCGACAATCAGAGCTGCAGCAACAGTTGCCAGGCTTTTTCTTTTTGTCCTTCTTTCAGAAGTTGGCGGGCATATTCATGCACATGGTACTCCAGCGATTCGGGATCATTGCGAAAGCGCTCCACGAGTTGACAGTATCGGGGGTCTGCAGAAAAGCTTTTTATTTCTTCGTCAGAGGGTAGTGCTTCCACGCTGGCCAGTTCAGCGAGTTCGTTGCCTGTAAGCACTTTACTGTCCCTAATTTTTGTCGGCAGCTGGTCAAAGCCGATACCTATTTTGTCAAAAGGTTGCACAATCTGAAATAGGGCATCCCCGGAAGCACGACAGTAGAGGGGGCCTCCCATGCGGGCTACCAGGTCAATTTTGTTGGGATCAATTCTGCCTTCCCCGGATAGCACTTCGTCTTTAACATGCATCAGCAGTATTTCGCAGATAAATAAATTTCCGGCCCCTCCACCCGTGCCCAATTCAATAATATCATTCACTTTGCATTCAAACTGCACCGGTGATTCGGCAACTCTGAAGGGCTTTATTTTTTCAGAGGGCAAGGGTGTAAAACCAGCTTTTTCAAACTCATTCACATCAGCGGGGTAATCTATACTTGCAAGCGCCATTTTCCTCACAAAAGAATAGCTCACGGTATTAATCACTACCTCTCGCGTTGCCCGAATGTTTGCATAGGTGTCTTTTGTGGTATTGTTGGTTTGCCTGCGGTTGGCAGAAAAAATCAGGATAGGGGGGTTAGAGCTGAAGCAATTAAAAAAGCTGAAAGGGGCAAGATTGGGCACTCCTGTTTCGCTCAATGTACTGGCAAAAGCTATGGGGCGGGGGGCAACTGCACTCAGCAGATAGCCATGTAGTTTTGAAGGCGAAATGGCGGCAGGGTCAATACGCATCGGAGCAATCTACTTTTTCAGGGCAAGGATGGAATAATCTGTAGAAATTTTTTTCATCGTGTTGACCAGCTTGCCCAGACCTTCAATTTCTAATTCAACCACATCATTTTCCTTCAGCCATTGAGGCTCATAAGATGGATTTTTCAGTTTTTCTGTTCCGTTTATTTCCAGAAAACAGCCGGTTCCCACGGTTCCCGAGCCGATTACATCACCCGGCAGGAGGTCGGTGCCATAGGAGCAACGTTCAATAATTTCAGCGAAGGTCCAGTCCATATCTTTCATATTTCCTTCAGAAACCAGCCTGCCATTGATTTTACAAGTCATTTTCAGGTTGTAAACTTTGCCTGTATGTCCGGGCTTGGGTTTTACCAGGTGCTTTTCCAGCTCATCGGGTGTCACCAGCCACGGCCCGATCAGATTGGCAAAATCTTTCCCCTTGGCAGGACCCAGGTTAAGCTTCATTTCCTCCATTTGCAATTGTCGGGCACTGAGATCATTCAGAATCGTAAAGCCGGCAATGTATGTATCGGCCTGCTCAGCACGTATGTTGGAGCCCTCTTTACCTATCACGGCAGCAATTTCCAGCTCAAAATCTAGCATTTTAAAGTGGTCGGGCATCAGATACACATTGCCCGGTCCTTGCACGGCATTATGATTGGTGAAATAAAAAACAGGAAACTGATCAAACTCCGGAATCATTTCCATGCCCCGGTTGCGTCTGGCAGCCTCTACGTGTTGACGAAAGGCGTAGGCATCGCGAAATGAGGTGGGGAAGGGAACAGGGGCCAACAGTGTGAGTTTGTCAACGGGCTTGCCAAAATCGGGTTTCAGAGCACCCGACCTGATTTTTTTCTCGTATTCTTTCGCCAGGTTTATTGCCTCCGGCCCTTCCCATAAAAAGTCGCTCATCGTTCCCGGCAGAGACTCATCCAATACATCCACGTCATAGGCTGTCTGATCAATAAGAATTGCCAGCTGGTCTGTTTCGTTTTCACTTAAATAGGAAATCAGTTTCATGTCAGATGTATTTTTATCAGCAAAGCAAACGCAAAAGTAGAATTTATTGATAAATGAAAATTTACCGCAACCGAAATGCTTACACTAATAAGTGCCGGTTTTGTATTTGCGGTTGCTCCATCGTAAGCCCTCCCACCCGCAGTGGATGCATTTATATCTTCTGAAAGGCAGGATATTAAAAGTCATGGCTGTGACGAGCTTATCCAGGGGGGTTCTGGGTTTTCGGGTTAACTTCCCGGAGCAAGCAGGACAGACTCGTTTCTTCAATACTTTCAGTGCTCTTAAAATAAAGAAGAAAATAACCATGAGGAGGATCAACGGAATAAGAATATCCAGTATTTCCGTCATGTTCAGCAAGCTCTTTCTTCAGCTTTATAATTCAGATTGCAGATCATCTTGAGGCGTTGAATACTTTTGACGAGTGAATACTTTTTGCATTTGACGCTGAATAACCATTTCGGCAAGTGCAGACATGGCTTCAGCGTAGGGCCTGGTGGCCAGGGTTTCTTTCACTCGGTGTTCATCCAGGTCAATCCGATAAAGAAGGTTAATAAACCTGTTGAATTCCTGATTAGCCAGCTGTGTCAGTTTTTGGGCAAGCAGATTTTTCAGCTCGTCATAGCTGAAAGTGGGAAGTTTATCGGGCATTGTTCCATCTGGACAGAGGTGAAATTGCTTGTTCAGTGCAAGGGTGGTTTCTTTCAGGGGGAGGTTATTATGCATTTTCATGCTTTTGATCAATATATACAAAATTATGAAATGTAGAAAGGTGATAGGTTTGTTTTGGCAATAGTTTTCTTGTGAGATGCATGCCATCTGTAAACAATAAAATGCTTTCTAACAGGGCGGTAGTTGGGAACCAGATGAATTCAGAATTTTTCCATAACACCCATTCCAAAAAGAGCAAAGTCATATTTTACCGGATCAGAGGGATCAAGCTTTTTCAGATTGCCCGTAAGTTCTTTGACTGCCTTCCAGCCTGTAGATTTGGGATGCAGTAGTCCGAGCTTGCGGGCTACGCGGCCCACATGCACGTCAAGCGGACATAAAAGCTGTGCAGGCCGTATGCTGTTCCACAACCCGAAATCAACTCCGCTATGGTCTTTTCTTACCATCCAGCGCAGGAACATATTCAGACGTTTGCAGGTGGAGTTTTTTATAGGGGAGGCCACATGCTTTAGTGTACGCTGGGGAACATACTCCAGGGAGAAAAACAGGTCATGGAAGCCGATTAAAGCCTTTTCAAGCGTTTCGTCATCCGGGCTGATGAACCGGCTGAATGCCGTTTCAAGACTGTTCTCCTGGCTGTAAAAGTGCTTGAAGAAAGCAATGAAATACAGTACGTCATCAGGCTGAAAAGTACGGTGGCGAAAGGTTAAAAAGCGTTCAAGATCTTTTTCCTCGTGGCGCAAAATAAAGTCGTAAGGGGCATAATCCATCAGGGCCATCAGGTTCATGCATTTGCTGATAATGGTTTTGCGCTGTCCCCAGGCCATCGTTGCAGCAAAGAAGCCTGCAATTTCAATGTCCTGTCTAAGGGTAAAACGGTGAGGGATGCTGATGGGGTCAGCAGCTACAAATTGTTTGGAGTTGTATTGCCTAAACTTTTTGTCAAGCAGGCGTTTGATACGCATAGCACGAAACGGGTCCTGCCCGCAGCCACGATTTACTCTTCCAGGGATATATCAAATTGCACCAGATCAATAAACTCCTGAACGCGTTCATCCAGCTCTTCACGGGTAATTTCCTTTAATCGGGCAAGTCCAAACTTCTCAACACAAAAAGAAGCCATGGCAGATCCAAAAATAACAGCCCGTTTCATGTTGTCAAAAGAGATATCCCGGGTGTTGGCTATATGCCCGATGAAGCCACCGGCAAAAGTATCTCCGGCCCCGGTGGGGTCAAAAACCTCTTCCAAAGGAATGGCCGGAGCAAAGAAAACCTGGTTTTCGTGAAACAGCAAAGCTCCGTTTTCGCCTTTTTTTATCACCAGATAGCGTGGCCCCATCCGGAGAATTTTTCGGGCGGCTTTTATCAGGCTATATTCCTGCGATAGCTGACGGGCTTCCTCGTCATTGATAGCCAGTACATCGACTTTTTTGAGCACTTTGAGCAAGGTATCACGCTGTGTGTCCATCCAGTAATTCATGGTATCCATGACGACCAAGCGCGGGCGCCTTTGCATTTGTTCAATCACCCGTATCTGTACCTGCGGAGTAAGATTGCCTAGCATCAGAAATTCACTTGTCTTGTAGCTTTCAGGCAAAACAGGGTCAAAATCAGCAAGCACATTCAGTTCTGTAGCAAGAGTAGTGCGGGTATTCATATCCAGATGGTACTTACCGGCCCAGAAAAAGGATTTGTGTCCTTGACGTATCTGCAGACCTTCTACATTAACACCGCGGGCGGTCAACTCCTGAATCTCTTGCCGGGGGAAATCATCTCCGATAACGGATACTAAGCGGATGTCTTTTATAAAGTAAGAAGCAGACCAACAGATGTAAGTTGCTGCTCCTCCAATTATTTTTTCCGATTTACCGAAAGGCGTTTCAATGGAATCAAAGGCAACGGTTCCAACAACCAGTAAGCTCATTTTAATGGATTACTTTTTAGCACTTTGCAAATATTGCATTATTTATCCTGTTGGAGTAAATTTGCCGTTCGTTTATGTTCTTTGTTGTTTTTTCTTCTGTATAAAAGGAATTAACTCTTCTTAGCTCAGTTGGTTAGAGCGGCTGGTCTGCCAAAGGCAGATAGGTCCCGACCCAGGAGCAAGGAAGAATACGGGAAAAAAGAATCCTCCTTAGCTCAGTTGGTTAGAGCGGCTGGTCTGCCAAAGGCAGATAGGTCCCGACCCAGGAGCAAGGAAGAATACGGGAAAAAAGAATCCTCCTTAGCTCAGTTGGTTAGAGCGGCTGGTCTGCCAAAGGCAGATAGGTCCCGACCTAGGAGCAAGGAAGAATACGGGAAAAAAGAATCCTCCTTAGCTCAGTTGGTTAGAGCGGCTGGTCTGCCAAAGGCAGATAGGTCCCGACCCAGGAGCAAGGAAGAATACGGGAAAAAAGAATCCTCCTTAGCTCAGTTGGTTAGAGCGGCTGGTCTGCCAAAGGCAGATAGGTCCCGACCCAGGAGCAAGGAAGAATACGGGAAAAAAGAATCCTCCTTAGCTCAGTTGGTTAGAGCGGCTGGTCTGCCAAAGGCAGATAGGTCCCGACCCAGGAGCAAGGAAGAATACGGGAAAAAAGAATCCTCCTTAGCTCAGTTGGTTAGAGCGGCTGGTCTGCCAAAGGCAGATAGGTCCCGACCCAGGAGCAAGGAAGAATACGGGAAAAAAGAATCCTCCTTAGCTCAGTTGGTTAGAGCGGCTGGCTGTTAACCAGTAGGTCCCGACCTAGGAGGAGGGAAGAATACGGGAATAGAAGCACACAATCAGGTCGGTTAGAGGGGCATGTGTTTATAGGAGGTAGGACCCGTTCCAGGAGCGATTAAGAGTACGAAAAAAGCAGATTAGGTGGTTGGAGCGGCTGGCTGCCAGTAGGTCCCAGGTTCAAGTCCTGGAGGAGGAGCGGAAGGCCAATCACAGAGGTGGTTGGCTTTTTTTGTTATGTATTATGTGTATGTAATCCGAAGCAGGCGAAGCGGGGAGTTGTATAAGGGCCAGACGCGGGATTTAGTCAGGCGAATAGAAGCACACAATGCAGGTATGAGCCGGTATACGAGGGGCAAGGGGCCGTGGGAACTTGTGTATTATGAGGAGGTGAGGACCCGTTCTGAGGCTATACAACGGGAGCGATTTTTAAGAGTGGACGAGGCCGGCAATGGTTGAGAAAGCAGATAGAATAGGGGTGGTTGGAGCGGCTGGTCTGCCAGAGGCAGATAGGTCCCAGGTTCAAGACCCAGGAGCAAGGAAGAATACGGGAAAAAAGAATCCTCCTTAGCTCAGTTGGTTAGAGCGGCTGGCTGTTAACCAGTAGGTCCCAGGTTCAAGTCCTGGAGGAGGAGCGGAAGGCCAATCACAGAGGTGGTTGGCTTTTTTTGTTATGTATTATGTGTATGTAATCCGAAGCAGGCGAAGCGGGGGAGCTGTATAAGGGCCAGACGCGGGATTTAGTCAGGCGAATAGAAGCACACAATGCAGGTATGAGCCGGTATACGAGGGGCAAGGGGCCGTGGGAACTTGTGTATTATGAGGAGGTGAGGACCCGTTCTGAGGCTATACAACGGGAGCGATTTTTTAAAGAGTGGACGAGGCCGGCAATGGTTGAGAAAGCAGATAGAATAGGGGTGGTTGGAGCGGCTGGTCTGCCAGAGGTAGATAGGTCCCAGGTTCAAGTCCTGGAGGAGGAGCGGAAGGCCAATCACAGAGGTGGTTGGCTTTTTTTGTTATGTATTATGTGTATGTAATCCGAAGCAGGCGAAGCGGGGAGCTGTATTCCACGCTATACTCTTTTGTAGTGCTCTTTTACATCTCCAAACTGGGCGTTACGTCCGTATTTACAGTTCGATTCAGATAATTATTTTCCCTTTCTGAATATTTTCTCCCTGCAGTATGGAATAGCTCCGTTTGACGAACTCAGACAGTTTACTGCCCTTCAGCATATTCTGTGACAAGAGCGCCAAATCAAATATCTGATTAATCAGCTCTTCTTTTTTTGTTTTAGATTCTTCATTGAGGATATTACCGATCAATTTGTGGTTGGCATTCAGTACAAGGTTATACTCTTCCGGTAAAAAATGCTTGTCACTAAAACCACCTGTTAAGGCCATTTCGCGCATACGTCTGGAAAACTCGGGCTGTGTGATGATGGCAGGCGGATCGTCAGGAGATAGCGGTTTCACCATTACATGAAAGAAAGGACTGTTGATTTGCTCTTTAAATGCCGCGATTAGCTGTTCTTCTTCCCTCTTGGACAATACTGAATCTTTTTTCTCCTCCTTTTCTATTAAATGCTCAATGGTATCCGCATCTACACGTTTGAAAGTGAGTTTGTCTTCCTTGTGTTCCAGATGACTGAAGAAATGCGTGTCGATAAGAGTATCAGCCAGAAGCACGTCATAGTTTCTGCTTCGGGCGGTTTCCACAAACTGATGTTGCCCTTCTGCATTGGGTGTGTATAGTAAAACGAGGTTGCCATGGCGATCAGTCTGAAGGGCTTTGATTTTCTCTTTGTACTCTTCCAGAGTAAAAAACTTTTCTTCGGTATTTTTTAACAAGCAGAATTCCTTTGCTTTTTCGTAGAATTTTTCATCACTCATCATACCATATTTTACGAATATGCTTATCTGATTCCATTTGTCTTCAAATTCCTTACGGTTTTCCCTGAACAGCTCCGATAGTTTTTCGGCAACCTTTTTAGTGATATAGGCATTGATTTTTTTTACATTCGGGTCACTTTGCAGATAGCTTCGTGATACGTTGAGTGGAATATCCGGAGAGTCAATGACGCCATGCAGGTGCATGAGAAATTCCGGTACAATACCTTCAACTGAATCGGTTACAAACACCTGTCGGCAATAGAGCTGAATTTTATTCTTCTGAATTTCATAAGCGCCTTTCAGTTTGGGGAAATAAAGAATTCCGGTAAGGTGAAAAGGATAATCTACGTTCAGATGTATCCAGAACAGAGGCGCATCTGAAAAGGGGTAAAGTTCTTTATAAAAGTCCTGATAGTCTTTGGTGGTGAGGTCAGCGGGTTTTTTGGTCCATGCCGGGACAGGGTTATTGATGATGCGTCCGTCAAATTTTATCTCTACCGGCATGAATTTGCAATATTTTTCAAGAAGAGACCGGACGCGCTCGGTTTCCAGGAATTCTATGGATTCTTCGCTGATGTACAGGATGACATCTGTACCGCGATCTTGTTTTTCGGCTTCATCCATAGTGTATTCCGGGCTTCCATCGCATACCCATCTAACGGCCCTGGAGCCAGGCTTGTACGAAAGACTTATCAGCTCAACCTTGTCTGCTACCATGAAGGCCGAGTAGAAGCCCAGCCCGAATTTGCCGATAATGTTGGGCTGCTCGTTTTTAAATTTTTCTACAAATTCCTGTGCGCTGGAAAAGGCAATCTGGTTTATATATTTTTTCACCTCTTCGGCAGTCATACCGATGCCTCTGTCCTTTACAGTAAGGGTGCGTGCCTTTTCGTCAATAATCACCTCAATAGTTGTGTCCCCGATTTCTTCTTTTACATCGCCAAGAGAAGCCAGCCCCTTGAGCTTCTGCGTGGCATCTACTGCATTAGCTACAAGCTCCCGCAGAAATATTTCGTGGTCGGAGTAAAGAAATTTTTTGATGATGGGAAAAATGTTCTCGGTTTTAACGTTGATTTGTCCGGTTTCCATAAAGAGAAAAATTATGTTTCAAAAATTATGTTTCAGCAAAATTCTGTATGGCGTCAGCCGTTAACCAAAGCTTATGCCAGTCAATGGTGTGCTGTCAAATTGACAAAGCCTAAAATTGCAGTAAACAGCAAGATTGTATGACTTCAGCCAGACAACGGTATGGAATTACTTTGTAATCCTGATTTACCCATAATTAAAAAAGATTGGCGGGGGAACCCTGTGCATGATGGGCGCTTTCAGAACCTTGGAAGGCCGGTAAAAACACCTCTTTCAAAGGTTCTGCGCTGGGCGGTTACTCCTAATCCACAAAGACAACAAAAACGGAAAGATTCCTGGATGTTGCCTATTGTGCATGAACCTCTCAGGCTTGAAGGCAGCTTTATCACCTGGCTGGGGCACGCATCCTTTCTGATAAAGCTGGGATCCACAGTTTTAATCACCGATCCGGTGTTGGGCACATTGCCGATGATAAAACGCTGGGCTCCTGTACCTTATACTCTGGAAGAGCTTCCCCGCATTGATTTTGTATTGCTTTCACATGACCACCGCGATCATTGTGATGAACAGAGTCTGAAGCAAATTGCCGGTCGTTTTAAGCCGCAGATGCTGGTGCCCCTGAATATGCAGGATTTGCTTAGTGGTTGGGTTCCGGATATTACCATTCAGGAAGCGGGATGGTATCAGCAGTATAGTTTGGATAGGAGCGGTCTTGAAGTTTTTTTCTTACCTGCGCGGCACTGGGGTAAGCGTGGTCTGCTGGATGACCATAGAAGACTCTGGGGAAGTTTTCTTATCCGATATAAGCAGATAACCATCTATTTTGGCGGTGACAGCGGCTATGATGCGCACTTTAAGGAAATAGCTTCCCTTTTTGGCAAAATAGATATTGCCTTGTTGCCTATAGGCGCCTACAAACCCTCCTGGATGATGAAAGAGGTACATATGAGTCCTCCAGAGGCACACCTGGCTTTTGAGGATTTAAAAGCTTCTCTCTTGGTGCCAATGCATTATGGCGTATTTGATCTTGCGGACGAACCCATGGGCGAGCCTATTAGCTGGCTCCGGAAAATCATGCAACAGCATGCTGCCTCAGAGCGGCTCAAAGAACTCGCTGTAGGAGAGGCCTGGACGATATAATTCAGATATTCAGATAACTCATCAGGGAGTTAAACCGATCTTTAAGGTCTTCAAAGTATTCGGTTTCCTGATAAGAGCCCACAACGGTATAGTTGTGTCTTTCAAAGGAAGCTACTACCTGCTTAATGTCGGACGTGTTCAGCTTGAGGGTTACTTCAATTTTCATGGAATCACGCTGAGTGGATACATACGCGCTGAGAATGATCACACCGGTTTCTTCTACGATACGTGCTATTTCGGTGAGGGAATAATTATTTTTATTCAGCTCCAGGACAATCACACTGCCGCTTTCGGTGATAGAGCTAAGTTTTGCAAAGCTGTTGATGATGCTTTCCTGCGTGATGACTCCGTAAAAATTTCCGTCCTTATCTACTACCGGTATTAAAACCAGTTTCATTTCAGCGGCCAGCTTGATGACTTCATAGATGTGCATGTTTTCATGTACTGAGGGCTTGGGCATATTGAGCGGATAGTTTTTAATGGGCATACTGGGATCATCAAAATCCATCACATCTTCCTCGCTCAGCAGTCCTTCAAACTTTCCTTTATTTACAACTGGCAGATAGGGTACACTGAACTCATGCATCCAGATCAGTGCCTTGTCTCCGGTGTCGGTAAGTTTAAGAGGAGGAATCAAAGGAGAAATCAATTCTTTGGCTGTCATGTTATACCGGCTTCAATTTTGGATATGAAATTATCAAGAATTCGGTTGAACTCTTCAGGCTGCTCCATCATGGCTGCATGACCGCATTTGTTAATAAATTCTAGTGAAGAAGTGGGCAGTAGCCGGTGAAATTCCTCGCCTACAAAAGGGGGTGTAATGCGGTCGTTTTTACCCCAAATCAGCATTACCGGAACCGAGATGTTTTTTAATTGTTCACGCAAATTATTACGCAGGGCAGAACGGGCCAAATGTAAGATCCGGATAGCTTTCTCCCGGTTATTTACAATTTCATATACTTCATCTACCAGTTCTTTAGTAGCCGTTGCCGGATTATAAAACGTGTATTCTGTTTTATTGCGTACAAAATCATAATCACTTTTTTTCGGATAATCTACTCCAAGCGAATTTTCAAACAATCCGGAGCTTCCGGTCAGGGCGATGGCTTTTACCTTTTCAGGATATTTAAGGGTGTACATAAGCGCAATATGCCCTCCCAATGAGTTTCCCGTAAGAATTACATCATTATATTGTTTGAAATGTATAAAATCATGTAAGTAGTTTACCAATCCCTCTATTCCGGTTTTCTCTGGCGGGAGCTCATATAGAGGTAAAAGAGGAATAGATACTTTCATTTTCTTTGAAAAATAATCAATCACCTGTTTGAAGTTGCTTAACGACCCGAACAAACCGTGCAGCAGCAGCAGTATCTGACCTCTGCCGGCTTCGTAATATTTGAATTGCCCTTCGGTGAATATTTCTGTGTGCATGGCTTGGGATGTTAAACGGGCAATCATTCCATATACGTATGATTCAAAGCTAAGCTTTTAGCCGTTTGCTGTGGTTGCTGTGCAGCATGCATTCATCCTGATGATTGCTGCCGCAGCAACTGTTCAAGGTTATGCATCATGTTTTGAAATGCCGGTATCCAAAGCGAAAGGAAATGCATAATTGCAGGGGGCACGGTAATGAGGCCAGCAAAAGTATAGGAGTCAAGCTTCAGGGACTCAGACAGCAGTCCGCATTGCTCAACATACCACAACAGAATGCTATACAGCAGGGTCATAAGAGCCCCCCATAAAAGACCGCCAAGTATTTTGTTAAATAAACCGAGTAAAAGCATATTGGCTACTTTTTCAAGTATGCGGATTATTATTTCAACAAGTAAAAATACCCCCGCAAAGATCAACAGGAAGGCAACCAGAGGCAGTAAGCGAAAGGAAATGTCCAGGGTTGTTTGCATCCATAAGGCAACATCATAGCTATACTTGATGGCAAGAAATGCCCCTGCAAAGAGGCCAACAAAACTAAAGAGCGAACTGATGAGGCCACGAGCCACACCCGCTATAAATCCACTGAGTGCAAACAGCAGAAACAAAATGTCAATAATCATCCGCTCCCTGATTTCAGACTGTTTGCGTTAATAGCATTTTTACCATGTCGGCAACAGTCTTGTTATCTGCCCTGCCGGCAAGTTCACGGGTAGCTAACCCCATAACCTTACCCATGTCTTTTATTCCGGAGGCTCCTGAGTCTGCGATAATTTTTTTTAATATCTCTTTGATTTCTTCTGGACTGAGTTGTTGTGGCAGAAACTTTTCTATTACCTCAATTTCTTCACGTTCTTTTTGTGCCAGGTCGTCCCGGCGCTGTTGGGTATAAATAGCCAGGCTGTCTTTACGTTGCTTAATTAGTTTTTGCAGCAGTTGCACTTCCTGAGCAGCATCCAGATTTTTTTTACCACCTTCGGCTGTTTGGGCCAGCGTAATGGCAGCTTTGATTGCCCTTAATCCCCGCAGTGCGGCTTGATCTTTGGCCAGCATGGCCTCTTTCATGGCTGCGGCTACTTTTTGTTCTAGATTCATGGCGATGGAATTATTTTAATAAGCAAAGTTAAATGCTGGTTGTTTTTGCGCACTATCTTTATGTGCCGGATGTATATACTGGGAATATCTGCGTTTTATCATGATTCTGCTGCGGCTATACTGCATGACGGACACATCATCGCTGCCGCCCAGGAGGAGAGGTTTACCCGGAAGAAACATGATGCAGGCTTTCCCAAAAAGGCTGTGGAATTCTGTCTCCGCTACAGTGGCCGAAGCATTGATGAACTGGATGCGGTGGCTTTTTATGACAAGCCGTTTTTGAAGTTTGAGCGATTGCTGGAAACATACTATTGCTTTGCTCCACAGGGACTATCCTCATTCGTTGCGGCCATGCCGGTCTGGATGAAGGAAAAGCTGTTTTTGAAAAAACTTATTCTTGACGAGCTTGCTGCCATCGAGCCTTTTGACAAGAGAAAATTGAAGCTGCTGTTCCCTGAGCATCACCTTTCACATGCTGCCAGCGCCTTCTATCCCTCCAACAAACAGGAAGCCGCTATTCTCACCATTGATGGTGTAGGCGAATGGGCTACCGCTTCTATCTGTCATGGCAAAGACAATCAGATTCAGATTATCAAAGAACTGCACTTCCCGCATTCGGTGGGCATGCTATATTCAGCCTTTACCTATTATCTCGGATTCCGGGTAAACTCAGGAGAGTATAAACTCATGGGTCTGGCTCCCTATGGTAATCCGCGGGCATCCAGAACTGTTAAATACCGTGAAAAAATTTTTAAGGAGCTCATAGATCTGAAAGAGGACGGTTCGGTATGGTTAAATCAGAAATATTTTAACTATGCCGTAGGACTGACCATGGCTAAGGATGACGAGTGGGCGCTGCTTTTCGATATCACAAGGCGCAGGCCTGAATCTGAAATCACACAGGCTCACTGCGATCTGGCTCTGGCCATTCAACAGGTTACCGAGGAGATCCTACGGAGAATGGCGCGGCATGCCCGGGAGCAAACCGGCAGTGAGCACCTTTGTCTGGCCGGTGGGGTGGCGCTGAATTGTGTTGCCAATGGTAAACTGCTTAAAGAGGGTATTTTTCGGGACATCTATATTCAACCTGCTGCAGGTGATGCAGGGGGTGCCTTGGGTGCTGCATATAGTGCTTGGCATATTTATTTTAATAAGTCACGTCATTTCAGCTCTGTCTATGATTGTATGCAGGGGGCTTACCTTGGTCCCGCTTATAGTCATTTGGATGTGGAACAATTGTCCAGAAAATTTCATGCCCCCTATACCCACTACGATGATTTTGATGCTTTATGCATAGCTGTGGCACAACGCATGGATCAGGGTGCTATTGTCGGTTGGTTTCAGGGACGCTCCGAGTGGGGGCCGCGCGCGTTAGGCAACCGCAGTATCCTGGCAGACCCTCGTAACCCGGAGATGCAGAAACGCTTGAATCTGAAAATAAAATTCCGCGAGAGCTTCCGCCCTTTTGCACCAGCCGTCCTGCAGGAAGATGCTGATAAGTACTTTGATTTACCGGTGAGTTCTCCTTATATGCTTTTAGTAGGGGAAGTAAAAGAAGCTCTCCGAAACAAACTGCCACCCGATTTTCATGAACTTAGCCTGCGGGATAAACTTTACTTCAACAGATCAGCCCTCCCGGCTATCACACATCTGGACTTTAGTGCGCGCGTGCAGACAGTCAGCAAAGAAATCAATCCGCGCTTCTATAGCTTGCTACGGGCATTTCGGGAAATAACCGGTATCGGAATACTGGTAAATACCAGCTTTAATGTTCGGGGAGAACCCATCGTCAATTCTCCGGATGATGCCTATCGTTGTTTTATGAATACGGACATGGATTTCCTTGTCATTGAAAACTACCTGTTTGACAAGAAGCAGCAGCCACACAAAAAAATAGAAAATACTTTCAGTAATGTGTTGGATTAATTCATCCGCTTACTATTACTTTTACGCATAGAAATCTCAGATGCACTGACAATGATAGATTTTATTCGTGAATTCTGGCAGTTCCTCATGGAACGGAAAAAATGGTGGCTCATTCCCATGGTGTTGGTATTACTGCTGGTAGGTGTACTACTGGTCATAGGAGGGGGCTCATCGTTTGCCCCGTTTGTTTATACGGTTTTTTAATTCCCACGCATGTCTGCTAGACGTCCTGCCGATACCTATAAAGACTTGCTGGTTATACTTTTAGGTTTTCTCGTTCTCTTTCTTATTACCGGAAAGCAGGTACTACTTTACATTGCCTTAGCAGTGGCTCTATCCGGGTCTTTGTCTGATACGCTTGCCGAAAGGATTTCCTGGGCATGGTGGAAACTCGCCCATGGAATGGGTTTTATTGCTTCGCGGATACTGCTTTCAGCTTTATACTTTTTATTCCTCACTCCGCTGGCTTGGCTTTATCGCTTCTTCAAAAAAGACCCACTGCAATTGAAGCGTACCAGTTCAGAGAGCTACTACACTCCGCGCCAGCACCAGTATAACCCCCGCGATTTGGAAAAGATGTGGTAAACAGACGGTGCTTTTTTATCCGTACACTCTAGGTTGGTGGGCCTGGTAGGGATTGAACCTACGACCAACGGATTATGAGTCCGCTGCTCTAACCGCTGAGCTACAGGCCCTGCACCCCGAAGGGGCTAAATAAAGACGGCTCAAAGTTACATATTTGCACCCATAACCCGATGGCTGTAAAAAATATCATTTTTGATTTAGGGGGTGTAATCATTGATTTGTTTCCTGACAGGGTAGTTAATATGCTGAAGGAAAAGTTCCCCGGCCGAAACTTCACCCTGCTTTATCAGCATCCTCTCTTTACAGACTTGGAAACAGGCCGTATTGCACCATCCGAATTTAGAAATCAGGTAAGAGTCTTTTTTCAGTTTCATATCTCCGATGAGGAAATAGATAAATGTCTGAATGCTATGCTGGGCGAAATTCCTCCTCCTCGCATTGAAGTGTTAAAAAAAGCCAGGCAGCGTTATACCACCGTGCTGCTCAGCAATACCAACCCTATTCATCTTGCAGCCATAGAAAGCTACGTTACAGAAACCTACAATATACCCCGGCTGGATCATCTTTTTTACAGAACATACTACTCCCATCTCGTGGGTCTCCGGAAGCCAGATGTCCGGTTATTTATAAAAGTGCTGAAAGAAAACAACTTTCATCCCGAAGAAACACTTTTTCTGGATGATACGGATGCAAATTTGTCCGCTGCCGGTATATTGGGGATTCAAACGCAAAAGGTCACGCCCGAAACCCCGCTTACAGATATTCTCTTAAATTGCTGATGCCCATGAACCTTTTTGCCCATGCAATGTGCTCTTCCGATGTCCACCGGGGTTTTATGGCCTTTATGCTGACGCTGCTTGTCCAGCTGCAGCCGCGCCCGCTTGCAGCTCAGGGTCCACCGGTGGATACCGATATTTTAAAATCCGACACCGCAATTATCTTGGTGATTTATGATGCCGATGCGGCAACTGCAGATAGTTTTATTGAGCACCTTGCGCTGACCAAAGTGCGTAAAATGCCGATCTTCCCCATTAGGGTTACTTCTGCCTATGCAGCAGGCCGTTCCTTGGATGATAACAAAGGGCAAACTTCCGCCGATATATCCTCAGCGCAGGCAGATACGTCTGTTCTGAAACTCCTCTTCTGCGGAGGTGTGGAAGATGACCTTCCTGTGGGTGTAAGCAACTGGTTTTTCTTTGGTAATGCCAGGGAGTATTTGTATGCTTTTTACAATCCGGCTAAAGCCCTCAATACCGAACAGATTAAAATGGTAATTGTGGATAAACACGGGTTAAACAATGAAAAAACACAATGGTTTCAGGTGAAGCCTAAATGGAAATACACCTTTTTGAAATGTACTTTCCCTGGTGAAGGAGATTATCAGGTAGTGCTCTATAATGAAGCAGGAGTGAAGCTCGCAGAGGGATTCATAACCATTTTAACCCGCTGACAGCGGTCAACGAGTAATTTTATATTCATACGTACCTCATAAAAAATGCCTTATCCCCTTCGTAACGGCTGGTTGATGTTGCTGATGTTGGTGTGCTTCGTCAAACCAATGCATGCGCAGGTGATTTATGATAGCAACCGACAACCTGCCGCACATTTTGAAAATGACCGGCTTATAGAACATCAATCCGGTGCCGTCTTTGCTACCGTGAAAGGCAACCTCGTTTTTAAGGGGAATTCGGAGCAAAAAAATGATATCCTGCTTCTGATAAGAGCAACCGATATTTTCTCCAGAAAAAAGGGTGGCGCCATCCTGGATAACCGCTATCACGTGCTTTTTGGCATTTATGACGGACATTTTACTTACAGGGATAAAAATGTGTATGACCCCGCGTGGATAGTAGGGCGCTATGCAATGGATGATGACACCTCTTTCACATTATACAGAGATACTTCTGATGCAGTGATCTGCCGCTTTTCGGGACAGAAAATAACTACTGGTCAGCTGGCAGCTATCTTTTACTTCTGGGCTATCCGCCTGCAGCTGGATGCAGGGATGGAACAAATGGTAGCTCAACTTGCAGCAACCCGGTCTGCCGACATCACACAAACATCCGGTGTAATCAGCCGACTCTGGAATACAGGTCTGGATGAATTCGTATGGGATGGAAAGGTGTTTAAAAGAAAATGGAACTCTTTTGACTATGAGGAATGGACCTTTGACGGGACCACTTTAAAGCGATTATGGTATCCGGGCGAGGAAGAATTTCTCTGGGACGGGCGTATATTGAAGCGTAAATGGTTTATCTCCGAAGATGAATTTGAATGGGACGGAACTATCCTGCGCAGACGCTATGGCAACACCAGCGAAGAGTATATCATCCAGGGAAACGTTGTAAAACCCTATTTCAAAGGAGGCACAGACAATGAATGGATCATTGAAGGACAGGTGCCCATACCGCTTATTGCCCTGGTGGTGTTCGGCCTCATCAGAAAGTAATTGTTGCATTTTTCACTTTTTCCGAGTGTGCTCTGGGTATTCCACCCGCTTTTAACGAACTTTAGCCTGCTGAATCATTCTTCATAAAATTTCAAACTATGCATCATCTTACAATCATCCTGATGTTGTCTTCGGCTTTATTTGTAAGCTGCAACAGTGGCTCAACCAACAAAAGCCATTCTGCCGGAACAGAAAACGCCCTTAATGTAACCCCTGATCAGCTGAGCGCAAAAGTGGATCCGGTATGCCGTATGAGTATGGATCAACATCCTATTGCCGACACGATGACATACAAAGGCAAGCTCTATGGCTTTTGTAGCCCGGGATGTAAAGAAGCTTTTAAGGCAGAGCCAGAAAGCTTTCTCTCCCAAGCGGAATAAACCGTGCAACGGCTTATTGCCCTGAGACAAAGGCAACAGCCTGACGAAGCAACACCTGCAATAACACATGTTCGGGCGTTGCCCTATAAACACGCCAGGAGCTTATGCGGTTTTTTCTGGAAATCTGTTTCCGCGGTACCCGATATAAAGGCTGGCAGGTTCAGGTGGGTGCCCGAACCGTGCAGGCCGAGGTAGATCGCGCATTGTCCGTCGTATTCCATACCGACATTCGCTGTGCAGGTTGCGGCCGCACCGATACGGGAGTGCATGCCCGGCAGTTTTTTGTGCATTTTGATGCGCCATCACCTCCTTCGGATGATTTGCTTTATAAACTCAATCGCATTCTGCCGGAAGACATAGCTGCCAAACGCTTTATTCAGGTGCATCCCCGTGCGCGTGCCCGCCAGGATGCGGTGCACCGCACCTATACGTACTTCGTCCATTTCAGAAAAGACCCCTTCCTCACGGACGCAAGCTATTACTTCCCATACCAGACACCTGATATTGCAAAAATGCATGCGGCTGCTTCGCTGTTGAGAGGTTATCAGGATTTCAGGCCATTAAGTGTCCGCGAGCCGAAAGATAAATATACCCGTTGCACCATCTTTCGTTCGCAATGGAAAGTCATCAATGATTATCGCATGAGCTACACGGTTACCGCTGATCATTTTCTGCGCGGTATGGTGCGCAGAACGGTAGGAGCCATGTTGTTAATCGGCACAGGTAAGCTGACGCTGGATGAGTTTGATGCCGTGATGACAGCCACCGGACGCTTCCGATATATACCAGCCGCGCCGGGTTGTGGTCTCTGGCTGGTAAGTGTAAAGTATCCGTATATCCGGGATGAGAGTGCCCCGATAACCCTGGATGATAGTTTCCTTCCGTGTGAATAAGGAAAAGTATTTTCTTCTTGGTAGCATGCCGGGTTTCGTTCAAATTTGAATCATGCTGTTTGCTGACGTAATTCTCCCCCTGCCGGTGCCGGGAATGTTTACCTACAAAGTGCCGGAAGCATTGCAAAACCGGGTGGAAATCGGCAAACGAGTGGTGGTGCAGTTTGGTTCACGTAAGCTCTATGCAGCCATAATAGCCGTCTTGCATCACACAGCTCCTCAGTTGTACAAACCTAAGTCCATACTGGATATACTGGATGATCAACCGGTGGTCTATCCGGCAAACATTGCCTTCTGGAGGTGGGTGGCTGATTATTACATGTGTTCCATCGGGGAGGTTATGCATGCAGCCCTCCCGCCCGGTTTGAAGCTGGATAGCGAAACCACCATTGCGCTCCATCCTGCATGGGATGAATCTCTTACAGATCTGGATAATGAAGAGTTTATCATCACTGAAACTCTGAGAAACAAACATTCTTTAACCCTGAATCAGGTTGAAAAAATTACCGGCACCCGCTCCCCCCACAAGCTGATTAAATCCCTTATAGAAAAAAATGCAGTCTTTGCATTTGAAACCTTCTCGGAGCGCTATAAGCCTAAAACTAAAACCGTATTACACCTTGCCGCGGAGCTGAGCGATGAATCAAGGCTGGGCAGCCTCCTGGATGAGCTGCAGCGGGCACCCCGCCAGCACCGGGCATTGTTGGCTTTTCTGGAAGCAGGGACACCCGAACCCGACAAGTCTGCTTTGCTCAGTCAACCGGGAGTCACTGCCGCTGCAGTCCGACAGCTTATACAAAAAGGCATACTGCAGGAGAAAAAGATAACAGTTGACCGCTTGCCTTCTGCTGCATTTTCAAAGCCTTTTACATACGAGCTGAATGTTTTGCAACAGCGGGCATTGGAGGAAATACGCCAATGGTTTCAGCATAAGAATACCGTTTTGCTTCATGGCGTCAATGCGTCCGGCAAAACATTTGTGTATACCAGCCTCATAAAGGAGACCTTGCACAGTGGAAGGCAGGCGCTCCTGTTGCTTCCTGAAATTGCGATGTCAACACAAACCTTAAACCGCCTGCAGGAATTAATCGGGCCACAGGTAGGTATCTATCATTCGGGATTCGGCATCAACGAGAGGGTAGAAATATGGAACAAACTGCTCCGGAAGGACTACTCGGTAATTATCGGTACCCGGTCGGCCGTTTTTCTCCCGTTTGATCACCTGGGTCTGGTTATCATTGATGAAGAGCAGGACGCATCCTATCGCCAGTCGGATGCCGCTCCGGGTTATCATGCCAGAGACACTGCCATCGCCCTGGCGTATCATACCGGAGCAAAAACATTGCTCGGTTCGAGCGTACCCTCCGTGGACAGCTACCAAAATGCCCGCACCGGCAAATATGGTTTTGTCAGCCTCCGGGAACGCTATGACAAGGCCCCTCTTCCGAAAATAACTGTCGTAAACCTGCGTGAGGAAATCAAAAAACGCAGAATGCAATCCGTCTTCTCATGGACTCTCCTTGAGGCTATAAAACAAACACTGGCCCGCAATGAACAAGTCATTCTTTTCAAAAACAGAAGAGGTTTTGCGCCCTACCTCTCCTGCCACAACTGCGGCTGGATCCCCAAATGCATCAGCTGTGATGTAAGTCTCTCTTTTTTCAAAGAGCGTAACATCCTGCGCTGCCATTATTGTGGCTATGCTTCCAACCCCATCACACAGTGCCCGAAGTGCGGCTCAGCGGATATACGACTCCATGGATTTGGCACTGAAAAAGCCGAAGAAGATATAAAAATCTGTTTCCCCGATTCCACTGTGGGCAGGCTTGACTATGATGCAGCCCGTACCCGCGCAGCGGGCGAACGCATCCTGCAGGATTTTGAGCAACATCATATTGACATCCTGGTAGGCACGCAGATGATTGTGCGAGCTATGGAAGCTGACTCTCTTACCTTAACCGCTATCCTCAGTGCCGATCAGCTGCTGGGCTTCCCTGACTTTCGTGTAAACGAGCGTGCTTTTCAGTTTCTTGAACAACTAGCAGGAAAGGCTGCTCGTAAAGACCGAAACACACACATTATCATTCAGGCTTTTGATGCTACGCATCCGCTCCTGGAATTTGCAATCCGCCATGACTTTGAAGGATTTTTCTATCACGAAATCCCTTTCAGAAAGAAATTTTCCTATCCTCCCTTCAGCCGCCTGATACGGCTCACTTTCAAGCACCGCAATAAAGACACTGCCGCAAAAGGGGCCAGGCATTTTCTGCACAGTATAAATAATAGCCACCCGTACCTGCAATTACTCGGACCCGCTCCGCCTTTTGTAGAAAGAATGAAAAACCTGTATCTGCAGCAGATACTGATCAAAATCAAAAAAACTGCTCCTTTACAGCAGATAAAAACCCATATCCTGCAAAACCTGAAATCCACCCGTCAGCACCCCGGTTTTAAATCCCTGAAAGTGGAAATTGAAGTAGACCCCTGAATTCCGGTCCTTCCGTTTCATGCTCTGATACCGTACAAAAGTTGCCAGCCTCTTGTATTTTTTTTGGGGCGCGTTCTTACCTCGTTTCCATTGCAACTCGTACTCGCAGCGCTCTCGTCAGAAGCACATCCATGCTTACCAGCCTTCTTTTTCAAATGAAATAAGTCAGCTCTGTATCTTTACCCACGACAAACGCATAATTATGGACTTTCAACATAGCCCCAAAGCAACTGCTTTTATCAGCAAAATCAGGAATTTCATTGAGCATAAAATAAAACCCGTTGAATATGATTACTTCAAGTCTCTCCACGACAAACGACATGGAGGCGACTGGAAAAAGTATGAAGTGCAGCCGCTGATTGAAGAGCTGAAAGCGCAAGCCAGAGCAGAAGGATTGTGGAATCTTTTTCTCCCTGATTCAAAGTATGGTGCAGGCCTCAAAGTAACTGAATATGCTCCCCTGGCTGAAGAAATGGGACGCAGCTTCATCGCCCCGGAAGTATTTAACTGCAATGCCCCCGACACGGGCAACATGGAAGTGCTCTATCACTATGGCTCCGAAGAGCAGAAAGAACGATGGCTCAAACCCTTGCTAAACGGTGAAATACGTTCAGCCTTCTGTATGACCGAACCAGACGTTGCCTCTTCCGATGCTACGAACATGCGGGCAACTGCAATAATTAGCGGAGAAGAAGTCATTATTAATGGGCGGAAATGGTGGTCAACCGGCATTGGTCATCCCAAATGCCGGTTTGTCATTTTCATGGGGCTTACCTACCCCGAAGCAGAGCGCCACAGCAGACACAGCATGGTGATCGTTCCCTTGAATACGCCTGGAGTACGGATTGAGCGCATGCTGCCTGTGTTTAATGATTATGATGAACCTTACGGGCATGGCGAAGTGTCGTTCACTGACGTGCGGGTGCCGGTATCTCATATTATTGCTGGTCCCGGTCGTGGTTTTGAAATCGCCCAGGGAAGGTTAGGGCCGGGGCGCATTCATCATTGCATGCGCTGCATCGGTGCGGCTGAAGAAGCCTTAAAGATGATGATTCAACGGGGGTTGTCACGGGTGGCATTCGGCAAGCCGCTTATCAATTTAGGGGGCAACCGCGAACGGATTGCCACCCTGCGTATCGCCATTGATCAGGCACGGCTGCTCACCCTTTACGCAGCATGGAAAATAGATGCCGAAGGTGTTTTCAGCGCTATGACCGAGATTTCTGCCATTAAGGTGGTTGCTCCTAATGTGCTGCAGCAGGTCATAGATGAGGCTATTCAGTTGCATGGCGGAGCAGGACTGTCCAATGATTTACCGCTGGCGGCCATGTTCGCACTGGCCCGCGTGTTACGCATAGCCGATGGACCTGATGCGGTGCATCGCGGCCTGATAGCTCGCATGGAACTGGCTAAGTATCCCTCGCCCCAATACACCAAGTGAGTCGGAAAAAACCCGTTACAGGCAGTGAGTGATCAGCATGAAGCCTTGTTAAACTCTTGCTACCTTAGCAATCATGTCTCAGCATCTTCTTGACAAGCCTATGCCCGTACGTCCGGGAGAAGAACTGCCAATAGAGAAAATAGACGCGTGGCTCAAACAGCAGATTGCCGGATTGTCCGGCACTCCCGTGGTAACGCAATATACCGGAGGTGCATCCAACTGGACCTATCGTCTACAGTATCCGGAACATGACTGGGTGTTGCGCTGTCCCCCGAAAGGTACCAAGGCAGCTTCCGCACATGATATGGCACGCGAATATCACATTCAGAAAGCATTAATGCCTTATTATCCCGTGCCGCGTATGGTGGCTTTTTGTGATGACCACAGCGTGATGGGGTGTGACTTTTATGTGATGGAACATGTAAAGGGAATCATTCTGCGAAAGAATCTACCCAAGGGATTGACATTAACCCGCGGGCAAACACGGCAGCTATGCATGCAAGTGCTTGAAACCCTCATCCGCTTGCATACAATTGATATAGAAAAAACCGGCTTGAGCCGTTTCGGCAAGGGAGTTGGCTACGTGCAACGGCAGATTGACGGTTGGACATACCGCTATCAGAAAGCCCGCACCTGGAATGTGCCGCGTTGCACTTTCGTAATGCAATGGCTGAAACACAACATGCCTAAGCAAGAGCGGTTGTGTCTTATTCATAATGACTTTCGGCTTGACAACATTGTTCTTTCCCCGGATGACCCGCTGAAAATTATCGGGGTACTGGACTGGGAAATGGCCACTATTGGTGATCCGCTCATGGATCTGGGCAACTCCCTGGCTTACTGGGTTCAAGCGGATGACGATTTCCTCAATAAAAAAATGCGCAGGCAACCTACGCATCTGCCCGGCATGTTTACCCGCCAGGAGGTGATTGCCTATTATTGTGACAGGATGGGTTTCAATCCGGCTGATTTTACTTTTTATCAGGTATACGGGCTCTTTCGCCTGGCCGTGATCGCTCAGCAGATATATTACCGCTATTTTCATCGGCAAACCCGCAATCCGGCATTTAGGCATTTCTGGATTATGGTGCATTATCTGAACTGGCGATGTCGCAGACTGATTAAAGAAAAGCGCTAATGGCTACGATTTATCTGGTCCGGCATGGACAAGCATCTTTGGGAATGTCTAATTATGACGCGTTGTCTGTAACCGGTGTGGAACAATCAGCGTTGCTTGGCCGTGAGCTGCTCAGACGCAATCTGCAATTTGACAAGATTATTTGCGGAGCTATGCAGCGTCATCGGCAGACGGCCTTGCACTGCCTGGAGGCGATGCAGGTGAAAGCCGAAATCATTCGTGATTCGGCATGGAATGAATTTGATCATATGGACATCATTAGCCGCTATGAGCCGCGCTATACGGATGTGCAGGAGATTGTAAAAGATATTGGTGCCGCAGAGAATCCCAGGCAAAAAATAATGAATACACTTGTGGCGGCTTTTTCCCGGTGGACCGAAGGCAAGCATGACGACTACAAAGAAACCTGGACTGCCTTTTGCCAGCGGGTGTGGAGGGGCATGGAGCGTCTCAGGCAACAGCTAGGGCACCGTCAGCGTGCGCTGGTTTTTACTTCCGGAGGACCGGCGTGTGTCATTGCCGGTGAAATTCTGGGATTGACGCCATTGAAAATTTTAGAGCTTCAATTGAGCCTGGCGAATGCGGCCATTTGCCAGTTTAGAAATTCTTCTTCCGGTTTGCAGCTGGTTACCTTTAATGATCATGCACATTTTCAGGGGGAAAACAAAAAGCTGCTTACCTGGCAATAAGCCAATTGTTTCATGCCGATGTGCCGTGTAAAACGGCATGCATGTCGGGTTCGCATACCGCTACAGGCGTTTCATAATCAGATGCATACAAATCTTTTCTGAAACAAACACTTCCTTATTTCTGATTTTTATGAGACGGGAATTGTCGTATTCATTAAGTTCCAGAACCTGAATGTCAGATCCCAGTGTCAGATGTATCTTGTCCAGATGTTGCAAAAAACGGGGCGTTTGTTCAGTGACCCCTACCAGGCGGGCTTTTTCGCCTTGCTTCAAATCTAACAGCCTGATGTCTTTGTGATAACTGATTTTACCCTCAGCATCCGGGATGGGGTCGCCATGCGGATCATAGCGGGGATGGCCCAGAAACTGCTCCAGACGTTCAATGAGCAAGGGTGACCGTACGTGCTCCATTTCCTCGGCTATTTCATGCACCTGATCCCAGGAGAATCCAAGTTTCTCCAACAGGAAAACCTCCCACAGACGATGACTGCGGATCAACTTGACGGCTTCTTTGCGCCCGTGTTCGGTCAGTTGCACGCCTTTATACTTTTTATAATGAATGAGCTTCTTATTGGCCAGCTTGCGCAGCATGTCGCTCACCGATGCCGGTGTGGTGTTCATGGCTCGGGCAATGCTGTTTGTGGAGATGCTGTCAGGATTTTTCTCTGATAGCTTGAAAATGGCCTTCAGATAGTTTTCTTCTGCTGAGGACGGCATGATGACGGGTCTTTGAATGTATCTGCCCGGTGTTTACATCCGGTCATTATTCCGTTTAAGCTACTAATCATTTCATGATGGGTCAAACCACCAGGTAGAGCTGGTGTCTAATCCACTTTTTCTTTTCGGAGTATCATCACTTTTGCAAATTTCAGCATGATTCGTTTTTGTCCGATGTGCGGAAAGAAAATAGTAGCTATCCGGCTATCCTCTTTCCCTTCTAAGGAAATCACCTTTCCGATGCCGAATTTCTGATGCTCCACTTCCATACCTGCCTGAATAAGCAGAGGATCATCAGGCCTGAAGTTTTCCGAGGGTGTATGGTTTGTCTGCGTGAAAGAAGGAGCGGAAGTAGTCTTAACGCGGGACACGCCCCTGTGACCGGTTGTTAGGGAAGCATTAGTTTCTATATCATCAAAAGAGGAGCCGGAGTTCCAGGTTTTGCCGCTGTGCTCCACACTTTCCGCGGGTAGTTCATCAATAAAACGGCTGGGTTCGCAGTAAATCAGATTTCCATAGCGATACCTTGAGCGTGCATAGGTGAGGGTAAGGCGGCTTTTGGCGCGGGTGATGGCAACATAAAACAACCTGCGCTCTTCTTCCAAATCTTCACGGGAATCCAGCGACAGCGCATTGGGAAAGAGATTTTCTTCCAGCCCGCTTACAAAAACGCATTCAAACTCCAGTCCTTTTGCTGCGTGAATGGTCATCAGCTTGACAGTATCGGAAGACTCTTTCTCCTCATCCTGATCGGTGAGCAGAACAACATTTTGCAGATAGGCTCCCAGCCTTTTGTCTGTGGGGATATCTGCAGTCAGCTCGTCTTCTTCGGTGAACTCTTTGATGGAGTTGAGCAGGGCCTGCAGGTTTTCATAACGACTCAGACCCTCGGGTGTCTGGTCGTCATAGAGTTCTTTCATCAAACCCGATGAGCGGGCAATATGCAGGGCAAGATCATAAGCATTCATTTTTTCCTGCATGGCAGCAAAGCTGCGAATCAGGGTGACAAACTCCTGAATGCGGCTTCCGGTAGCACCGAATGGAAAATCAGCGCTGTTTTCCATCACCGTCCATAAAGAAATGCCCTGATCATTGGCAATAACGGTTGCCTTTTCAAGGGTGGTTTGTCCTATTCCCCGCATCGGGTAGTTAATTATTCTGCGAAGGGCCTCTTCATCATGGTGGTTGACAGTCAGTTTAAGATAAGCCAGCAGATCTTTGACTTCTTTTCTCTGATAAAAAGAAAGCCCACCATATACCTTGTAAGGTATATTCAGTCTGCGAAGTGCTTCTTCAAAAGAGCGCGACTGGGCATTAGTGCGATAAAGAATAGCAAAATCACTGTTGCGGAAGTGGTAGCGCATCCGCATTTCCTGTATGGCATCTGCCACGATGCGGCCCTCATCATTGTCGCTTAGCGCGCGAATGACCTTGATTTTTTCTCCTTCTCCGTTTTCTGTCCATAGTTGTTTGGCCAGCTTGATTTTATTTTTTTTAATTACCGAGTTGGCTACCTGCACAATGTGGCGGGTGCTGCGGTAATTCTGTTCCAGGCGGAACACCTTCAGTTCGGGATAGTCTTTTTCAAAATTCAGAATATTCTGAATATTTGCTCCGCGGAAAGAGTATATGCTCTGGGCGTCATCCCCTACAACGCAGATATTTTGAAACATATCAGCCAGCATGCGCGTGATGAGATATTGGGCATAGTTGGTATCCTGATATTCATCAATGAGAATATAGCGAAACTTTTGTTGGTATTTGTATAGCACATCAGGATGTTGTGACAGGAGCAACCAGGTGTTGAAGAGGAGATCGTCAAAATCCATTGCGGCAGCCTGCTTGCAACGCTGGTTGTAGAGGGAATACAGAAGGCCGGTTTTGGGCAGGCCGCTGCTTTCGTCAGCAGTTGTAAGTGCAGGATTCTGCAAATAATCAGTTGGGGATATAAGAGAATTTTTTGCCGAAGAGATGCGATGGTGTATCGTGCCAGGCTTGTAGATTTTATCGTTCAGGTTTTGTTCGCGTATAATATTTTTTAGCAGGTTGCGGGAGTCTTGCGTATCATAGATGGTAAAGTTGGAAGGATAGCCTAGTAGGTGCGCTTCTATGCGCAGGATGCGGGCAAAGATGCTGTGGAAGGTTCCCATCCAGAGGTTGCGTGCTTCCGTACCTACAATGGCTTCAATCCGTTGGCGCATTTCGCGGGCAGCCTTGTTGGTAAAGGTGAGCGCCAGAATATGGAATGGATCTACGTTCTGCTCCATCAGATAGGCTATGCGGTAGGTAAGCACCCGCGTCTTTCCTGACCCCGGCCCGGCTATGATCATCGCGGGCCCGTGAATATGTTTTACAGCCTCAAGCTGGGATGGATTGAGCTTCGTCAGGTAGTTCATTTTTTATTACCCTATTGAACAAGGATGCCACAGCAAAGCGGCTATTACATATCTTTCAAAAGTAGTGGATTTTAACAACAGGCTGTCTGCTGTCGGAGTAGTAAATTTTCCACATTGTAAAAGCTGAAGATAATGCTGCCGGTGAGCACCTCTAAACCGGCACCTTGCATTAGGCCAGGTGTAGCTGAGTTTTTACCGCTTCGGCATATTCCCTCACGAGGGTTTCCACAATTTCTCTTACCGGACGGATTGCATGGACGTGTTCTATGGACGGGCCTGCACACCAAACGGTTTTATAGGTGGCGCCAAAGGCTGCCTGTTCCAAGGCTTTCATGCCTTTGTAAAAGGTGAGCATTTTTGCATATTTCTTCAGCCTGCGGTTGCGGTTTAATAAAGCTTCCAGCCAGTTCTGCCGGGTGCCTATTTTCTGTACGTAAGGAGTATTGATTACCGTGCAGGGCGTGCCGGAGATTTTTGTAGTCATCACGATGTCCTTGGCTCCATACTGTACAATGGCCTCTTTATACTCCTGCGATACATCGGCTTCATGCGAGGCAATGAAGGGACTGCCGATGGATACTCCACAGGCTCCCAGGGCCAGCTTTTCTGCCATTTGCCGTCCTTGGCCCACCCCTCCTGCAGAGATGACCGGAATACGGCAGGCCTTTACAAGCTGGGGTACAAGTATGGCGGCAGGCGTGGGTCCCGCATGTCCACCTGCTTCGGAGTTTACCGCTATAATTGCATCCGCGCCCAGTTGCTCAACCTTTTTTGCATACATCTCATCCACCACATCGCAAAACACCTTGATGCCTCTGGGCTTGCATGCTTCAATTACCTCTTTAGGATTGCCCAGCGAAGTTATAATGTAATCTACCTTATAGTCCAGGCAAGTTTTTAATTGCTCTTTAAGACGAATATTAGATTTGTTGACGATCAAATTGATACCTATCGGGCCCTCACATGCCTGACGGATTTCATTCAGCGCTTTGCGAAACTCTGCATCGGTGCGATAGTTTAAAGCAGGAATGGCTCCTGTAATACCAGCCCGTATTGCTTCAGTGGTCATTTTCGCATTTGAGACCAGAAACATTGGAGCCATGATGATGGGATACCTGATACGCAGCATCCGCGTTAACGGGGTGTTAATCTGTTCCATAATAATTTTTGGCAAACTTAAGCACAGGCTGCCAGTATTGAATGTCTTGAAGATATTTCTTTGTTCAGAAACAACTGTGGCCCCTTCATTTTCCTGTATCAGGGCGCGTATCTGTCGGAGAAGTTCTAACTTAGAAAACCCTCCCGGAAAGCAGTATAATTTCTACAGCATGGTTAATCACAACCAATCAGCTGCTGCTCAACTGAAGTTGCCGCAACCGGGTGATAGTAGAAAATGAAAATATGGTTATTCCCAGCACGAACAAAGACATGAATGACAGGGACACCCTCACTTCTGCTGCAGACTTTGCTGAGGGGGACTTTTTGCAGGTTTATGGTGCACGGGCACACAACCTGAAAAACATTGATGTGAGCTTGCCCAGAAACAAGCTGGTGGTAATTACCGGTGTAAGTGGCAGCGGAAAGTCTTCTTTGGCATTTGATACGATTTATGCTGAGGGGCAAAGACGCTACATTGAAAGCTTTTCATCCTATGCCCGCCAGTTTCTGGGTTCACTGGAGCGCCCGGATGTAGATAAGATCACTGGCCTGAGCCCAGTCATTAGCATTGAGCAAAAAACCACCAGCAGGAATCCGCGCTCTACCGTGGGAACGGTTACGGAAGTATATGACTTTATCCGGTTGCTTTATGCCCGCATTGGTGAAGCTTTTTCCTATGTAACGGGAAAAAAGATGGTGCGCTTTACCGATCAGCAGATACAACAGTATCTGTTTGAAAAATTCAGGGGGAAACATATCGCGCTACTGGCACCTGTCGTGCGCGGCCGCAAAGGACATTATCGCGAGCTGTTTGAGAAAATACGCTTCCAGGGCTATCTCAAAGTGCGCGTAGATGGCGAAATCATGGATGTCAGAGAACGGATGCAGGTTGACAGGTATAAAATGCATGACATAGAAGTGGTGGTTGACCGGCTGCGTGTGGAGGAAAAATTTACCGACCGACTGCGCAACTCGTTGCAGGCCGCTCTTAAACTTGGCAATGACTTATGCATGGTGATGGACTATGACAACGGAGAAATCTTTTATTTCAGCAAAAAGCTGATGTGTCCTGACAGCGGCATAGCCTATGAAGACCCCAATCCGAATACGTTCTCCTTTAATTCACCGTATGGGGCGTGTCCGCTATGCCGCGGCCTGGGTGCCATTTATGAAGTGAATACGGAGCTGGTGATACCGGATAAAACCAAAAGCATTCATCAGGGGGCCTTGGTTCCCTTAGGTGAGTGGCGCGATAATTACGCATTTCGTGAGCTGCGAAAACTTGCCAGAAAGTATCAGTTTACCTTTTCGCAGCCTTTGTCAGAGTTGTCACCTGAAGCGCTTCAGGTTATTCTCTACGGTGATAACGGCACTTCGCATAAGGAACAAAAGTCCTGGTCTGATGCCACTTATACGCAGGCTTTCACCGGCATCGTGCATATGATTAAATCGTGTTTTCATAACTCGGCATCGGAAAATCTGCGCAGGTGGGCAGAAGAATTTATGGACATGGTTGAATGCCCTGAGTGTAAGGGAAGCCGCCTGAAGAAAGAGGCACTTTTTTTTAAAGTAGCCGGTAAGAATATTGCGCAGCTTGCTCAGATGAGCATTGCCGAACTTGCCGGCTGGTTTGGTGTAGCCCACCCTGCCGCGGAGCAGCTGGAGAAGTTTACTGTAGATGAAGCGCTTAACGAACGCCAAAGAATAATTGCCAAAGATATCCTCAAGGAAATCCGTATGCGGTTGCAATTTCTTTTGGATGTAGGACTGGAGTATCTTACACTTAACAGGCCTGCACGCAGCCTCTCCGGCGGGGAATCGCAACGCATCCGGCTTGCCACCCAAATAGGTTCGCAGCTGCGCGGAATTACCTATATTCTGGATGAACCTAGCATTGGACTGCATCAGCGCGATAATCATCGTCTTATAAGGGCGTTGCGTGAGCTCACAGACATCGGCAATACAGTAATTGTCGTGGAGCATGACAAAGACATTATGCTCTCATCTGATTATATTGTTGATCTCGGTCCGGGAGCTGGTCATCTGGGTGGGCACGTTGTGGCTGCAGGCCCTCCGAAAGAGTTTATCAGGCAGGGTTCAGTAACAGCGCATTACCTGAGCGGTGAAGAAAAAATAGCCGTGCCGGCAATACGCAGAAAAGGTAACGGTAAAATTCTCTCGCTTTACGGCTGCACAGGACACAATTTAAAGCATGTAAACCTGAAGCTTCCCTTGGGCAAAATGATTTGCGTAACGGGCGTAAGCGGCAGTGGAAAGTCGTCCCTCGTTAATGAAACACTCTATCCCATTCTGCGCAGTCACCTTTACGGGGCCCGTCAGAAAGCGTTGCCTTATGAAAGAATTGAGGGAATGGATCATATTGACAGCGTCATTGAAGTTGACCAGTCGCCTATTGGACGCTCACCCCGTAGTAACCCGGCTACCTACATCGGAGTGTTCTCGGATATTCGGAGCCTATTTGCACAACTGCCTGAGGCGAAAATAAGAGGCTACAAACCAGGGCGGTTTTCCTTCAATGTGAAAGGTGGACGGTGTGAAGTATGTGAGGGAGGAGGGATGAAAGTGATAGAAATGAATTTTCTGCCGGACGTATATGTGCAGTGCGAAAAGTGTCTGGGAAAAAGGTATAACCGGGAGACGCTGGAAGTGCGCTACAAAGGCAAGAGTATCAGTGACGTGCTGGAAATGACAATAGAAGAAGCGGTATCTTTCTTTGAAAATGTGCCTTCTATTTATCGGAAAGTAAAAACCCTGTATGATGTGGGGCTCGGATATGTAACGCTGGGTCAGCCCGCACCCACTCTGTCGGGAGGAGAGGCCCAACGCGTGAAGCTGGCAGCAGAATTATGTAAAAAAGATACCGGTAATACACTGTATATTCTGGATGAACCAACAACAGGCCTGCACTTCCAGGATATTAAAATGCTTCTATCGGTACTCAACAGGTTGGTGGATCATGGCAACACGGTATTAATCATTGAGCACAATCTGGATGTCATTAAAGTAGCTGATCATATCATTGACCTTGGCCCCGAAGGTGGTCATCGGGGCGGTGAAGTTATCGCAACAGGAACACCCGAGCAGATAGCACGGAACAAAAAAAGCCATACCGGAATGTTTTTAATACGGGAGCTTCCCTACTGAGTCCTGTGAAGTGTGTACCCAATAGTCAAAGACTACGGGAGGTTGTGTAAGATAAGGCATCAGCCGCATGCGCACAGCTAAATGCAGGGAATCATCTGCGTATGCCCTCATGTTTTCTTCACTGGTAAACTCCACATGCAGCGCAACGTTAAAATCCGGGAATAACCGTGGATCGCCTGTTTCAGCGCGGCTTCCCACATACAACCTGTGCACGGAGGTTAATGCGCTTAGCTGGTTTAATGCGGCAAGTATTGCAGAGAGGCTGTCCGGATAAAGGGTGTCCGAAAAGCTAAGGAAAACATCATGCACGAGCAGGGAGGCAGGCTGGGCGGTTAGAGGAGGAGCTTGCTCTTTATCCGAGACAACCAGGTTGCAGGAATACAGAAAAATAGAGCATACGAAAATCCATTGATATAAAGAGCTCATATGCTGAGAAGTTTGTCTGAGAGTGAATATACAAATCCCCACCTGTATTGCCTGCTTTTTAGCTTTTTTCAGGGACAGGGTTGTTATTTTGTACATGCACAGCGTTGCCGGAGGGTCTCTTCAAAGTTACCAGCATCAATGCCATTAAAAATTCCAACCCCATAACGCTGGTCATCGCCCCGGCAATAGACGCATCCAGCCAGAAAGCAAGATAGTAACCTCCGAAGGCACCAAGAATACCCAGCAGCGAAGCAAGTATCAGCATGTGGGATAAACGGGAAGTAAGCAGATAGGCTGCAGAAGCCGGCACAATCAGCATGGCCACTACCAGGATAGCTCCCACTGACTCAAAGGAAATCACACAAGCCAGAGACACCATACTTACCAAAAGATAATGCCAGAATGTTGCAGAAACGCCAAGGGTGACAGCATAGGCAGGGTCAAAGGTTGTAAGCAGAAGTCCGCGATATCCTGCAACGATAACACTCACTACCCCTACCAACAGGGCACCCAGAAGCCATACTGCCCGTGGACCGAGGTAAGTACCCCCTATGACCAGGCTATCCAGGGGCACATAAGCAATTTCGCCATACAATACACAATCGGCATCCAGATGGATATTCCGTGCGAACAGGGAAATAAGAATCACACCACAAGCAAACAGTGAAGTAAACGTCAACCCTATGGATGCATCTGTTTGCAGTTTTCCTTTTTTCTGAAAAGCCTCTATCAGATAGGCAGCCAGCAGCCCCATCCCGGCTGCTCCAGTCAATACGGGTAGCGAAGCTCCCGAGCCGGTAACCAGATACGCCAATACAATACCCGGCAACACGGCATGCGAGATAGCATCACCCATCATAGACATTTTCCTGAGCACCAGAAAGCACCCCAGCAGGCTGCAGGTGACAGCTACCAGTGATCCGGTTAGTATGATCCAAAAAGCGCTCATTCTTTGTGTTTGAGGTCAGAAGAATAGGGGATTGGGGTTTGATGAGGATCTTGTCCGGGGTAGGAGAGCATGTGTTCCAGTTGGGCTTCCAGCTCCGGGGTGATGATGTGCTCAATGGCTTCTGCATCATTGTGCACATGGTCTGCAGCGATATGTAAATGTTTATTCAGATAAAGCTCCCAAAGCCGATGAATTTTAATGATACGCTGAGCGGTCTTAATGCCATCGGGCGTAAGACGCCACTGGTTCTCCTGTCGGCTTACCAGGGATCGTCTGCGCAATGCACGGAGAGCTGCCTGGAGTGCCTTAGGGTTAAGGTTTCTTTGAGATAGAAGTTCTTCAGGCATTCTGTATTTTTCAAAATCACCATCTTTTTCACCCAGTTTGTAAAACAGCTTGAGGACATTTTCGCGTAATATTTTTTTTTGGTTGCTGCGCTGATTGAGCCAGCGAGGCAACCATCCCTTTCGGGGAGCCACAGCCATAGATAGTAGGGTGAGTCCGAACAGGGTAAGGATAACCCAGGGGCCTGTAGGCATGGAGGGTGCCACAAAAGAAATAAAGGCCCCGCTTATTGCGCCAAGGGTTCCTATGCTGGCTGCAGCAGCAAGCGTGATTTTAAGACTGTCGGTCCAGTAGCTTGCTGCGGCTGCCGGAGCGATGAGGAGTGCAGCCATAAGCACTACCCCTACGGCTTGAATGCCAATAGTCACCGTCAGCACGATGACTGAGGCAAGAATGGTCTCTATAAGGCGCACCGGGATGCCGGAGACATGGGCAAAATCGCGGTCAAAGCAAACTACTTTAAACTCTTTGTAGAATAGCCCAATGGTAATCAGAATAAGCAGACTGAGCAGGCAAAATACAAGCAGGTCATGACCTACAAGGGAAGCCGCATTTCCGAAAAGAAAAACATCCAGTCCGGCTTGCGCGGCTTTGCCAGTTTTCTGAATAGCAGTGAGCAGCATGATGCCAATGCCAAAAAAAACAGAGAGAGTTAGTGCGATGGCAGCATCTACAGGCAGGGTAGTACGATGAGTGATGACGTCTATCACCAGCAAGGACAGCCAGCCTGTGGCGAAGGCGCCAGCCAGCAAGATGGGGGTTTGTTTGGTTCCGCTCAGCAGAAAAGCCAGACAAATACCTGGCAGCACGGCATGGGAAATGGCGTCACCAACCAACGTCCTTTTGCGCAGAAAAGCGAAAGTGCCTGCTATACCTGAGCTTATGCCCAGCAGCATCATACCCAAAGTTACGTACCGGACATTGGGGTTGGTAAATGAAAAGAACTCCAGTAAGGCATCCATGGCTTAACCGGTTTCCCGCATTGGAAAATCTTTTTCTTTCAACAGGTCACTGATTTGAGTGAGCAACGACAGCCTACCGCCATATGTTTCCTGAAGCAGATGTGGAGTGAACACCTCTTTGCGCGGTCCATAGGCAACCAATCGTGTGTTGAGCAGGATAAACCAGTCAAAATATTCCATTGCCGATTGCAGGTCATGATGCACCACAAGAATAGTCTTGCCCTTCAGGCGCATTTCACGCAGGATGTTCATGATATCCTCTTCAGTAGTGGCATCAATACCGTTAAACGGTTCATCCATCAGGTAAAGCAGGGCATCCTGGGCAAGGGCGCGTGCAAGGAAAATACGTTGCTGCTGTCCTCCGGATAGCCGGGCTATCTGGCGGTTGGCCAGATCTGCCATGCCCACTTTTTTCAGACATTCGTGCACCATATTTTCATCTTCTGCTGTCAATCTGCGAAACAGGCCGCGTTTACCATAGCGCCCCATCATCACCACATCTTTTACACTGGCAGGAAAATTCCAGTCCACAGTTTCTCTTTGTGGAATGTAGCTGACCTGTGTACGCACCTCCGCAACACTTTTATTGAAGAGCTTAACATAGCCGCTGTTTATTGGCACCAGTCCCATGATAGCTTTAATCAGTGTGGTTTTCCCTGAGCCGTTGGGTCCGATGATTCCTGCAAGACATCCTGCAGGTACTGAAAAGTCAATGTCCCATAAGACGGGTTTGCGGTCATAGCTTACAGTGAGGTCGTGCACTTCAACAGCCGGATTTACAACTTCTGTGCTCATTTCAGCGAATTTACGATGGTTTGCACGTTGGCTTGTACCATGCCGATATAGGTGCCTTCAGGAGTGCCGGGCTCACCGAGTGCATCAGAATAAAGAGTGCCTCCTATTTTTACGGAATGTCCCATTTTACGGCATCCTTCTACTACTGCTTCCAGTGAGCGGGGTGCTACGGATGTTTCAATGAATACGGCTTTCACTTTGCGTTCCACAATGAGTTGAATAAGCTGTGTTATATCCTGCAGGCCAAAATCTGAGGCGGTGGAAATGCCCTGCAGGGCATGAACCTCCACGCCATAGGCTCTCCCGAAGTAGTGAAATGCATCATGCGAAGTGATAAGGATTCTTTGTTCTGGCGGAATGGTGGAGATCTGTTCCAGCGTCCAGGTGTGCAGAGCTTCGAGCATCTTCACATAATTAGTGGTTTGGGATTCCACTTGTGGGGCATGTGCCGGGACCAGTTCCTGCAGGGTGCCGCTGATTACTTCCACCACCTTTATCCAGAGCGAAACATCAAACCAAATATGGGGATCATAGGCAAACTTACTGTCTTGCGGTGCACTGGTTCTTATGAGCAGTGAAGGATCCAGCTGATTTCCCACGGCAAGCACCTTTTTCGTTTGACTTAATTTTTCCAGCACCTCCTCCATCTTGCCTTCCAGAGTAAGTCCGTTATAGATGATCAGGTCAGCACGACTCAGCTTATCCAGGTCGCTTTGAGTGGCTTTGTAAAGATGAGGGTCTACCCCAGGACCCATCAGGGAAACCACGTGCACATAGGAGCCGGCAATGTTGGCTGCTGCATCTCCCAGCATGCCGGTGGTGGTAACTACAAGAGGCTTATCCCGGGAGGGGCTCTCCGAGGGGTTATTACAGGAAAAGGCTAAAGAAAAGGTGGTTGCAACGAAAAGATACGGGATGATAAAAGCAGGTAAGCGCATGTTATCAAAATTAAAGGTATTTAGCTAAATCAAAAATTAATTTTAGCTAAACCTAAAATTGGGTTTATCGAGATTGTGTTCAAGGAAATGTAACCCGATAGTGGCCGCTATCGTACAAAACCACCGAGGCTGATGGTTTAACTATTAAAAAGGAGAATGAAGATTATGAACAAGCAAGCTATGATGATTCTGGCAGTAGTGGTGATTGGCGCAGTAGGATTTGTAGGTTTCAAATTTGCCGAACCCAAGAAAAGTGAATTTCAGGTTGAATATAAGGTGGACTGTAAAAGCTGTGATGTGTACTTCCGTAATGATAAGGGAGAGTCACAGGAAGTAGTTGGTATCAATGACAACTGGAGCTACAAGTACACCGGTACCGTTGGGCAGTTTGCCTATGTGGCAGCCGCCAGTGATCGGGGAAATGAAGTCAAGGTAACTATATTGAAAGATGGAGTGCCTGTTGAAAGCGGTATCAGCAATCAACCCAAGGTTTCTGCGCGGGCCGGTTTGATATTGTATTAAGAGAGATAATTTCTTTCAAACACGATAAAGAAGGTACAATAACACACTATTGTACCTTCTTTATTTTGCAGGTAGTGTAACGGCCATGACCAGGAAACATGCGGGCTATGGTGTACTCAAATGTAATAATTGCCACTTGATCTGACAGAATGGAGTTTTTAAAAGAACATTGCAAGGAAGTGCAAGATAAAAATTTTTGCCCCATTTGGTGTGGGGCAAAAATTTTTATCGCCCGGATGCAAGTGGATCCGGTATCTTTTCATGGGCTAGATGAAAGCGTTCGCAGATACTGTTGCTCTGCGGACTGCGGCCTTTGGTTTTAGAGTGTTTAATGCCTTTGAGGTTCAGGTACAGCTGATAGTCGTGGTGTTCCATCCGGCCACAGTATTCTGTTCCCCGCTTAGTCAATACGCTCAACAACGGAAGCTGGTGTTGTTCGAAGAATGGCAAGAACCGGTCGTTGAGCATATCCGCTGTGGTGATGGCATGTTTCCGGTCATAGAGTTTGGCTTGCGCTACATTGTTGTAAGTATCAATGAAGGTTTGCTGGTAGATGCGGCCTACGCCTATCTCCCGCAAGATTGCATCTTCCTGCGTTGGCTTTTGTGATATCATTCAATCAGCTTTATATCCATCAATCCTTTCTTTCCACAATAATTCCTGGCGCTGCTGTGGAGATATTCCCATGGTTCATCCGCGAAGCCTGCTTCTACAGGATTGTTGTGCAGATAGTTTAACCTCTGCTGCGTGATTTCGCTATCATATAGTTCAATCGGATTGTTGTTCCGTTGCCAGAATTGAAAGTCTTTGTTGTTTGAATTGTATTTTCCAGCACGTTAAAACATCCACAACATCCATTCCCGTCTGCTTTCGCGTGGATTTTGGGTAATCTCCTCCCGCAACCTTTTGGATGTGCATTTTTTCAAGTCCCTGAGAATACATTCCATTTTTTTCCGCTGTTCCTATAATCAGATGAACGTGGCTGGTCATTATGCACCATGCATAAAGTTCAAGACCTTTTTCATTAATTAATACAGTATCTGAGGCTATTAACATCTATAAATTCAATGCATGCCAAGTGGTGGAAGTTATAAACCAGCAGGATGATTTCCACAAGATGCAATCTTGCGTGGGATAGGGGGATGATCAATATGTTTCTCAAGGAGCCGGTCAATAAGGTATCTACTTCCTCTCCTGCAGCTAAGGTTGTCCTGGCCCTTTGCGTGCTGCTTACCATCATAGCCGGAATATTTCCCGAATGGATAATAAATGTGCTTTATTAGATCAGCCCTTCAGTTTTCGCTGTACAATAGCCATCGTTTCATATTCTTTTACCAAATCAAATCCCTCGCTGAGGTAAAGCTGCAAGGGGCCATGAAACTGATCGGCAGGGGTGAGATTTTCGCCTAAGCGCGGGTAGGCTTCCAAGGAATCAAATCCTTTTCTGGTGCAGTCAGCAATGGCATGTCGCAATAGCTTTCTGGCAAGTCCTTTGCCCCGATAAAGAAAGGAAACCACGAAACAAACTACCGAAGCCGCTTCTCCGTGAGATTTAAAGAAAGCAATCTTATCAATTACTTTCAACCTTGGTAATGAGGACCTGGCGTTGACGTTGACCCACGCCACAGGAACGTTATTTTCAAACGCCAAATACCCGGATACTTTTCCTTTCCGGATATTTTGTTCGGCTGTGAACCGGTTTTGCTCTTTGGTCAGCATATTCCACTTCTCATTGCTGCAATCAAGCTGATAATAGCAGCAATAACATCCGGACCAGTCGGGATTGTCAGCAAAAGCTACTTTATCAAAAAAATGGAAGAAGCTTTCAGTCAGGTCCGGTGACATTGCTTTTATTTCGATTGCCATAATGCGGGTTTAATTTAATTTTAGCAAAATCTTTCCCTGATTGCCGGTGCGGTTGACTTCTGCGAGAGCGGCCTGGAAATCATCAATTGGGAAGGTTTTATGGATGCTGGATTGCAGCACCCCGCTGCTCACCAGTTTCGATACTTTTTTGTGAGGAATAATTTTTTTAAAAGCCCCTGAGTCGCCATCCAGTTGGTGAGGAAGAAACCCTGAACTGTGGCCAATGGCGTCATCAGGTCTCGGGAAGAGAAATTCAAAGGCTGCTGAGAGAGCGTGCCATAAACAAGCATCTTCCCGCTCACCCCAGGCACTGAAAGAGTTTTAGGGCAAAGTCCCGATACTGCTCAAAGGGGAGTTCCTTGATCATCTTGTAGTCGTAGAGTCCGGCATTGTAGAGGGTGAAAGGCTTGGGTGGCTTGCCGTATTTTCCGCCTGAGGCGGATTTCGCTTCGCTCAACTTTTTGGGATCCTCCAAATCCTTGCTGTCAGCGATGTTTAATAGCCGCTTCTGCATGGTGTAAATGGCTAACTTCTCGCAGTCCACGCCAATCCACCGCCTGCCCAACTTCTCTGCTACGGCAAGGGTCGTGCCTGAGCCGGCAAAGCAGTCCAGCACAAGGTCGCCGGGGTTGGAAAAACCGTAAATTATTCTGTTTAGAAGATCTTCGCTCTTTTGTGTTGGGTAGTCTCCTCCGGATTGATACGCAACAATATCAATCCAGACATCACTTAAGATTCGATGCTCAGTAGGAGGGACATAGTGTTCGGGTTTGCCGGTTGTGGAAAGACGGACAAAGTCGATTTCTTCTCCAGTGGTATCTAAAACGTACCTCCAGTATTCATCTATGGACATCTTCTTAGAATATTGCTTCAGATATCTTTCATAATTTTCAACTGCCTTCATAGTTCTCTCTTTTGACCATCTCCATTGGCCCCTATCAGGCATAATACCAAATAATTCATATCGCATAGTAGGTCTATCCGTGCCACGCCAGTGGTTATTCCATGTTCCGGGTTTTATTTCTCCGAGCGATGCTTTCAAGATTGGAAATCTTGTGTCTGATACCTTTGAATAAAAGAGTAATACATCGTGCCCACTTGCTAATGAATCCATCGTTTCAAATTGAGCCTGAACGTTCTTTTGACCCCGCTTGACTATAATTTCATTTCTGAAATTTGGCTCATCAAAAATCTCATCCATTAAGGTTTTAACATAATGGCCTTTCTTGTAATCCAAATGCACAAAGATACTGCCATCCTCCCTTAACAACTCCCGCAGGAAGACTAACCGCTTCCTCAAAAACTCCAGAAACCTTGCCCCGGCAAGTTTATCCTGATACGCCTTCTGATCCTGGCTTCCCCTGAACTTCTGCTTGGTGGCAAACGGTGGATCAATATAGACCAGCCTCACCCCTGGCGTGTCGTCAGCATTTTTCAGTTTCCCTTCCTGCTTCATCTGCAAGAGGGTCTTCAAGACCTGAAGGTTATCTCCAAAGATGAGCATGTTTGTCCAGCCGTTAGCCTCCTTGCCGTTTCTGAAAGTCTTGACCGGCTGCAGGGGCACGGCCATCGTGTCGGCAAGGATGTCTTACTCACGCTCCTTGCCGGCGTAAACAAGTTCGTATTCCTTCCTGGTATCAAAGAGGATCGTCTTGCCTGCCTGTGCCAGCACGGAAGACAGGTAATCCTCCGGTAGGGGCTTGCCTTCCCTGAGGAGGTTAGCAATTCTTTCTATTTCTGTCTCAGTGAATTTTTTCATGTTCTCTTACCTCTGTGATTTAGGCACGGCATTGCGTATAAGGTTTTGCGGCTACACGCAGGTGGGGAATTTTAGTGGTGAATTTATTAAAAGTACAGATTTTTGATTTAGCGCTTCAGTTTCATGGAAGCACTGAGCCCCCACTTGGCGTGTAGGTGCTGTTATGTGTTCGCGCCAGTCCGTACTTCTTGCAAACCTTGATCTTATTTCATGGCGCAACAACACTGTGAAGTTCTTGATATGAACGCTTAGGAACAATTCCTTTGGGAAGATTTGGTGCTACCATTGTTGCGAAAAATTCATCGGCTTCTTTTTTTGAATTCCAAATTTCCGCAACATGCCAAACTCCATCATCGGTTCCGTAGGCGATATGAAGTATAAAGCCGGGAGCCTTGCGAACAGCTTGATGAAGAAAGACGGATACCTGGTCATATCCTTCTGCGGTCTGACCCTTAATGTTGGTTGTAATTAAAATTGCCATAGTTAATTTTGATTTAGAGTTTATTGGTTTTGCTTACTCTGTTCGGTTTTCAGCTTCCCCGGTTATTTATTATTGTCAATTTCATCTGTTCGTTTCGTTCAGTCAGCTTGATATTAGCAGGTCGCAAAGTATGACACATAAAGGTTTGGGTATTGCCGAAGGCGGAGTGTTTCAGTACTGCCGTTCATTTGAAAAACTAAAGTTCGGTTAAGCACAAAACTGTCTTAGAAACTCGTCATCCACGCTTTTGACAATACCTTGTTATGGGGAGGTTTGTCTGTCTATCAGTCTGCTCACAAAAAACTTTCAGGTAATACATCTAAGCAGTCTATTTTCATTCAATTCATTCTAATCTGTTTTTTAGTATAAATATTAGTGTCAGATCCAGAACCAATTTCTTTTGCTGAAAACCAAAAAACCACATCTCCGTTTTCCCAATATTCCCAGAAACCGTTAGTTCCTTTATACTTCCAGCCTTTATTTGCTGCTTCCGCTTTTTTCAACTCTTTTCTGGTAAAATTTATTTCTTCCTGGGACATGTTTCTATAAACACTAAACTCTCCATTGTCATACTTTGATATCGTCAGGGGCACCTTCATCAAGCCAAATTTTTCATTCGATTTAAGGTCAATATAACTATCACCCCACCGGTTTGTTTCCTTTTCACCTTCAGTATAACCCGTTACTGATAAATAGTATTTCAATGCGCTTTTAATTGCATCTAAATCTTTGTTTGCAACACCGCTTGCCAGTTTATTAAAAAGTTCAATATTGCATGTTTTCGCCAATCCCGTAAGCTCAACAGGAGGTCTGCGAAAAGCTATAACTGCATTATTACCCATATCCAATTTCAGTTCATTTTCTGTTAACCCTTTTATTTCCCATTCAGCTGTGTGCGAGTTGTTCGAAGAAGATTGCGTAAGCACCGCAGACACTTTGGTTTGTTCTTTGTTTAGAGACCATGTGCCTTTATACATGCTAAATTGATTATTGCCAAGCGGGTTATACGATAGTTTGCCATCGTGCATGAACTCTATTTGTGTTTTAGCAAATGAAAGAATTGCTTGTTTTAGAATTATAGTATCAAGCTTTTCCTTATTTGCTATATCTTTGAACTCCCATTTACCTTTTAGTAGTTCGGCTTTTTGCGCTGATATCGTTTGTACTATTAAAAGTATAACCAATACGGTCAATATTGTTTTTGCCATTTTTTTGTTTGTTTATTTAGATTAAGTCCTACTCGTTTGGCTTTTCGATCTCGCCCCGTTTTTTTGAGTGGCTTCCGGACTCCACTTTTATTTTCTGTTAGTCCTAAAAGTCAAGAACCATCAAACCGCAAAGAAGATGGTTCCCGAGTCTGTCCGTATCCGCTGTGGTGTCGATTAAGCTTGACCATAACGGTCACCCGCTTGCCGCAGTGGCGGATTAAATGCTCGTCACTGTTAGCTTGCTACAAAAATAAATAAAATGCCCAACTGTTTGTATGACCACTGCACCCGCCATTGTCGGCAAACGGTTGTGTGCCCGGCATGGGCAAACAACGTACCGAAATGTACGAAGCTCTTTGAATATTCCAGAGAGTGACCTGCGAGCAGAAATGCAGGGCAGGCGGAAGTCTCTTACAGGCGAGTTGGAGAAGCCTGTTAGTCCCGATGCATCGGGACAAGGGCGTTGCGGGTGACCGGGGGGGGGTAATACCGGAAACTGTCTATCATCATATCCCGGTAATATTTTCAGGTGAAAACATCTAACCATCCGACAGTTGCAAACGTCAAATACGAAACGCCTTCAGAATTATTGATTCTAATTTCACGGCTCATCGGCACTTACATTTGACTGCCGTCAAATATAAGCCGGGGGCTTGGAGATGATAGCCTGCAAGGGTCCCCTTGCAGGAACCTTTAGGGGAAAAAGCAACTACCGTTCACTCTTAGATTTTACAAGAAGAGTTACTAATTTCAATAGGAAAGCGGAAGGAGATAAAAATGAGAATTACAAAATCTTTATCCTTCACATTCCTGTTTATTTCTGCAATCTTCAGTATATTCTTTAAGCACACATTTTCTCAAAATTCTGAGTGGATTAATTATACTGCCGGTAATTATGTTAATCTAATTGCTGTGAAGGATAATGATGTTTGGATCGGGGGAACTGTTGGACTTATAAAGCTTGACCGGACTACAGGGAGTAGAACTTTTTATAGCAAGTCAAATTCAGGTTTGCCAGATTAAGGGGTTACTGCAATCGCCATAGATGGGCAGGGTAATAAATAGATGGGGACACATAAAGGGCTGCGGTATATCATGAGGGAGGAGTTATACTTGATGTTGAAAAATCTGTAAATGACCCCCCTGCTGAATTTGAACTTTCACAGAACTATCCGAATCCATTTAATGCAATAACAACCATCCGGTATCAGCTGCCGAAAAGCGTAATGGTAACCATAAAGGTTTACGACATATTAGGTGCAGAAGTAGCAACACTGGTAGAAGAGAAAAAGTCAGCAGGCAGGTATGTAGTACACTTTAATGCCTCAAAGAATATAAGCGGAGTGCATATTTATCGTCTGCAGGCAGAAGACTTTAAGGATATGAATATAAAGAAGATGCTGCTACTGAAATAACAGTAACTCTCAAAAACAGAGGCAGCGTAAAATAGCCCATTTTAGCCTCAATTATAATCTTTTTGTTTTTATGTGATTGATTTTCAGAAATGAGGGTGAGAGAAAAAAAAAAGAGGCTGCCCTTTTGAGACAGCCTCCTTTTATTGAGGGTTGGCAATTACATCATGTTGCCCATTCCGCCTCCGGGCATGGCCGGAGCTTTTTCCTCTTCGGGTTTTTCAACCACGAGGGCTTCCGTTGTCAGGAGCATGCCTGCGATGGAAGCGGCATTTTCCAGAGCAACCCTGGCCACTTTGGTTGGGTCAATAACCCCGCTCTTGAAGAGGTTTTCGAATTTATCGGTGCGGGCATTGTAGCCGAAATCACCTTTCCCTTCTTTCACTTTCTGGATGATGATGGAGCCTTCCATACCGGCATTGTAGCAAATCTGGCGCAGGGGCTCTTCAATGGCCTTTCTGACGATTTGCACTCCGGTTTTTTCATCTTCGTTGGCCACTTCCACCTTATCCAGTGCGGGCAAAGCGCGGATGAAAGCTACACCACCTCCGGGAACAATGCCTTCTTCCACGGCAGCGCGGGTGGCATGCAAAGCATCATCTACGCGGTCTTTCTTCTCTTTCATTTCCACTTCTGTGGGAGCGCCTACGTAGAGCACCGCTACACCACCGGAGAGCTTAGCGAGTCTTTCTTCCAGTTTTTCCCGGTCATAGTCGGAAGTGGTTTTCTCAATCTGAGCCTTGATCTGGTTAATGCGGGCTTTGATATCAGCCTGCTTGCCGGCACCTTTCACAATCGTGGTGTTTTCTTTGTCAACCGTAACCTTTTCAGCACGACCCAGGTAAGACAGGTCAGCATTTTCCAGCTTATAGCCTCTTTCTTCTGAGATTACGGTGCCACCGGTAAGTATGGCGATGTCTTCCAGCATTTCTTTTCTGCGATCGCCAAAGCCGGGAGCTTTCACTGCACATACTTTCAGTGTGCCACGCAGTTTGTTTACAACCAGCGTAGCCAGCGCTTCACCTTCAATGTCTTCGGCTATGATCAGCAGCGGGCTGTTGCTTTGAGCTACTTTTTCCAGTACGGGGAGCAGCTCCTTCATGCTGGAGATCTTTTTGTCATGAATCAGGATGAAGGGCCGATCCAGCTCTGCTTCCATATTTTCGGGATCGGTGATAAAGTAGGGTGAGAGGTAGCCGCGGTCAAACTGCATACCCTCAACTACTTCGCTGTAGGTTTCGGTTCCTTTTGATTCTTCAACGGTAATGACACCCTCTTTGCCTACTTTCTTCATAGCTTCGGCAATGAGCTTACCGATTTCGGGGTCGTTATTAGCAGAGATTGCACCCACCTGTTCAATCTTGCCGTAGTCATCACCTACTTTAACGGATTGCCTTTTCAGATCAGCTACTACGGCTGCAACAGCTTTGTCAATACCTCTCTTCAGGTCCATGGTGTGGGCACCCGCGGCAACGCTTTTGAAGCCACCGGAAATAATAGCTTGTGCAAGAAGAGTGGCGGTGGTGGTGCCGTCACCGGCAATGTCAGAAGTTTTGGAGGCTACTTCTTTTACCATTTGTGCCCCCATGTTTTCGGTGGGATCTTCCAGTTCAATTTCTTTTGCAACGGTCACTCCGTCTTTGGTTACGGTGGGAGCACCGAATTTTTTGTCAATGACTACGTTTCTTCCCTTGGGACCAAGAGTTACTTTTACTGCATTGGCAAGGGTATCCACGCCTCTTTTCAGCGCTTCCCTTGCTTCTGAATCATATTTAATAAGTTTTGCTGCCATAGTTTTTTGGGTTTTTTAGGTTTTTGAAAAATGATGTGTCTTAAATAATTGCCAGAATATCCGACTCTCTCATGATGAGATAGTCCTCACCGTCAATGGTTATTTCCGTACCTGCATATTTCCCATACAGAACGGTGTCGCCCACTTTGACGGTTGGTTTGTTGCCTTTTTCATCTACTTCACTGATGGAAACCACTTTACCTTTTTGGGGTTTCTCTTTGGCGGTGTCCGGGATGATGATGCCGCTTTTGGTTTTTTCTTCTGCCGGTGCGGGCTCAATAACGACCCGGTTCTGTGTTCCGGCAACGGGTTTGATGTTTACTTTTTTAGCCATAATTTTTGGGTTTTATGAGTAACAGAAATTGTTTTCGGTGCCGATACGGTGCATTTTTAATGCCAAGGAGCTAATTCAGCCAAATTTTCAGGTTTATTTGAAATTTTTTCACCGTGAGCTTAAATTCTCTTCTCCTGTCAGTGTCAGAATTACATACACGCCCTGTTCCATCTGACGGGCGGCATACTAAATATCAAACTTCAGGCGTGTAGAGACGTTTAATTAATAAATAATAAAGATTAAACCTAGGCGTATGCAAGCACAATTGGACATTAACTGGATCACTTCAGGATTAATTGATTTTGAGTATAAGAAATACCTGTTGCTGGCTTATCTGCAAAAAATAGGTAAGCATTTTAATGAGCAGGAGCTATACCCTTTTCTGTCTGATCTGGTTATGCACTATAACAATCTGGTAACCATTAAGCAGAAGAAAACCATGGTGATAAACCAGTTCCCCAAACGGCTGACGAGGATTGAATTTGAGAATTTCAGGCTTGAGTATGAGCGGCTCATTCAGGATGATGAATACATGGCAGAAATTGAGGAAATAGTGGACTATGCTATGCCAAAACTCAAAGAATATCTTAAGGAGGGCAAGGAATTGTATGAGTTTGTGGAAGACAAGCTTGTGGTGTATCCTGTCGGTGTTTTGCCACTAAAGCCCACAGAAGGATATATGTTTTTGAGGGAAATGGAGAAAAGAGATGTGAGGGTATATGAATATGCAGTAACCATTTTTGAAGGCGCGGATGAAAAGTTCAGGGGGTTGAAAACGAACTATGTGAGTACATGCTACATATCCGTGGGCAACACCTTTGAAAACATTAAAGTAGAGCTTATTCGTAACAATAAAAGCCTTCCGGCACCGGCTATTTTTGCCGTGGAGAGCAAGCTGTCATTTCCTTTTGAAGAAACGCTGTTGCCTGTAGCCAAAAGAGTGCTTGTCAAAAAAATATCTGAAGAACTGACAGACTGAGAGCTTTTACCAATCCGTCAGTGGAAATTGCTTAAGGCTTATTCGGCAGGGGGCTGCGATAGGGGATCTATACCTCCTCCGGGAATCACCGGCAATTCCGTTTTATTCATTTTTTCTTCTACTTCTGACTTAGGCAGGTTTTTTTTGCCGCTTTGCGGCATGAACATGCCCGACAGAAGGCTTAAGCTCAGAAGAATTACTACCAGAGTCCAGGTTGTTTTTTCAATAAAGTCAGTAGCTCTTCGGGCGCCCATAACCTGGTTGCCAACCCCGCCAAAGGTTGCGCTTAAGCCGCCTCCTTTGGGATTCTGTATTAACACAGCCAGAATCAACAGTACACAAACAATCAGAATCAGAATGGTAAGAAAAACATACATAAGGAGTGAATTAAGTTCTAAGCTGTTGTTTCAGCGCTTCAATGCGCTGCGCAAAATACGCCTTTTTATCCGGATATTTCAAGCTTAGATGCTCGTAGGCCGAAATGGCCCTGGCGTATTTTTTCTGCTGCTCGTAAATTTTTGCCAGGGTTTCGGTAATCAGCATGCTGTCTTCGGTGAGGCTTTTGCGTGCTTGGGCAGGGAGGTCAGTCTCTGGCGTTTCGGCAGGTAAAGATTCCCGGGGGATTTCTTTTAACGTGTCGGACGGAGGAGAAATCTCTGCTGGCTCAAAGATAGATTCAGCCCTGTAGATTTCCTTCTCTTTTATTAAGGTATCAGCAGGCCTGGCCTTTAATAAGTGCAGCCATTCGGTGAAGGAGTGCTCATCGGATTCGTCCGGTATTTGATGAAGAGAGGGTGTGCCGGTTTCCGTATGAGATTGTTCTGTTACCTGTGTAAGGGGGGCTGCCTTTCTCTCTTCGTCTTCGGGTTTTGATTGCTGCAAGGATTCCAGGGCGCGGAGGACCTCATCTTTACCCGGCAGGTCAAATATCTTATCATCCTCATCCGGTAGTTCTGTCACCGGTGTGGGCAGGGTTACGTCAGTTGGGGTTGGTCCTTCCTGCTGTCGCGATGCGCTTTCCGCATCGTCTGTTTCTACCCGGAGACTTTTTGTAGGCATGTTCCCTTGTGAAGCATTTACCGCAGGTATGTCGGAAATATCCTTTTCCGAAGGCTCGTTTACATCCGCCTGGGGTTGAGCCGGAGGCGCTTCGGCTGAAGCAAATTCCCGGGTGTGTGTGTCTTCGGTTGCTGCAGACCAGTCAGAGTGAATAAGATGATATAAAAAGCTACGGTCATAAACCCGCAGGGCAGCCCGGGAAAGCGAGTATTCAAAATTTTCATCTCCCTCCATGCCGGATTTCAAGGCCAAAAGGGTGTATGGCAGTGATGAGTAGGGATAGGAGTCAGCCATTTGCTGCAACATGCTCATCGGATAGGAGCGGAGTAAAACAGGATTATGGAGGAGCCGGATAAATTCCGATGATTTCATAATACTTACCAGTTTACAAAGGCTTTATTGAAAATATCTTCTGCCAGTTGTGCATTTACGCTCCGCGTCAGCTGCTGTTCTACATCTGCCTGGCTCAGGGAGCTGTCGTAGTCATCATAGCGGGTAAAAGTCTGATTCCAGCTCTCTTTGGGGTAGATGCGATTGGTGCATTGTACTTGCACGGTAATGGATAGCCTGTTGATAGCAGAGGTTTGATTGGCAGTGGGGGCCTGACTGCTGATGCGCCACCCGGTTATAACTCCGCTGAACTCCAGGTCACCACCGTTAGGCACCAGCTTGAGGTTCGTTTCGGAAAGAAATTTATCCTTTATTTGTTCGGTAAGGTCCTGGCTTATGAACACATTGCCATTGTCTGATTGATTGATGAAGCTTTCAATACTTACGGTTTTGATATCAGGTGAGACCGAGGCTCCTGTGAAAGAATATATTTTGCATCCACAGAAAAACAGGCATACCGTACACACGGACAATACTCCGTACACCCGCAGGACAATCTTTTTCCGCAACCAGATCAAAGGCAGAACGTGCTTCATTCCACAATATCGTACTCCTTGATTTTTCTATAAAGGGTGCGCTCGGAAATACCGAGGTCCAAGGCTGCATATTTTCTTTTGCCTTTGTGTTTTTTTAGTGCTTTTTGAATGAGCTCTTTTTCTTTCTCTGCAATAGAGAGGGATTCTTCCTCTACTTCTACCTGTTCCTGCACGGGTTCAGGACGTTCAATAATGATGGGCCGATCGGATTCCGCATAATAATTCAAAGGAGTGGCGGGTGTTTCTGCTTCGTTTGTCAGGGTAAAATTATCCTGCGGAAATTTGCTCAAATCCACCTTTTGCCGGGATACAATTTCAAAGATGAACTTCTTCAGATCATTCAAATCTTTTTTCAGGTCAAAGAAAAGCTTGAATAAAATATCTCTTTCACTTAGCTCTCCTTCACCGGCTCCGTTGCCAACGGGAGCCGGAAGGTTGTTCCGGGATATGCCGGAAAAGTGTTGTTTGAGCTCGTCAGCGGTGATGAGTTTGTCTTTTGCAAGGACGGAAAGCTGTTCGGCTACATTCTTTAATTCTCTCACATTGCCGGGCCAGGGATAGCTGATGAGCAGGTTTTTTGCTTCTTCGTCCAAGGAAATGGGAGCGGTTTTATAGCGTTCGGCAAAGTCAACGGCAAATTTTCTGAACAGCAGATAAATATCCTCTTTGCGTTCCCTCAGGGGGGGCACCTTGATGGGCACAGTGTTTAACCGGTAAAATAAATCCTCCCGGAATTTCCCTTTTTTTACAAATTCAGCCAGATCAATGTTGGTGGCGGCAATCACGCGCACATCGGTTTTCTGCACCTTGGAAGAGCCCACACGAATGAATTCACCGGTTTCCAGCACACGCAGCAGGCGGGCTTGTGTGCCCAACGGCATTTCCCCTATTTCATCCAGAAAGATGGTGCCATCTTTTACCGTTTCAAAGTATCCTTTTCTTGCTTCATGTGCACCGGTGAATGAACCCTTTTCATGACCAAAAAGCTCGGAGTCAATAGTGCCTTCGGGAATAGCTCCGCAGTTGACGGCTATGAAGGGATTATGTTTTCGGGGGCTGAGGTTGTGAATAATCTGGGAAAATATTTCTTTACCTACCCCGCTTTCCCCGGTAATCAGCACCGTTAGATTGGTAGGCGCCACACGCACAGCTATGCTTAAGGCATTGTCCAGGGCAGGGGACGTGCCTATGATTCCGAATCGGTTTTTCAGAGATTGCAAGTCCATTATACATTGATTTTGTGCATCATCCTGATTAGCGGATCCTTATACCGGTTCGCCCAGCAGGGTGGCCGGTGTACATCCGGTGATTTTCACCTGCACATAGTCGCCCGGTTTGTAGTGCCCAGCATCAAAAACCACGACTTTGTTCTGAGAGTTGCGTCCAAAAAGGTGCTTATCTGATTTTTTAGAAACACCCTCAATCAAAACCTGAAATACTTTTCCCACATCTTTTTGATTGCTTTCCAGAGAATGCCGTTGCTGTAAGGCTATCACCTCGCTGAGCCTGCGTTTTTTTTCTTCCAGCGGTACATCGTCTTTATATTTTCTTGCAGCCAGGGTACCGGGTCTTTCGGAATAGTGAAACATGAATGCCCAGTCGTAGCGGACTTCTTCCATCAGACTGAGTGTAGCCTGGTGATCCTCTTCTGTTTCTGAGCAGAAACCACATATAATATCTGTTGTGATTCCACAGTCTGGAAGTATTCTGCGTATGGTGCGAATACGTTCAAGATACCATTCCCGGTCGTGCCCACGGTTCATTTTTTTCAGTATGGCACTGCTGCCGGATTGCACGGGCAGATGAATGCTTTTACAGATATTGTCATAACGGGCAATAGTATGCAGCACTTCATCAGTCATATCGCGGGGGTTGGAAGTGGAGAAGCGCACCCGTAGCTGCGGGTCAATCTGCGCCACCATTTCCAGCAGTTGCGCAAAGTTGACTGTGGAGTCGGTATGGGATCTGCTTAGCGACTTTAGTATTTCTTTTTTTGACGCATAATGGGGGCTCCACAGGTAAGAATCTACATTTTGCCCCAGAAGAGTTACCTCCCGGTAGCCCTGTTTAAACACCATGGAGGCTTCCTGGATGATGGACTCCGGATTTCGGCTGCGTTCCCGGCCCCTGGTAAAAGGCACCACGCAAAAGGAGCACATGTTATCGCAACCACGCATGATGGTGATAAACGCGGAAACCCCATTGCTGTTGAGTCTTACCGGATTTACGTCTGCATAAGTCTCCTCTCTGGACAGCAGCACGTTGACGGCTTTCAGTCCGGATTCGGCTTCTGATACCAATCGGGGCAGGTCACGGTAAGCATCCGGGCCAACCACAATATCTACCAGCTTTTCCTGCTCCAGCAATTGCTCTTTCAGACGTTCAGCCATGCAGCCCAGCAAGCCTATCAGGACACCGGGTTTGCTTTTTTTCAATGTATGAAATTCTTTGAGGCGGTTGCGTACTTTTTGTTCAGCATTTTCCCGGATGGCACAAGTGTTAATGAAAACCACATCGGCATCCTGATAGCCGGTGCATGGTTGAAATCCCTGCTGGGTCAGCACGGAAGCCACAATCTCACTGTCGCTGAAATTCATCTGGCAGCCGTAGCTTTCAATATAAAATCTGCGGGTACCGGACTTTGATTCCTGTGCGAGTGCTTCAGGGGTTATATCACTACTTACCGCAAAGGCTGTCTCTGCGGAAGGGTCTAAAATCGGACTATATATCTTTTCAGGCATAAATGGTTATACAAAGGTAATGCATTTCAGGGGTGTATGTCAGACTGTCAGGGTTTGAAAAAAGGTTAAATTTTTTCTTTTCTGGTAAGCGGGCCGAATTCAGCAGGTTCAGATGCTTTTTTCCAGCAGTTCAGCTATATCATACACCTTAACGGCATTTTGCTTTTCTTTAGCCTTCAGGCCGTCTGTCAGCATCGTCATGCAAAATGGGCAGGCTGCTGCAATAATATCGGGATCTGTTTCCAGGGCCTGCTCTGTACGGTATATGTTGACACGCATATTCCCGTTTTCTTCTTCTTTGAACATTTGAGCGCCCCCTGCTCCGCAGCACATGCCCTTGCTGCGGCTGCGCTGCATTTCACGTATTTCACCCTGTAGCCGCTCCAGCACCTCGCGGGGAGCTTCATACACTCCGTTGCCACGTCCCAGATAGCACGAATCGTGGAATGTGATTTTTTTATCTTTCAACGTATGATTATCGCTGATCCTGAGTTTGCCCTCTGCCAGTAGTTGCTGAAGAAACTGGGAATGGTGAACTACTTCATAGTTGCCCCCCAGTTCGGGATATTCGTTTTTCAGTATATTAAAGCAATGCGGACATGCAGTGACGATTTTACGGATATTGTACATGTTGAGGGTTTCAATATTCTGCAGGGCCTGCATCTGATAGGTAAATTCATTGCCGGCCCGTTTAGCGGGGTCACCGGTGCAGCGCTCTTCCTTACCCAAGACGGCAAACGGCACTCCTGCCCGCTGAAGAATTTTGGCGAAAGCTACGGTGATGGATTTTGACCGGTCATCAAAAGAGCCGGAGCATCCTACCCAGAAAAGAACCTCGGGCATGTCGCCCCGGGCGTGCAGGTCGGCCATTACGGGAACATTCAGCCCTTCGGCCCACTTCAGGCGGTCTTCCGGTGAAAAGGCCCATGGCGCTCCATTGTTTTCAATGTTGGAAAACATGACGGCAAGGTCAGCAGATACCTTTGATTCTTCCAGCACGAGATTCCTTCGCATATCTACAATAAACGGCACATGGTCTATATCTACCGGGCACTCTTGTATGCACGCCATGCAGGTTGTACACGCCCACAATTCTTCCGGGGAGATAAAAACATCGCTCACCAGCGGAGGTTCGGGCGCAGGTTTTTTACCTGCAATCACTTCAGGGCCGGTTTCGGAAACGCGTTTACGCAGGTCAATGAATAGCTTGCGTGGGGAGAGTTTTTTGCCGGTGTTGTTGGCCGGGCATACCTCCGTACACCGTCCGCATTCCGTGCAGGTATAGGCATCCATAATGTGCTTCCATGTCACTTCGGTTACGTCTTTAATACCGAATTTTTCTGCCTGTGCAGTGGTGGTTTCGGCAGCAGCGGCATAGGGATCAGCATTGGGGTCCATCATGGCTTTCACCTCCCGGGTGACGGAGGCCATGTTACTCAGTTTGGCAAAAGGTTCCAGGCGGGAGAAAAACACATTAGGTACTGCCATAATCACATGAAAGTGCTTGGAGTAAGGGAGGATATTCAGAAATATCAACACAAGCAGAATGTGTATCCACCAATTAACAGCGCCCAGCTGAGCCAGCGCGGATTGTTCCATACCTGCAAACAGAGGCAGCATAAGAAGGCTGACGGGATAGGCGCCATGCACATCTTTTTGCGTGGCAATATAGCCGACATTCATCAGCAGCAAGGAAACCATCAGGGCGAATATCATCAGCAGAATCACGGTGGCGTCCGCTTTGGAAGCAGGTTTCATTTCCGGGGCGATGAATCTGCGGGGCTTAATGATGTAGCGTCTGAAAAGAAAAACCACTACGGCAATTAAAATAAGCAAGGCAAACAGCTCTCCGGAAGCAGTAATTACATCATAAACCGGACCGAGAAATCCCAACACGCGTTCGGTTCCCGCTACACCATCAATCATCATCTCTATCGTACCGATGGTGATAACCAAAAAGCCCCACCAAACGATGGCATGCAGGAGGCCGGCTACCGGTTTGCGTAAAATTTTAGTTTGACCAAAGGCAACCAGGAGCGTAATCTTCAGCCGTTCTCCGATACGGTCAAAACGATTAACCGGGCGGGCTGCACGCAGGGTGTTTAATATTCTGAAAAAGGTATATCCGAATGCACCAAAGGCAATAACCAGAACTATCGTAAATACTATCTGACTCATATCAGGATGCTCACTTTTGGGTTGTGCGCTAAAATAGACAATTATTGATACAGCCGTAATAATGTTTTGTGGCAAGAAAGCTTTTATCCGCAAAGCAGAATTAGGTTTGTAAGGCTTTTTGGGTTAACTTTTCTACAACATGCACTTCCTGCTTTTTTTATCAATCTTTTGCTGCGCGGGATTAGCCTATGGTCAGGCGCAACTGGATTTGTTTACCCGCGAAAAGCTGAAAAATCTATCTCCCGAAAAAACAACTCTTGACCTCTTTGTGCGGGGATTTCCGGATTCTGTTAAGCAGGCCGTTGAGCGTCATAACGGAATCTTTAAATTCAGCTATGACCATTACAGCTCTGTTGTGATTCCGCTGCAGAAACTGGATGCCTTTCTGAAAGAACCTGCAGTGCGATATGTAGAAAATGGTGAAATGCCGCTGATACCTCTGATGGACACAGCCAAAATCGTCAATTGCGTACATCCGGTGCATGCCGGACTTTCACCCCTGGATACAGCTTACAACGGTGAGGGGGTAATAATCGGCATTATTGATTTTGGCATTGATTTAAATAATGAAGATTTTAAAAAGCCTAATGGAGAGACAAGAATCCGCTACCTGTGGGATCAAAGGCTGACGGGGAGCAATGCCCCCATTCCTTATAATTATGGGGTAGAATGTAGTGCATTTGACATCAACGGGGGCAGCTGTCCGCATGCGGAACCCATAGGCAGCAACCCTGGACATGGGACCACAGTGGCGGGTATCGCGGCCGGAAACAGCCGGTCCTGTACGCTGGATCATGCCGGCATGGCGCCTGGTGCTGATCTCATTGTTGTGTCTTTTCACTTTGGCCGTCCTTTTTTAAGCACTTTTCTGGATGCCGTAGATTATATCTTTAAGAAAGCGGATGCTATGGGCAAGCCCTGTGTGATTAATGCCAGTCTGGGAGCTTATTGGGGCTCACATGATGGCAGGGATGCCACAGCCAGGATGATTGACGCCATATTGGAGGCAAGTCCCGGAAGGGTATTGGTTTGTGCTGCCGGCAATTCGCAGGGTAAACCTCCTTATCATCTGGGATACGAGGTGAGTGCTGACACTACGTTTACCTGGTTTAAATACCATGCGGCTTTCAATCGTGTATGGTATGAATTATGGGCGGATACAGCCGACTTCAATCAGGTATGGTTTGCCTTTGGTGAAGACGACCCGGATACCTGGCAGCACATTGCCCGTACAAGGTTTTACAATGTAAAAGCTGACTATGACCTCAGTGCCAGCAGCTCGGCATCATTGAATTTTTCCATCGGAGATTTTGGAAATTTCCGGGCCTCGGTCAATACGACTCTGATTCTCAACGAGGGGCGATATAATCTGCAGGTGATTATTACCGGCCTGCAGGATGCCACAAATTATTTCAGTTTCATTACTACCGGCTCGGGTCGTTTTGACCTGTGGAGCAGCACCGATGCCGAACTGAATATTAACACGTCTGATATGGTATATCAGAATCTTCCCCCGGATAGTGTAAGACCGGATATCCTTTATTACAAGGCTCCCGATAAAGAGAAATTGATTGTGACCAGCTATGCCTGCTCGGATAAAGTCATTACGGTAGGAAATTTTGAAAATCGCAAAACATATTATGATGTGGATTCGGTTCTTCGGGTTAATAGTGCCACTCCCGGTCGGATAGGAGGGAGCTCAAGCCATGGTCCTACGCGGGATGGAAGAATAAAGCCGGATATTACGGCTACCGGAAACTTCAGCCTTGGAACTGCCCACGCCCAGCAAATTGCCCTCTCTCTGGCAAATGACCGCAGCAAACTGGCCTTATGTGGCAAGCACTTTCGCAATGGGGGCACCTCTATGGCCAGCCCGGTAGTGGCTGGTATTGCAGCCCTCTACCTGCAGAAATATCCGCATGCCACGTATCGCCAGGTGAAGGATGCCCTGTTGTTGTCTGCCCGGGTAGATTCTTTTACAGGAGCGGTTCCTAACAATATCTATGGATATGGAAAAGTGTCGGCCTGCGATGCGCTGCTGCTGGCTCCCTTGCGTGGCTGCACGGACTCCACCGCTTTCAACTATAATCCCCAGGCCACGCTGGATGACGGAAGTTGTGTGCCTTATATCTATGGATGTACCAACGCTGCAGCGCTCAATTATGACAGCCTTGCCAATACGGATGACGGCAGCTGTATTATACCCGGCTGTACTGATAGCTTCGCAGTAAATTATGACAGCACAGCAACAGTAAATGATGGCTCGTGTTTATATACTGGTTTACCGGATGAACCGGTATCCTTACAGCCAGTGGTGGCATTTTACCCGGGTGTTTTTCGTAATCAAACCTCTATTCTCTACGATCTGAGGGGGTCTCAAAAAAAATATACTCTGGTTATTCTGAACATAATGGGACAACAAACAGATGTGGTGTACCTGCCGGAAAAAAGGGGTATCTTAACCTATCAGCCGCAATTTCTGAACCCCGGGGTGTACTTCTATGGTCTCAGCGATGGAATGCACATTTCTGTTGCAGGTAAATTCGCAGTTTGCCGATGATACTTGGAGTTACTCTATTCAAAAAATGTACGCATGCAGCGGGGAAAAATAATGACCTTCACACAACGGCATATTTTTTAGCCACCGCACAGTAATCATTCAGTGTATGCTATTATGTTAATGATGGAAAAAGGAACACGCATATTAACGCATAGCGATATAGAGCAAAAAGTAAGACGTATGTCTTATCAGATTCTGGAAAATAATTATGACGAGAAGGAGCTGCATATCATAGGCATCCGGGAGAATGGCTATCTGTTTGCGGATAAAATTTACCAGGAGCTGAAATCCATCAGTTCTCTGCGCTTGCAGGTGCATGCCATTGCGATCAACAAACAAAATCCCGCTGAACAGCTACCTGTATTTGATTTTAATCTTAAAGACCTCCGCGGTAAGACTGTGTTGCTGGTAGACGATGTGGGTAATACCGGCCGCACGCTGAGCTATGCCTTACGGCCGCTGCTGGAATATATGCCGCGTAAAATTGAAATTGCCGTCCTGGTAGATCGCCAGCACAAGCTTTTCCCCATTCGCGCGGATTATGTCGGCCTAAGTCTTGCCACTACAATGAAAGAAGTAGTCACTGTGCAAATGGGCAACCGGGAAGATGCAGCCTATCTTTCATAGGTAGAGGTAGTTACAAAGAGTCCCAGCAATTGCTGCTCGTCCAGGAGTTCTTCGTCTACAACATGGGTAGCTTTGAGGTAATATTTTTCACGCTCTTTCAACTGCCGGGCAAGAAAGTCGGCAAGCTCATGCCTGCTCTTGCCTTGCAGCAAGGGACGTCCGGAAGTGTTGTCTGCAAGTCTTTGTACCAGCACAGGAACGCTCACCCTTAAGTAACAGGTTTCACCCCATGTATTCATTTTTTTCATATTGTCAAAAAAACAAGGCGTGCCACCGCCCGTTGCCACCACCACCTTATCTAATGAGGCTACCTTTTGCAGGCTGTCGTATTCCATCTGCCGAAAGCATTCTTCACCGTACTTGCCAAAAATATCCGGTATACTCATCTGGTAGGTATCTTCAATGAAAAAATCCAGATCAATAAATTGCCACCCCATGAGAGAAGCAAGCCTTTGTCCCCACCAGGTTTTGCCGCACCCCATCGGGCCAATCAGGAAGATGCGCGAAACTTCCATTTTCCGTTTCCGGACAATTTTCTCCGCTTTTTTCATGAGGTAGTAGCATAAAATTCCCACAAATTGTTGAAAATCCCTCTCCTGTGGATGGAATCTGGGCTTTAGAAAAAAACGGAAGGAGGATGCCGCCAAATCGTGACCCGCAAATTTTTGAACTGTCAAATTTGAATTTAAGTTTGCAGCCTCATGAAGCATAATCTGGAATTTAACCGCAACGAAGATGCAATGAAACTTCTCCTCTCTCAGATGAACCAGAAGCTGGATATTATTCTGCAGGGGGGAGGTAAAAAAAATATTGAAAAACTACACGCTCAGGGGAAAATGACTGCCCGGGAGCGGGTGGAAGCATTACTTGATAAAGACAAGCCATCTCTGGAGCTGGGAGAGTTCTGTGGGTATGACATGTACAAGGAGCATGGCGGGTGTCCATCAGGAGGTGTAATTGTGGTGCTTGGGTATGTTTCCGGAAGAATGTGTGTGATAGTGGCCAATGACGCCACTGTAAAAGCAGGGGCATGGTTTCCAATCACCGGCAAGAAAAATCTGCGGGCACAAGAAATTGCAATGGAAAACCGCCTTCCTATCATTTATCTGGTGGATAGTGCGGGGGTGTATCTGCCGTTACAGGATGAAATTTTCCCCGATAAAGAACATTTCGGGAGAATTTTTCGCAATAATGCTGTGATGTCTTCAGCTGGCATCACCCAAATAGCGGCCATCATGGGCAGCTGCGTTGCCGGAGGAGCATATCTGCCCATCATGAGCGATGAAGCGCTTATTGTGGAAAAATCCGGCTCTATTTTTCTTGCCGGCCCCTACCTGGTAAAGGCGGCTATCGGAGAAGAAGTGGATAAAGAAACACTCGGAGGAGCTGTTACTACAGCCGAAATTTCAGGCATCACCGATTATCGTTGCAAGGACGATAAGCATTGTCTGGAAACGATACGGAAAATCATGAGCATGCTGGGCAAACCCCGCTATGCAGGGTTTGATCGCACGGACCCCGTTGAACCGGCATCTGACCCTAAAGAGATATACGGTATTTTTCCTGAGAAAAATAAAAAGCCTTACAATACTCTGGAAATCATCCGCAGGATTGTAGATGCTTCGGAGTTTACCGAATACAAGGCTGGATACGGCAAAACCATCGTGTGCGGATATGCACGCATTCAAGGTTGGGCAGTAGGTATTGTGGCCAATCAGCGGGCTATTGTAAAAACCAGAAAAGGAGAGATGCAATTCGGTGGCGTCATCTACTCAGATTCTGCCGATAAGGCAGCGCGGTTTATTATGAATTGCAATCAGAAAAATATCCCCCTGGTATTTCTACAGGATGTTACCGGATTTATGGTAGGCACCCGCTCTGAGCACGGTGGTATTATTAAAGACGGGGCTAAAATGGTTAATGCAGTGGCTAACTCTGTAGTACCCAAGTTTACCGTTATCATGGGCAATTCCTTCGGTGCCGGCAATTATGCCATGTGCGGCAAAGCCTATGATCCACGGCTGATCGTGGCGTGGCCTACGGCCCGCATAGCCGTTATGGGCGGAGATCAGGCTGCCAATACGCTTTTACAAATTCAGCTCTCCGGTGAGAAGGGTAAAGAAGTTTCGGTGGAAGACAAAAAGAAGCTACTTACTCAGATTGTTGAAAGATATGAACGAACCACTACGCCCTATTATGCCGCTGCCCGGCTGTGGGTGGACAAGATCATTGATCCGGCTGAAACCCGTAAAATTATCTCCATGGGCATAGAAGCAGCCAATCATGCTCCCATAACGCAGCGCTTTAATCCGGGAGTTATTCAAACCTGAATGCGCTTGCCTTACCCGCTGCTAGCCCAGGTCATTGTCCCTTCAGAAACAAAAAGTTCCGAAAGGTAATGGGTTTGTTCTTTTACTTGATTGTTCTATATTTGTAGGCTACGCTTTTTTTTGCCAAATAATTACTACTATCTATGAAAAAATTTCTGAGTTCAGCACTGATAGCGTCTTTGGCAATTTCAGTTTATGCACAATCCGGAATAGTAAACGTGAAGATGCAGCCAGATTCCCGGTGGAAAGATGGATACCGATCTGCTGTTTCTGTGCCCTATGAACAGACGCATGTATTCAAAAGACAAATGCTTCTGGGTAACCGGCAGCCGGGAGGTTCCCGCACAGTGACCACCGTTCCGCTGGGCTCAGCCGGCAATCTGTTTACCATTCTTGACGGGCACGTACAACGCATTGCGGTAAATAATGATATCAATACGGTGGCCTTCATACATCGTTCAAACCCCACCGAATTTCCATTGGATAATGTAGGGCAATATCGTTATGATGTTTCCTTTGACAACGGAGCCACCTGGTCGCTCAATCATGGAGTGCTCAATCCGAGTGGTAATCAGCAGAATCTGGCAGGGCGTTATCCCAACAATGTAATTTACAATCCCCCGGGAAATACCAACCCCGACAGCGCTTATTTGGGGTATCTGGGTAGCTGGCTGCCCTTTGATGCCGGTGGAAGCTGGGATGGCTATTTTGCCGGAGTGGCACGCCTGGATAACGACACATCTACATTCACCGAAAATGTGCTTACAGTTAATAACAGTAATGTAAACATTATCCGTGCTTTGTGTAATGGCAAGCCTGGTGAATTTTGGGCGGTTGACTGGGGCTATGATGAAGTGGAATTTAACGCTATACTCCTGATGAAAGGAGTGTGGAATAATACCACCAAAGACATTGACTGGTCATTGTATGATACTATTGTTCCACCTTTTGACAGGGCCTTGAACGGTACCGCTCAGGCTACCGCATTGAATATGGCTTTTGATCCGACTGGTCGTTACGGATGGATTGCTTTTCTTGGTGACGTGATTGCAGGTGGAGACAACATCTTCCTACCAGTTTTCTACTCATCCACCGATAGCGGCATGACCTGGAACGGTCCCATAGTAATACGTCTGGATACTTTTGCCAACGTAGTGGATTCATTGGTGACAGGGACGGTGCCCACCACAGCCTTTGACAATGACCTGGTAGTAGATGCCAAAGGGAATCCGCATCTGGTGGTTGTGATTGGTTCATCCGGTAATGATTATGCTATCTCTACAGGTGCTTCTGCCGGATTGAAAATATACGATGTTACATTTGTCAGCCCAGGCACCGGAGGTTCGTGGCAGGCTATTTTGCTGGATAATATTTTTACCTTCCGCGGCCAGATTACTCCGGATGTGAGCGAAGATAACCGCCCCCAGGCAGCCATCAGCCCTGATGGACAGAAGGTATTTTTCGGCTGGCTGGAATCCGATGTAAATATTACTGGTGGTACCAACGACCTGCCTAACTTTAAAACAAGAGCCTATGACATAAACACAGGCCTGGGCACTCCGGTAATCAACTGGACCGAAAATGATAACAACTGGAATGGCGGAGCCCTCTTTGCTTCCACTGCAGCCATGATGTTAACCCCTGCAGCAGGAGTATACAGAATGCCTACCGTATTTACTCAATTAAATAGCTCAGGTCTGGATGCTGACCCGACTAATTTTCACTATGTGCAGGATATTGAATTTACCGATCAGGATTTCACTGAGCAGGTCGTTCCCGCAGTGTTGCTGGGAGCACCGGTAATTACCTTGCTGGGTCCTAATCCGGCTTATTCTTATCTGGGTGAGCCGTATAATGATCCCGGAGCAACTGCTTTTGACCAATACAGTGACGGAGATATTACCAATCTTATTCAGGTGGTGAATAATGTCAATACCGCTGTACGGGACACGTATACGGTGGTGTATACAGTGACTGACTCAGATAACAAGAGTGCTGCACCAGTTACCCGCACCGTTATAGTCAACACCGAACCTGATCCGGATTTTGATTTCACGGTAAGTAATAATACGGTGTTCTTTACGGATGCTTCGCTTTACAACCCCACAGCCTGGAGCTGGAACTTTGGAGATCAGACCGGAGCAAATGTGACCACTCCTACCGTAAACCATACTTACACCGATACCGGTACCTATCGGGTGTGTATGACGGCAAAAAACATTTTCAACAACCCTCCATTTAACAAACCGGCCAAAGATACCTGTAAAAACGTAACGATTACCGAAATATCCACAACGGGTATTTCTACCAGCAAATGGGAAAATGCATTGATTATCTATCCTAATCCGGCCCGTGATCAGTTCGTTGTAGAAATGACAAAAACTGACGTATTGCCCTCTGCCGTGGCAGTGTATGATATGTTGGGTAAACAAATCTCACTTGTCCGGCTGTCTGATAGCTCTCCCCGGAACAGGCTGGTTTTTGAAACTTCAAGTTTCACGGATGGGGTGTATTTCATAAAGCTGTTCAGCGATCAAGGAGTCGTGTCCAAAAAAATTGTGGTCAGCCACTATTAAGGTTTCCTTCTCTTTATCACGTTGCGGAATAAAAACCGCTCCGGTATTTTTATACCGGAGCGGTTTTTTTTTCACTATTTCTTGCAACTAAATTGATAAAAGTCAAGTCTTAGCCTTGTTCGCTTTTCTGGAACAGTTTCAAACAACTAGATATGAGGCACAATCTACTCCTTAGTTGGGCAGCCATTTTGATGGCATTGGTTATTTTCTCCGGTTGCAGCTCTTTGCCATATCTGATGCGGCATACGGTGCCGGAAATTTCCGATGTGAATATCTTTCCTACACACGTCATTCAGAAGCCAGAAGATACTTACACCTTTGCCAAAATTGAAAACGAGGCTCTGCCTGATGCTGCTGCGTGGGCACTGGGTAAAACACCCGCTCCCGGTATGTCCCTGGAGGAATTTCTTGAGAAAACCGGCACAACCGCTTTCCTGTTTATACGAAACGATACTATCATCTACGAAAATTACTTTCACGGCTATTCGCGGGAGAAGCTCTCTCAGGTTTTTTCCATCACCAAGTCTGTCATGTCGGCCCTTGTGGGCATAGCCATTGATGAGGGTTATATTCAAAGCATACACCAGCCGGTATCAGACTTCATTCCCGAATTTGCAGAGAGAGGGCACAACCGGCTTACGCTGAATCACCTGCTGCAGATGACAGCCGGTTTGGCTTTTGCTGACTACCAGACACCGGCCAAGTTGTTGAACATGTATTATTCCCCTGATCAGGAAGCCATCATAAAAAGAATCAAACAAAAATATCCTCCCGGTACCCGCTTTGCCTACAGCTCGGCAGCAACACAGATATTGGGTATGTGCCTGGAAAGGGCGGTAGGCAAAAAGGTTGTGGAATATCTTGAAGAAAAATTATGGAAACCGTTGGGCATGGAGTATGATGCAAAATTTGCCCTGGAGCGCCCCGATGGAGATGCCAAAATGTACGGAGGCCTTGCAGCAGCAGCCATTGACCTTGCCAAGCTGGGACGACTGTATCTGCATAATGGCAACTGGAACGGCACACAACTTATTTCAGAAGGGTGGGTAAAAGCATCACGTGTTGCCGACACCATTGAAGGCCGCTCAAAGCGATATGCTTACTGCTGGTGGCTGGATACCTACCTGAGACGCATTGGCTATTGTGATGATGACTTCTTTGCCGGAGGCTACCGCGGCCAAACCTTATATGTAAATCCGGATGATAATATCATTATTGTGAGGCTGGGCCTGCGTGAGAGCGGCATTGAATGGCCTCAGTCTCTATCCAAGCTCGCTTTTGTTATGGAATGCAGCAATAATCAGTGCGCTCCGCCAGACTTAATGGCACTGGAAGGAAAATATAAAAGTCAGACCGGCAAAGCCGTTGGATTGAAACTCCTCAATGATATTCTCGTGCTGGAAGATTATGATGCGCAGGAAAGAATTGAACTCCAGAGAGATACCCCTAATCGGTTTATAGGCCGACAGAAGGATAAAGAATTCCGGATTTTAATTGATGTTAAAAATGAACAGGTGAAAGGCGTTTTTGTGGAGGGTAGAGACAAACAGATGTTCTTCCGGAAGATTTAGCCGCTGCTATAATATTTTTCAGTTTCCAGATAATATCCTTTGCATTATGAAATACAGACTATTTATTGCCTTTGCTGCATGTGGGTATCTTGTATGTACTCCTGCATGGCTTTGGAGTAATGGCATACGCGACTATGCCGCACATGTTACCATTGTGCGTGATGTTTGGGGTGTTCCCCACATCTTTGGTGAAACCGATGCAGATGTGGCTTATGGCCTCGCGTGGGCAAGTGCAGAAGACAACTTCCGTATCGTGCAGGAAACTTATCTTGCAGCACGGGGAATGCTGGGTAGGGTGCTGGGTAAGGATGGCGCCAAAATGGATTTTCTGCAACACCTTATCGGCACCGATAAACTTATCGGTAAACTGTTTGAATCTTATTCATCACAATACGTTGCCTATCTGGAGGGATTTGCTGCCGGACTAAATGATTTTGCCCGCGCAAATCCGTCACGGGTGCTACTGGAAGAGCTTTTTCCACTCAGCGCGTTGGACATTTCCCGGGCGTATTTTGTTTCTCTGGCTCTGAACTCTGAGGTACACAGGGAGCTGAAAAAGATTATGGATGGCGAATATACACAAGCTCCCACCGGGATAGGGTCTAATGCCTTTGCTTTCAGTAAAAAAATTACCAAAGATGACCATACCTATTTATGTATCAATCCACATCAACCCCTGGAAGGTCATTTTTCATGGTATGAAGCACATCTTGTGAGCGAAGAGGGCATGGATGTATTGGGAGCTACCTTCCCCGGAGGTGCCAGTATTTACCTGGGTACTAACCGGAATCTGGGCTGGGCACATACCTCCAATGATCTGGACGCTGTAGATGTGTATCGTCTTGAAATGAATCCGGATAGAAGCCTGACCTATCACTATGACGGAGAATGGCTTCCCTTGGAAAAAAGGCCGGTGAAGCTGAAAGTGAAATTGCTGGGCAACATAAAAGTCGGAATCCGTAAAACCACATACTGGAGTGTGCATGGCCCGGTTATTAAGGCCAAAGACGGGCATTACTATGCACTGCGCTATCCGGCAAATATGGAGATACGCGCTCCCGAGCAATGGTATTGGATGAATAAAGCCCGGAATCTGGATGAGTTCCTCGCTGCGGTTCAGATAAATGCCATGCCCAAATACCACATCATTTATGCCGATAAGGAGGATAATATATTTTTCATTGACAACGGTATGATTCCGGTTCGGGATACTTCATTGGACTGGAGCGGTGTAATGCCCGGAAACACCTCCCGGGTGGTATGGAATACATGGCACCCGGTGGACTATCTGCCGCAATTACTCAACCCGGAATGTGGGTATGTTTTTAATATGAACAATACTCCTTTTGATGCTACCTGTGAACAGGAAGATATCCCTTCGGTGTATCCTAAAAATATGGGGTTGATGTATTACAATACCAATCGCAGCATGCGCTTTATGGAGCTCTTACAGGAATATCCGCTGGTTTCCTTTGAGGATATGAAGGCGATCAAATATGATGTGCAGTTTCCTGACAGCAGCCTCTTTCTTTCCTCGCTGCAAAATCTTTTTGAAATGGACGAAAAGAAGTATCCGCAAATCAGCGATGTGCTGCGGTTGGTTAAACAGTGGGACAGAAGAGCCTCTTCCGATTGCGTGGCCTGTGGGGTTATCTTACCGATGTTTGACTACATATTTAAAAAGAAGCACTATGGCAGTGAAGTCTTTGCCAAGGGAATGTATGAGGATGAGTCGTTATACGTGGAAGCTTTGACGCATGCCCGGAAATTTTTGCTACGCCATTTTGGAACAACAGAGGTAACTCTTGCGGATATTCAACGGCTGCGCAGGGGAGAAAAAGATTTGCCTATGCCGGGTTTTCCGGATGCATTGGCCGCAGCTTACAGCCGTCCGGCAAAAGACGGGCGCTTTGTAGGATGGATCGGGGATTCGTACACGATGTTTGTAGCCTATGACAGAAATGGCCCCGTAAGAATTGAAACGCTGCATCCCTACGGTTCTTCCAGCAATCCCGACAGCCCCCACTATACGGATCAGATGGAGTTGTATGTTCGCCAGCACCCTAAGAGCATGACTATGGATAAAGATGAAATCTTTCGCGGTGCCCGTAAAATATATCAGCCTAAGGTAGATGCTCCCTCTTCGGCAGATGCTGGCAGATAAAGTTCAGGCAGTCTTTCTCTGTGACCTTGTCCCGGAGGTGTATTGGGCTATTTTTCCGTAAAACTCAGACGGCACAAACGGCTTGCATATAAAGTCATTTACACCGGCTTCAAAAGCTTTTTCACGCTCATGACTCATGGCCGATGCAGTAAGTGCTATGATGGGTATATGTTTTAAATCGGGATTACTCCGTATCAGGCGCGTAGCTTCGTAACCATCCATTACCGGCATTTGCAGGTCCATGAGCACAAGGTCAAACGCATCGCTCTGCAGTTTGCTGATAGCTTCCTGGCCGTTTTCGGCTATTTCAACCTGCGCATCCCATTTTTTCAAAAACTTTACAGCTACCTTTTGATTGATACGGTTGTCTTCCACCAGCAATACCCTGATACTGTTAAATGCAGAGTAGTCGTGTACTTCCTGATGGCGCGGCAGGGATTTTTTGGTGCTCACCTTATAAGGAATGGTGAAAGTAAATGTAGTGCCTTTACCAGCTTCACTATGGACGGTGATGGAGCCGCCCTGCAGTTCAATGAGCTTGCGGGTTATGGCCAGTCCGAGGCCGGTGCCGCCATAAATGCGGTTGGTGTGCATGCTTGCCGGTGAAAAGGCCTCAAAAATATGTGGAAGTTTGTCGGCAGGTATTCCGATGCCAGTATCGCTGACACTAAACTCCAGCTCCGCGTAGGTGTCCGTGATTTTTTTCCCGCTGACAGAGATCTGCACCTTGCCCTGGTCGGTGAATTTCACGGCATTGGATACCAGGTTGTTCAATATCTGGCTGAGACGAAAGTCGTCTCCGATGAGCACAGCAGGGATGCTGTCGCTGACCTGCAAAATCAGTTCAAGGTTCTTCTGCTTAGCCCGAATGCCATGCGTTTGGCGTATAAGGCTCAGCACCTGGTTGAGTTCAAATTCTTTAGGCGCAATGTCCAGCTTGCCGGCTTCAATTTTTGAAAGGTCTAAAATATCATTGATAAGAGCAAGAAGGTTATTGGCGGAAAAGCGCAGTATTTTCAGATTTTCTGCCTGATCAGGGCGTGGGTTTTCTTCCAGCAGAAGATTCGTCAAACCAATGACAGCATTCATCGGAGTGCGCAATTCGTGGCTCACCATAGAGAGGAACTGTTCCTGCGTTTTGGAAGCCATTTCCGCCATTTCTTTTGCCCGCAACAGCTCTTCCTCTGCTTCTTTGCGCTTACTAATGTCTTCGGCAACGATGACATAATTGGTAATCTGACCTTCTTTATTACGTACCGGTGCAATGCTCACTAGTTCGGTGACTAACTTACCCGCTTTGGTGTAGTGTTTGATTTCACCTTTCCAGAACCTATCTTCTTTCAGGCTGATCAGCATTTCCTCTACACCTTTATCTCCGGGAAGCAGGTACTGCTGGATTTTCGTTCCGAAAAGTTCATCGGGAGTATATCCGGTAATCTGCGTAAAAAATGGGTTTACATAGCGGATACATCCCTGTTTATCCGTTATAGCCACGCATACGGTGGAATGGTCAATAGCGGCAGAAAAGAGAGTGAGTTCTTTCTCGGCAGACTTGCGGTCGGTGATGTCAATGATTGCGCCATCATAGCAGGTAAGATTCCCTTTTGCATTAAAAAAAGGCGTAAGGCTCAGGAGCACCCATATAGGGCCTTTGTGATTGCTTTGAATTTCAACTTCCAGATTCTTAATAGTCTTTTTTTCCCGTTTCATGATATTAACATGGCGGGCAGCATCCTGGCTAATAAAGATAAACGGGCGACTTACATTGTATATTTCTTCCACGCTTCGATAGCCCAGCATGTGAGCAAAGTTTTCATTTGCATAGATGATTTGATCCTCGCCATTGATCCTGAAAATGCCATGATACACGTTGTTGTTAATGGCATTCAGTACGGCCTCTCTGTCTTTAATTTGCCGGAAAGCATCAATCCTCTCGCTGTTGGTGAAATAACCGATGATGAGGGTAGTGCATATGAGTAGAGCCACGCTGATATTTTCGGGGCTCAGACTGTTGGTGGCTAGCAGAATGGCTGCATGAGTGACCAGGTTTATAATCAGATAGGCTAGATTGAGGCGCTTATCCTGTATAAACAAAATGGACGCAAAGGTGACAATGAGCAGCGCCAGCTTATAGTTCGGATCAAAATTGTTGGCAAACAACAGATAATACAGATGCGCATTATACAAATAAAGGATACCAAAAAGAATATTGATGAAGTGTTTTCTGGCTGGCTTATAGTATAACGCAAATCCCAGAGTGATAAGGCTGACTGTTAGAATAACCATTCGGAGCCACACGGGATCGCGATATTCTACATTCCCGGTATGCAACAGGATGCCAAAAGTAATATACACCAGGGCACCCAGTCCGAAGATGAGCTTCAGGTTGTTTTCACGAAGCTCCCGAATGTTAATATCTCTGAGAAAGTTCAGCAAAACTTTATTATAATGATCTTACGCTAATTTTCCTGTTTTACGAAGTTCAGGATGGTAAAGTTTTGCGATGGATAAGAAAAAAAACGTAGTTGAAAAAATTTCCTGAAAAGAAAAAACGCCCTGTTACAGCACTCCATATGCTTTCTCAGGGCGTTTGATAGCAGATCGCTGAAATGCCTGTAGTGTTTACAGATCCGGCTGCGGGGTTACCCGCAGGTAAGGCTTGATGACCTTATAACCCTTGGGGAATTTCTGTTTGGCTTCCTCATCGGGAACGGAGGGAGCAATGATGCATTCATCACCCCGCTTCCAGTTTACCGGAGTGGCTACGCTGTATTTGGCCGTCAGCTGGAGCGAATCAATGACACGCAGCAGCTCGTCAAAATTTCGGCCGGTAGATGCTGGATAGGTAATAGATAGTTTTAGCCTTTTATCCGGACCTATCACAAACACCGATCTTACCGTCATGTTGTCTGAAGCATTGGGGTGTATCATGTCATACAGCTGAGCCACTTTTCTGTCGGGGTCGGCAATCAGCGGATAGTTAACCTGCGTGTTCTGGGTTTCATTGATATCCTGAATCCAGCCCTTATGCGACTCCAGCGGGTCTACGCTGACGGCAATAATTTTCACACCCCGTTTATCAAACTCGCTTTTGATTTTGGCCATATATCCCAGCTCTGTTGTACAGACCGGTGTGTAGTCTTTGGGATGAGAAAACAGCACAGTCCAGCTGTCACCCATCCATTCGTAAAAATCTATCGGACCTTCGGTGGTCATTGCCTGAAAGTTGGGGACGATGTCGCCTAATCTGAGTGCCATGGTTAATTGATTTTTGGGTTAATTCAAAAGCAATCACAATTTAGGAAAATCCCCCAAAATGAGTTTTTAAAAAATCTTAAGGTATGGCCGTTTAAGGCAGCAGGATAAACCTTGCCGTGCTGAAATGGTTTTCGGATACGGCTGTGAGGTAATACATCCCGTTGGACAATCCGTCCAAAGTGAGGGGAATGGCATCCCCGGTGGCTGATATAGAATGAGTATATCTGCGCACCACCTTACCGCTGGCATCGGACAGGAGAAGTGTAACCGGGAAAGACCATTGGTTAGATTCAAACCGGGCGTAAACGAATTGTTTTGCCGGAATGGGGTGCAATACCAGTGTGGTATTCTGTGAGGAAGAGATATTGTCGGGTAATGTGTGCAGGTCGGCTTTCGGTGTGCCTGCATTCTGAAAATCAAATGTCGGTTGATTATGCGGGAGGACGGATTCTGTTGCTGAGAGGGCCTGATTCAGCAATTCTGTGTAAGAGACATCATCCCATGCCGGCATGTGTTCAGGATGGTCGGGTAAATGGTTGTTGCCAGTGTTTTGCGGTGCAGATGCTCCTGCTGGAAGCTCTTTGCCGGCAGGCTTATCCTGCTCCGCACCGGAATGCGAAGAGCCTGACGAAACAGTTTCTTTGAAATACAGATAATCATAGCGGCTCACGTTTTCTATGGGGTAGGATACGCATTCCCCCAGTATGTCATTTGGAAAATTGGGTAGGCCCCCTTTGCCCATTTTGCCAGCCAAGTAGATGCCGTCATCCACATATCCGCAGCCTTCCCCCCGTATATTGGGGCGCATAATTACTCCCAGATAAGAGCTGGAGACAAAGCGTGCTACATAGATGCGGTCGTCAGGCCCGATCTGCATATCACCAAAACCAATGGAAGAAGTTGTGCCTACCTGAACAGCCGTTGCCGGAATATTCGGACGAAGCAGGTCAAACTGGTATAGCTTTCTGCCGGTACCATCGGCTATATACAGCAACTGGCAGTTGGGGGAGAAAGAAGCCGAATATCCGGCTATACCCAGGTCAATATAGTTGGATATTTGTCCGGTTTCGGAGTTGAAATCAAAAAGAGCTGAGAAAGTACGTCCTGCGTAAACCAGTTTCTGACCATTGCCCGAAGCCTTCAGGGTGCCGGCATAATCGGGTGTTACCGGGCCGATTTTTGTTTTTAGCGGGCCTATAATGCCATTACCCGTTAGCTGATACACGAAAAAGGAGTCGGTATGCAGTTTATGGGTAATAATCCAGTAGTCTTTTTCATTTGCGTGCCTTACTGCGGTGAGAGATTCATCTACCGGGGCGACAAGGGGCACCCCTTTCGTGATGACATCGCCCAGACCACCATCCAAAGTCATGTCAATGACCGAATAGCGCAGTCCGCCTACGGAGTAGTTTTCCATGCAGTCGGTAGAGAACAGATAATACAGGTGTGCATGACGGGGGTGCTGCAGAATAATGGAAGATTGGAAGGAGCTGCCACAACTGCCGCTGTTACTGAGATCTCCGTTGGGCATAAGTTGATGATTCCGGTTCCATATACCTCCCGGATAAGGCATGCTGCCACCATTTGTATAAAACAGGAGATTACCGGCTAAATCGCAGGCTACAGCCGATCCCTCAAAAGCACGCATGGCGCTGTTGGTAAGCGCAACCGGATGTCCTGCGCTGAAATCCAGGCCTGCCTGATCGCCAAAATACCAGATGCTGGCTTTTTTTGAAATCTGCCCGTAAGTAACAACATGTATTATCAGAAAGGATAAGCACAATTTCATCCATACGAAGCCAGAATGGGTTATCTTGAAAGAGGGCACAGGCAATCCTTTGAAGGTTAATAAAACTTTCTACGGCTTTTCTTCCCCGGAGGTTACATGCAGAAACCAAGGTGCGGCTTACCTGGTGTTTCATGTAGTAATCTGAGGAGAATATTCAACCACCACATCTTGTAAAGTCATTGGCCCTATATCTTCTGTGTTTGCTACATATTGACAATGAAAATTCTGTAGCCGGCAGTTGCATTAGTCATGCATCATGTAGTCCCTGATTCTTTTACAAGAATTATGCATGTGACGGCAGCAAGGTTTTAATGTCATTTGCTGTTGCATAAAGCAAAGGGTGCTATGGTGTTTGCGATGCCGGTAGTGATAGCTTGTGCCTCAACATAATTGGTTCGGTTGGTTGAGAACGACAGGGATCTTTTACGAATTGGAGTAGTATTATCCGATTAGAAAATTTTGTACTTTTAATATACGTTCGGTACTGCCGATATCACTGCTTCATGATTTTCATCCGGGCGCACATAATTAAACTTTAGCGGTTACTGTTCATGTCTGCGTCATTCAACAATACGCCAAATGAAAAAATTTAAACAGTTTGAAAAAATATACTTTCCGGAGTTTGTTGAAGAGGTATTTAATGCCACAAGAAGCTTATACCTGTCTTTACCGAGTATTGACGAAGAAATGGCTGAGACACTTATTCAGGCAAAACGGCAAAATCCAGACCTTGCAATCTACGTGGTGATTGACAATTCAGAAGAATCAATAAGGAACGGGTTTGGAGATATTGAAGGGATAGACAAGCTGCTACAAAACAACATTCAGATATTTCAGTCCGAGGGAAATTTAATTTCTTTTATCATTTCTGATCAGGTAGGTTACTTTATTTTTCCGCATAGCAGAATATTTTTAGACAAGGCAAAAGGAACCAATGCGTTTAGAATTGACCCGGGTTCAATTTACCTTCTTAAGGAATATTTTTTTTCCCATAAAACCGACAGGGGCAGAACGGACAATGCCGGATTATTTGCTGATGCATTTCATCACTTTGAAGTAGCACTAAATGAATTGGAGAACAATACCCAGGATCAGCCAGCTGTTTTAGAATTTGACCTTAAGAAGCATGAGGATATCAAACACAGACTAGAGTTAAATCCTCCTCATCCTCCGGATTTACAGCGGCAAATAAATGTGTACACTGCAAAAATTCAGTTTGTTGAATTAAAATTTTATGGAGGTAACCTTGAAGATAGGATTATTCAGTTACCTAAGGAAGCGATTCCCATTAAAAGTGAGGAGTTGAGAGAATTGTTGCAGACAAGAATGAAAATGTTTCAAGACATTAAAAATTGTAACGAATACAAAGAATTTGAAAATTTAAAAAAAGAGGTCAAAATGCTGAGAAATAAATATCTAATTCCGATTACGTGCAGACCGGGTAAAAGCATAATCCTAATAGAATATAAGAATCAGTTTATTAAGGAATTAAACCATCTGAAAGATAAGGTCAAAAATCTGAATACTCGCCTGTTAACCATGCTTGAGGAAGGAAGACTAAATGCTATAGACTTACTAAAAGAAGAGTTAATGTTTTTCTTTACAAACTATGAACCTGAGGATTTGAAAGACATAAATTCCCCACACGTCAAAGCAAAAATGCTTGATCTAATTATAAATAAAATTGTGGCGAATGTAAAGTTTCCTCCGGTAAAAGAAATCATTGACGAAATGTCTTTGAAAGAATGGTTTTATGATTTGACTTGGAATGATTTTAGAGATTACGAGCTGATAAGAGAACTGGAGAAGAGACAAATTATGAACTCTGACGACATTGAACATATCGTAAGAATCAGGGGAGCTTATGAAATCAAAAAATAAAATTAGTTGGTGAAACCCATTATGGTCTTCAGGGTTGCAGGTAAATGCAAGTAAATGCAAGTAAATGCAAGTAAATGCAGGTAAATGCAAGTAAATGCAAGTAAATGCAAGTAAATGCAAGTAAATGCAAGGTATCTGCTATCTTACAACCAGTGCCGAGGAGATTCCTGATGGCCTATGCACAGTGAGGCATTTTTGCGGACGGAATGCGGGAGGTTTCTTTAATCATAAGGTAAACCTTATCTTAGCGGAAAACAGCAGGAAATGAAATTTTTCATTGACACAGCCAACCTTGGTGAAATAGCAGAAGCTCAGGCATTAGGCATTCTTGACGGAGTTACCACCAATCCTTCTCTGATGGCAAAAGAGGGAATTGTGGGCGAGGAAGCGGTGGCAGAGCATTACAGAAAGATTTGTGATATCGTAAAGGGCGATGTGAGCGCTGAAGTGCTTGCAACCTCCTGTGAGGGCATGATTGAAGAAGGAGAAAAGCTGGCAGCCCTGAATAAACACATTGTGGTGAAAATTCCTATGACCCGCGAGGGAATCAAGGCAATAAAGTATCTTACCGGCAAGGGGATAAAGGTAAATTGTACCCTGGTGTTTTCAGCAGGGCAGGCTATTCTGGCTGCCAAAGCCGGAGCGACTTATGTCTCGCCTTTTATCGGACGATTGGATGATATCAACTGGGATGGTATAGACCTGATTGCGCAGATCGTGCATATTTACCGCCTGCATCAATACGCCACCGAAGTGCTGGCGGCCTCTATCCGTAATCCGTTGCATATTGTCAAATGTGCGGAAGCCGGAGCCGATGTGGTTACCTGCCCGATGAGTTCCATTGAGGGCCTTTTCCGCCACCCGCTCACCGACATCGGGTTAAAAAAGTTTCTTGACGACTACCGAAAAACTGAAGCCCAGCATTTACAGACACGCTGACATTGCCCTCTAAGAGGAAACTACTTCACTGGAGCTGCCCGTTTGTTTTGTAGTGTTTAGCGGGCTTTATTCTGCTTCTGAGTATCTATCATCACCGCTGCGGCCACAAAGATGGAAGAATAAGTTCCTACCAGGATACCTATAAACAATGCGAACGAAAAGCCCCGGATTACTTCCCCTCCGAAAACCATCAGAATAACCACCACCAGCAAGGTCGTAAAGGAAGTCATAACCGTGCGGCTTAGTGTGCTGTTAATAGCCATATTGGTTACCGTCTTCAGGTCTTTGGTAGGATGCAGGTTCAAGTATTCCCGGATACGGTCAAAAACGACCACTGTGTCATTTACCGAATACCCGATTACAGTGAGCAGTGCGGCAATGAAGGTTTGATCAATTTCGGTGCTGAAGGGCAACATGCCACCCAGCAGCGAGAAGGTGCCCAACAAAAAGATAGCGTCATGCACGGTGGAGGCAATTGCGCCCAGACCAAACTGCCAACGCCTGAACCGGAACAGGATATACAGGAATATGGCAATGATCGAAACTATAGCTGCTGTAAACGCTCCCTGTTTAATATCATCTGCAATAGTAGGACCTACCTTTACGGAACTGAGTTTATAGTCTTTCACAAATTGCTCAAAGGTAGGCTCCGTCTGATAGAACGATTTCAGCCCTTCAAAGAGCGTAGCTTCTACAATGCTGTCTGCTTTTTCCTCGTCACTGTCAATCATAAAGGCTGTAGTGATCTTAACCTGATTGCTGCTGCCATATGTTTTAACCGTAGGATATCCTTTAAAATAATCATTTAGCCGGGTGGCTATATCCACAGTGTTCACGGGCTGGTCAAAGCGCACCACATAAGACCTTCCTCCTTTGAAGTCAACCCCCAGTTCAAAGCCCTTAAACACGAAGGAGGCGATGGAGATCAGCAAGGTAAGAGCAGAAATAACGTAGGTCATCTTTCTTTTACCTACAAAGTCAAAGTTGACATTTTTAAACAGGCCTTCGCTCATTCGGGTATAAAAGCGAATAGTTTTATCCCGGCTTAGAAGTGAATCAATAATCATGCGGGTAACCAAAACGGCCGTGATCAGTGAAGAAAAAATGCCGATAACCAGAACCGTAGCAAAGCCTTTCACCGGTCCCAGCCCGAAGAATAGCAGGATGATGCCAGTGATAAGGGTGGTTAGGTTGCCGTCAATAATAGCTGAATAGGAAGCCGTATAACCGTCTGTGATGGCCAGTCGCATGCCCTTACCGCGCGCGAGTTCTTCGCGGATGCGCTCATTGATAATGACGTTGGCATCTACCGCCATACCGAGGGTGAGCACTATGCCGGCCATACCGGGCAGGGTAAGAGATGCGCCAAACGAAGCCAGCACACCCATAATGATAAACAGGTTGAGCAGCAGGGCAATATCGGCAATGAGGCCGCTGGAAGAGTAGTAAAACACCATAAACAGCAACACGACCACGATGCCGATAACAAGGGAAATGAGTCCTGCCCGGATGGATTCTTTACCCAAGGAAGGTCCTACGATTTCTTCTTCAATAATTTTTGCCGGAGCCGGCAGTTTACCCGATTTAATAATGCTGGCCAGATCTTTGGCTTCGCTGATGGTGAAGTTGCCGGTGATTTGTGAGCGACCACCGGCAATTTCTGACTGCACCACCGGAGCGCTATACACCACATCATCCATCACAATGGCTATGCTGCGCTGAATGTTTTCCTTGGTCAGCCTGCGCCAGATGCGCGCTCCTTCGGAGTTCATCACCATGTCAATATCGGGCTTACCGTTATTATCAAAATTCTGGCGGGCATCCACGATAACGTCTCCTTCCAGCGGGGCCCGTTCTTCGTTAGGCTGGGTTTTAATGGCATAAAGCTCATACAGATTGTTACCAACAGGGCGGGCACTCCACAGAAATTTAATATTGGGTGGGAACAATGCCCTTACTTCTTCATAGCTAAGGTATTTCATTACCTTTTCACGGTCTTGAGCGTAGGCATAGCCAATGACCGGACCTGGCCGCAGGGCAACCTGCCCGTTTTCGTCCTGATAAGTGGCTGGTTTGAGAGGCGAGTTACTGCCAAACAAGGGATAGAGCTTTGATTCATCCGTTTCTTTGGTAGTGTCCGTGGGGAAAAGTAGCGGGTTTGCCGTATCGGGCGAAGCTATAGTGGTGGAGTCAGCGGGTGACTTTTCGGTATCCGTCAATCCCAGCAGGTTGGCGATGGCAGTGTCTTGAGTCGCTGTTTCTCCGGCAACATCTTTTTGTTCACCGCTGCTCTTTAATCCTTCTATTTCCCGGATAACGTCATTGGCTTTAACAAGGAAGTCAATGATCTCGGCATTTTCCCATACTTCCCAAAACTCCAGCTTGGCTGTAGATTGCAACAACTTTCTTGCCCTTTCGGTATCCGTGACGCCGGGCAGTTCAATGATAATCCTGCCGGTATTTTCCTGTAGCAGGATGTTGGGCTGTGAAACACCAAACTCGTCAATACGAGACCGCATGATATTATAGGTGCGTCTTACGGCTGCGGCAGTTTCCTCTTTGATGACCTGTTTTACTTCTTCATTTGTGGAGCTGAAGGTTATCTTGTCCTGATTTTCAGGAGTAGCGAAAATGGCGGCTAGCTGTGCACCGGGGTCTATTTTTTCAAACTCTTCTACAAAGAGGTCAACAAAGTTGGCCTGTGTATTTTTTTGTCGTTCTTTAGCAGCCTCCAGCGCTTTGAGAAAGGTAGGGTCTTTGCTGTAGCCTGACATGGCTTTTATGAGCTGCTCCACCGAAACCTGCAGCACCACGCTCATCCCCCCCTGCAGGTCAAGACCGAGGCTTAACTGCCGTTCCTTTACTTCCTGATAGGTATATTCATCAATGAGTATATTCAGGATTACTTCATTGGCTACCGAATCCAGATAGCGTCTTTTTTCGGCAGCCACGAGCCTGTTGATGGAATCAATAAAAGCGGCACGTTCGGTTTCTGTTCCTGTAAAAGTCGCCAGCGGGTCAACGCCTCCGGGGAATACCTTTTCTTTTGCGTACTTCTCGGCTTTCTTTTCTGTTCTGGCGGCAAAATAGGTGAACATCAGCTGATAGAAACAGACCAACAACAGCGCTATGATGAAAAACCGGATCAATCCTTTGCCTTGCATTGAGCAATTATTTTGGGTTTCAGAAAAAGTTGGGCAAATATAGTGAAATATTCAGGGGAATAAGGCCCACTGAAAGATACCTTTGGGGCGGGTGCGGGCTATTCAACTATAAACCATGGATTGAGCATGGATTCCTTGTTATAGACGAGGGGCTGGCGATTGTCAGCCCGGATGACCTTGCGGCCTGCTGCGGTGGCTATGGCATGTGCGGCAGCCGTATCCCACTCCATGGTGGGACCGAAACGCGGGTACACATCCGCTTCGCCTTCGGCAACGATGCAGAATTTGACAGAGCTGCCCGAAGTGACTAGCTCTACTTCCTTTCCCTCGTCCTGCAGCGTCCGCACAAATTGCTTTACTTCTTCAGTAAGATGAGAGCGGCTGGCCACCACTTTGAGCTTTGTTTTTTGCGTGTAATGCCGGAGTTGTCTGTTCAATCTGATGGCTTTTTCACCCGGCACGCGTTTAAAGCTGCTTTCTCCGAAAGCATAATAACATACCCCTGTTAGCGGGATGAGCACAACCCCGGCTACTGGTTTTCCGCGATAAACCAACCCGATATTTACGGTGAACTCTCCGTTTTTGCTGACAAATTCTTTGGTTCCGTCTAAGGGGTCAACAATCCATACCCAATCCCAGGTTTTTCTTATTGCGTAAGGTGTTTGACGGCTTTCTTCGCTTATTACCGGAATAGCAGGGGATAACTCCTTAAGACCATGGGTAATGATGTCATTGGAGCGTTTATCTGCCAGGGTTATAGGGGACGAGTCAGCCTTGGAGAAGACTTCAAAATCCTGCCGGTAAATTTCCATGATTGCCTCTCCAGCTTCGGAGGCTATTTGGATGACAGGCTCAATGGGAACTGGCAGGTCAGACATTGTGCATTCTTTCAATACAGGCAGCGAGACTTTGCTGCCAGTGAGGGATATCAATCCCAAAGGTTTGTTTGATTTTTTTCTTGTTTAAAACGGCATACGCAGGTCTTTTGGCCGGAGTGGGATACTCAGAGGTTTCCAGTGGGAGAATGCGACAGCTCAGCCTGCTGAGATTTTTTATTGCTTCGGCAAAGTCGTACCAACTGCATACACCTTCATTGCTATAGTGAAAAATACCCCAGGTGTCACGGGAGGCTTTGCTGACAACAACCATCAATGCTGCGGCAAGGTCATGCGCATAGGTGGGTGTACCAATCTGGTCATATATTATTCCAATGTCTTTTTTCTCCCGGCACAGCCGCTGAACCGTTTTGACGAAGTTGTTTCCGAAAGGGGAGTAAAGCCATGATGTGCGCACGATGATGCTGTGCGGATTTTCCTGCAGGCAGGCTTCTTCACCCCTCCATTTTGATTTGCCGTAGATGTTCAGCGGAGCCGGAAGATCATCTTCCACATAAGGGCGGTTTTTTCTGCCGTCAAAAACAAAGTCAGTAGAGATATGGATAAGCTTTATATCCAGAGCGGCCGTGATGTGGGCAAGGGTTCTGACAGCTTCCGTATTGAGGCTGAAAGCCGCCTCCATGTTGCTTTCTGCCAGGTCCACAGCGGTATAGGCTGCGCAATTGATCAGAAAATGCGGCCGGCAGTTACGGATAAAATCTTCCGTTGCGGCAGCCCGTGTGATATCCAGTTGGTCCAGGTCGGTGAAAATGAAGCTATAACGGGGGTATTGCACAGCTAAGGTACGCAGTTCGGTGCCCAGCTGGCCATTAGCTCCCGTGACCAGGATTTTAAGTTCCATTTAAGCTTGATACGTAAAGTTAACAGACGCTTCTTTTAGCAGAGGCAGATTCCGGTCTTTGTCCGAAAGAATCAGCTCCTGCTCCGGGAGGGGCCATTGAATGTTTAAATCCGGGTCGTCATAGCGAATGCCACCGTCATAGGCTTTGGAGTAGAAATTGTCGCACTTGTAAAAAAATTCAGCCGTGGGGCTCAATACGAGGAAACCATGTGCAAACCCTCGCGGGATAAAAAGCTGTTTGCGGTTGGATGCGCTAAGGACTACGCCTTTCCATTTGCCGTAGGTTGGGCTGCCTTTGCGCAGGTCCACGGCCACATCAAACACTTCTCCCTGCAGGACGCGCACCAGCTTTGCCTGTTCATAGGGGGCATGCTGAAAATGTAACCCCCTTAGCACGCCATATTTGGAGAAGGATTGATTGTCCTGCACAAATACAGAAGGGAGGTTGTAGCGGCTCAGGGCTTTTTGATTATAGCTTTCAAAAAACAGTCCGCGCTCGTCTGTGTAAACAACGGGTTCAATGATCAGCAGTCCGGGTATTTCTGTTGGCGTAACTTTCAAAGCACAGGCTTATTTAACCGGAGTTTTATTTTTAAAATAAGCGATGGTTATTTTCAAACCTTCTTTGAAGCGTATGCTGGGTTTGTAACCCAGCAAGCTGACTGCCCGGGATATGTCGGCAAGGGAGTTTTGAATTTCACCTTTCCGGGGTTCTCTGTGGAGGGGCTCTTTATGCACGCCCATGAATTCACACAGAAAGCGGAACAACTGGGTTACCGAATAACTTTCACCTACGGCAATGTTAAAGATCTGGTTAATGGCTTTTTTGTTTTGTGTAAACAGCGCCAAGATGTTGGCCTGCACGGCATTTTCCACAAAAGTAAAATCGCGGGTCTGTGTGCCGTCTCCGTTGATATAGGCGTCATTGCCATGCATCAGGGCATGGATAAAAAGCGGAATTACAGCAGCATAGGCGCCTTTGGGGCTCTGGCGTGGACCAAACACGTTGAAATAGCGCAGGCCGATGACTTCAATACCATAGTTGTCAGCAAAGACGCGGGCATAGAGCTCATTGACGTATTTGCTTACGGCATAGGGTGAAAGGGGCTTGCCTATGCGGTCCTCAATCTGCGGTAGTTCTCGGCTGTCTCCATAAACCGAGGAGGAGGAAGCATAAACAAGACGTTTTACTTTTTCCTCCTTTGCTGCAATCAGCACATTGAGAAATCCGTCTACGTTGATAGAGTTGGTGAGCTCGGGTTCTTTCAGGGAGCGGGGCACCGAGCCCAGGGCTGCCTGGTGAATGACATAATCCATATCCTGAACGGCTTCACGGCAGGTGAGCAGGTCACGAATATCGCCTTCTATAAATTCAAAGGCGGGATATTCGCGAAAGTCCTCAATATTTTCACGGGAGCCTGTGATGAGGTTGTCTAATACCCGCACCTTACTGGCTCCGTGTTTGAGGAGATATTCTACAATATTGGAGCCGATAAAGCCGGCACCACCGGTTACCAGAAAGGTAAGTTTGCTTAAATCCGTATGATGGTAGGGGGTCTCGTACATCAGTTACTACTTTCGGAATATCATGCTTGAATCAGACAGATAAAGCTTTTATCATCTATCATCTTTCAAGATATTGCTTTTGATAATATTGTTGGTATTCTCCGCTGGTAACGTGCGCCAGCCACTCGGTATTGCTGAGATACCAGTCCACAGTTTTTTCAAGGCCCTGCTCAAAGGTTACGGAGGGTTTCCAGCCGAGTTCTTTGTTCAGCTTGGTGGCATCTATGGCATATCTGAGGTCGTGACCGGGGCGGTCTTTGACAAAGGTGATAAGTTGTTCGGAAGTTCCGGGCGGCCGGTTGAGTTTTTTATCCATTATCCGGCAGAGAAGTTTTACGAGGTCAATGTTTTTCCATTCGTTAAAACCTCCTATGTTGTAGGTTTCGCCTGTTCTGCCCTTGTGAAAAATCAGGTCAATAGCCCGTGCATGATCTTCCACATAAAGCCAGTCGCGGGTGTTTTCGCCTTTTCCATAAACGGGTAGGGGCTTGTTGTGGATGATATTATTGATAAAAAGGGGAATCAGTTTTTCGGGAAACTGATGAGAGCCATAGTTATTGGAGCAATTGGAGATGACCACCGGCAATTTATAGGTATCAAAGTAAGCCCTTACAAAGTGGTCAGAGCTGGCTTTGGAAGCCGAGTAGGGGGAATGCGGATCGTAGGGGGTTTGCTCGGTAAACAATCCGGTTTGACCCAGTGAGCCATAGACTTCATCAGTGGAAACATGGTAAAAGCGTTTGCCCGCATAGTTGTCTTTCCAGGCATGGCGTGCAGCATTCAGCAGAATAACTGTTCCCAGAACATTGGTTTTTACGAAGGCAAGCGGGTCAGATATGGAACGGTCTACATGTGATTCGGCAGCCAGATGGATTACACCGTCAAATGTAAACTGATTAAAGAGCCTATGGATGAAGTCGGCATCAGTGATATCACCTTTGATGAAAGTATAATTGGGCCGGTTTTCCACATCGCGCAGGTTTTCCAGATTGCCGGCATAGGTAAGCAGGTCCAGGTTGACGATATGGTATTCGGGATACTGGTTGACAAACAGGCGCACCACATGCGAGCCGATAAATCCTGCACCTCCGGTGATGAGAATGGTTTTTTTACCTGCAGTCATGATTTTTTACAGAGACCAGTATTCCAGTGATTTTATTTTCCCCCTGTATATCCCTCTCAGGTCGGCAATGATGCCTCCTTTTGAAAGGATGGATTTAAAATATTTTTCTTCCAGAGGAAGGTATTCGCGATGAGCAACGGCTATAATTACGGCATCATAATTTTTTCCGGGCTTGTCAATCAGGCCGAATCCGTATTCATGTTTTAGTTCATCACTGTCGGCATGGGGATCTGTTACTTCCACATGCACTGAGTAGGACTTCAATTCATGCACTACATCGGCCACTTTGGAATTGCGGATGTCGCTAACATTTTCTTTAAAAGTAGCCCCCATAACCAGCACTCTGGATTTACCAACGATTTTGCCTTTTTTAATGAGGCGTTGCACGATGGTGCGGGCAACGTATTCGCCCATGCTGTCATTGATGCGTCTGCCGCTGAGTATTACTTCTGGCTTGTAGCCCAGGGCGATAGCCTTGTATGTGAGGTAGTAGGGATCTACACCTATGCAGTGACCGCCCACCAGTCCGGGAGAGAAACGCAGAAAGTTCCACTTGGTGGCTGCAGCATCCAGTACATCAAAGGTGTTGATGTTCATTCTTTCAAATATCATGGAAAGTTCGTTCATTAATGCGATATTCAGGTCGCGCTGGGTATTTTCAATGATCTTGGCTGCCTCAGCCACTTTAATGGAGGGGGCAATATGCACTCCTGCTTTTACCACTATCTCATACACGCGGGCTATTTCCCTTGCGCTTTCCGCATCACACCCGGAGACCACTTTTTTGATTTTTGGCAGCGTGTGTTCCTTGTCGCCCGGGTTAATACGCTCGGGACTATACCCCAGCTTGAAATCTTTTCCCACCTTGAGGCCTGAAAGCTGTTCCAGGATGGGCAGGCAGTCTTCTTCCGTGCAGCCGGGATATACGGTGGATTCGTACACTACATAATCGCCTTTTTTAAGCGCCTGACCGATAGAGCGGGAAGCGCTGAGTACCGGTTTAAGGTCGGGTACTTTATGTATATCCACCGGAGTGGGCACGGCTACGATATAAAATCGTGCTTTTTTGAGGTCATTGACTTTGCTGGTGAAGTGGATATTGGTTCCTTTAAAATCTTCAGCAGTCAGCTCGTTGCTGGGGTCAATGCCCTTTTTCATCATCTTTATGCGCTCTTCATTAATGTCAAACCCGATGACGGGTATTTTGCGCGCAAATTCCAGAGCGATGGGCAAACCTACATAGCCCAGGCCGATGACGGCAAGCTTTGCCTTGCCGCTGATGAGTTCCTGATACATGAGTGGGTGCTATTTTTTAATGTATTCTTCAAATTGGTGTTCTTTTTTAAACAACTCTTCCTGAGGAAGACTTTTAAAATATTCATAGGTGATACGAAGTCCTTCTGCCCTGCTTATGCGGGGCTCCCAGCCAAGAAGTTTTTTGGCCAGGGAGATGTCGGGCTGGCGTTGTTTGGGGTCGTCAACAGGCAGTTCTTTAAAAACGAGCTTCTGCCTGCTGCCGGTGAGACGGATGATTTCCTCACCAAATTCCCGGATGGTAATTTCTTCGGGATTACCCAGGTTAACCGGATATACGTAGTCTGTCTGCAGCAGTCTGTAGATACCCTCAATCAGGTCATCCACGTAGCAGAATGAACGCGTTTGGCTGCCATCGCCAAAGACGGTGAGGTCTTCACCGCGGAGCGCTTGCCCTATAAAAGCCGGCAGCACCCTTCCGTCATTGAGGCGCATGCGGGGGCCATAGGTATTAAAGATGCGGACGATACGTGTTTTCAGGCCATGAAAGCGATGATAGGCCATGGTGATGGCTTCCTGAAAGCGCTTTGCTTCATCATAAACACCGCGAGGCCCGATGGGGTTTACATGTCCCCAGTAATCTTCTTTTTGCGGATGTACCTGCGGGTCGCCATACACTTCAGAGGTGGAAGCCACCATGATGGTGGCATTTTTGGCTTTGGCCAGTCCCAGCAGGTTGTGTGTGCCCAGAGAGCCGACCTTTAGTGTTTGAATGGGTATTTTCAGGTAATCAATAGGGCTTGCCGGGGAGGCAAAGTGCAGGATGTAGTCCAGCTTACCCGGTACGTGCACAAACTTGGATACATCATGATGATAAAACTCAAATTCCTTGAGTTTGAAGAGGTGTTCAATATTGCGCAGATTGCCGGTGATGAGATTATCCATACCGACAACCTCATATCCTTCTTTAATAAAACGGTCGCAGAGGTGGGAACCGAGAAAACCTGCCGCGCCTGTAATCAGGACTCTTTTCATGCTCAGTTGGCCTGTTCTCTTCCAATACTACGGTAGTAAAAACCTTTGGCTTGCATTTCAGCAGGTTCGTAGAGGTTGCGTCCGTCAAATATTACCTTTTGTTTCATGAGGGAGGCCATTTTTTCAAAGTCGGGTGAGCGGAATTCACTCCATTCAGTAGCAATGATAAGGGCGTCTGCATCTTTGAGAGCAGAGTAGCGGTCAGGGGCGTATTCTATTTTATTGCCCAGTTTCTTTTTTACATTGGGCATCGCTTCAGGGTCAAAGGCTACGATGTGTACGCCCAGTTTCAGCAGTTCGTCAATGATGTACAGAGCCGGTGCTTCGCGGATGTCATCGGTATCGGGCTTGAAGGCCAGGCCCCACATTGCAAAACGTTTGCCTGAGAGACTTCCGTTGCTGCCGAAGTACTGGGTTATCTTGGGAATGATAATGGTTTTTTGCTTTTCATTGACGGCCATGACGCTTTCCAGTATTTTGAACTCATAGCCGTGTTCTCTACCGGATTTTACCAGTGCCTGTACATCTTTGGGGAAGCAGCTGCCGCCATAGCCAATACCCGGAAAGAGGAAGCGTTTGCCTATACGGCTGTCTGAGCCAATGCCAATACGGACCATATCTACATTAGCCCCTACTTTTTCGCAAAAGTTGGCTATTTCGTTCATGAATGTGATTTTGGTCGCAAGGAAGGCATTGGCTGCGTATTTGGTCAGCTCGGCTGATTTTTCATCCATGAAGATAATAGGATTACCCTGCCTAACGTAGGGTTTGTAAAGTTCTTCCATCAGCTTGCGGGCTCTTTCAGAGCTGGTGCCTACTACTACACGATCCGGTTTCATAAAGTCATCTACGGCAAAACCTTCACGCAGAAATTCCGGATTGGAGACTACATCAAAATCTACCTTGGCGTTTTTTTGTATGGCAGCTCTGACTTTTTCAGCAGTGCCTACAGGAACCGTGCTTTTATCCACAATGACCTTGTATTCAGTGATGATTTTACCCAGCTCTTCAGCCACGCCTAATACGTAGGACAGATCAGCAGATCCGTCTTCATCTGGAGGCGTGGGGAGGGCGAGAAATATAATTTTTGATGCCTTCACTGCATCCGCCAGTTGAGTAGTAAAGGTCAGCCGTCCCTCGCGAATGTTTCTTTCAAAAAGTACATCCAGGTGTGGCTCATAGATAGGCACTATGCCACTTAGCATTTTGCGGACTTTCTCTTCATCTATGTCCACACATATCACGTTATTACCGGTTTCAGCAAGACAGGTGCCGGTTACCAGTCCGACATACCCGGTACCTATGATTGCAATGTTCATGACTTGATTGGGTTTTGGTTTTAATTTATTGTTGCTGGATAAATTCTTTTACTGCCGATGTGATATATTCCAGTTGCGTTGCATCCAACTCCGAATGCATGGGAAGTGATAGCACTCTATTGCTCATGTCTACAGCAATCGGGAACTCTTTGTCGGCATAATTTAAGTATTTATACGCAGAGTGGGCATGTAAAGGTTTCGGATAATACACCATGGTGGGAATTTTTTTTGCCGCCAGGGCTTTTCTGAGTTCCTCCCGGTTTATGCCGTGCAGAGTAATCGTGTATTGATGAAAAACATGAGTAGAGTTGGTTGCCCGGGCAGGGATGGATAATGCCTCCCACTGCTGAAAGGCTTTATCATAAAAGGCAGCTGCTTCTCTGCGCGCCTGCGTGTAATCCTGCAGGTAACGCAGCTTTACCCGGAGAATAGCAGCCTGTATGGCATCCAGCCTGGAATTAACCCCTACGCGCTGATAATGATATTGTTCCTTTTGTCCGTGATTGGCCAGGCTTCTCAATTCATCGGCAAGGGCATCGTCATTGGTGAAGATTGCTCCGCCATCGCCATAGCAGCCCAGATTCTTTGAAGGAAAGAAAGAAGTGGTGCCAATAGTGCCGATAGTACCGGCTTTTTTAACTGTGCCGTCCGGAAAGCGGTACTCTGCTCCAATGGCCTGGGCGGTATCTTCAATTACATACAGGCCATATTTGGCGGCTATCTGCATGATACGTTCCATATCGGCACACTGTCCATACAGATGCACCGGAATGATGGCTTTGGTTTTTGGGGTGATATGTTTTTCAATCTCATCGGGGTCTATGTTGAATGTGTCCGGGCGGATATCCACCAGCACAGGTTTCAGGCCCAGGAGGGCGATAATTTCCAGAGTAGAAACGAAACTGAAATCGGTAGTAATCACCTCATCGCCCGGTTTCAGATTAAGGGCCATGCATGCCAGCTGAAGGGCATCGGTTCCGTTGGCGCAGGTAATTACATGCCGGCAGCCCATAAACTCAGCCAGTTCTTCCTGAAAGGCCCTTACTTCCGGACCATGGATAAACTGACTTGATTGTATTACCCCGGATAGAGCTTTACCTATCTCAGTCTGTATTTTTTCATACTGAGACAAAAGATCAACCATCCGGATTTCTTTCATACAAGTTTTCTGCGCAAAGAGGACTGAAAAAACGGCAGCAAATATAGGTATATTTGAAATCGGTCTCAGCGATGATTTGATTTTAGAAGAAGATCACGCTTAGCAATGAATTCAGGCTAATATGAACTGCATGGCATACATCTTATTGCTTGTTTTTTTGCCGATATGGGCACTGGGGCAATCGCTGCTGCAGGATTCCGTGGTAAATCTGTTTATGATTAAGGTGAACTATACGGTTCAGATACCGTTTGCAGATATGGCAGACCGCTTCGGAGTAAACTCGTCTTTAGGCATGGGCATTGGAGGAAAGTTGGGGAAAAATGTGTTGATCGGAGCTGAAGGAAATTTTCTGTTTGGCCGGAAAGTAAGGGAGCCTAATGTATTGCATCATATTGTGGATCGTGAAGGTTTTCTCATAGGCAGCAGCGGATTATATACGGATTATGCCTTTTCGGAAAAAGGATTCAACCTTATCGCACATGGAGGCAAAATAATTGCATTCCGGAAGCCCAATAAAAACTCCGGTCTGTTATTGTTGGCGGGGGCGGGTTATTTGCAACATAAAATAAACATAGAAGTAGATGCCTCAGAGGCGCCCATGCTCAGCCGTGAGTATAAAAAGGGATATGACCGCCTTACCAGTGGTTTTATGCTTTCTCAGTTCATCGGGTATTCCTATCTGGATTCAAAAAAGAAACGGCTTAACTTCTACTTCGGAGTTGAAATACAGGAAGGCTTTACGAAAAATCGTAGGAGCTGGAATTATGACCAAAACCGTAAAGATGACCGAATGCGAAAAGATATTCTGGTAGGTTTTCGTCTTGGATGGATTATTCCTTTTTATTTCACTCAGACTGAAAAATATTATTACTACTGAAACTGATGTCGCGTCAGCCTCTGCTGAGCCTTGCTGTTTATAATACTTTCATTGCCTTGTATGCGATAGGCGCCCGGCTGCACGCTTCGTTTAGTGACAAGGCAAAACAATGGGTAATCGGAAGACAAGACGTATGGAATCAACTGGCTTCGCTAAGTCAAGGGGGAGACCGTTTTTGGATTCATTGTGCATCACTGGGGGAATATGAACAGGCCTTACCGCTGGCGGAAAAGCTTCAGGAATACGGACAAGTGATTGTAACTTTTTTTTCCCCAAGCGGTTATCAATGGGCAGGCAAACGAAAAGGTAACTTCCGGTTTTTCTATTTGCCGTTGGATAGCCGAACGCATGCCCGCAAATTTTTGGACATAGTTAATCCGCGGGTTGCCATTTTTGTGCGCTATGACCTTTGGTATCATTATCTGCACGAGCTTCATGTGCGCAATATTGAGACCATCCTCATTTCGGCCGTTTACCGTCCTTCGGATATTTATTTCAGGTGCTATGGCCGTTTTTTTCTGCATATGCTTAGGTTTTTTAACAGGATATTTGTTCAGGATAAGATCTCGCAATCGCTTTTGGAAAGCTATGGATTCAGGAATGTTGTCACAGCCGGAGACACACGCGTAGACCGCGTAGCGCAGACTGTGGAAAGAGCTGCGGCATTGCCTCCTGTAGCAATTTTTCAGGCTGAAAAAAGGCAGATGGTGATTGGAAGCCTGGAGCCCCGGGATTATCCGGTTGTACTTCCTGTGGTCAATGATGCTGCGTTGCGTGAAAATCTGAGGTTTATCCTTGCGCCACACGATGTAGATGCAGACACCCTGGCACGCATGGAGCGGGAAATTAAGGTGGGCTGTGTACGCTTTTCTCAAATGCGGGAGGTCGGTTCCTGGCAGGTATTGCTGCTGGATACGGTGGGACACCTCATGAGCACATACAGATATGCAGACCTTGTTTATATTGGTGGTGGATTCGGAGAGGGACTGCATAACACCCTTGAACCCGCGGCATGGGGCAAGGCTGTGCTGTTTGGTCCTCGGCATCATAAATTTCCGGAAGCTGAGGCTCTTGTTGAGGCAGGAGCTGCTTTTGTAGTAAACAATGCTGCTCAACTGGCTGAGTGTGTACGTGAATTGCTCACTGGTGGCCGCTATCTGCAGGCAGGAGAGAAGGCAAAAAAAATTATTGAGCAAAGAAAAGGAGCCACGACCATAGTATGGAATTATCTGGCTGCTCACCTTTCAACAAACAAATACATTAAGCCGTGAAAACAGGACTATCCTACAAACAGCACCCTGTTGACGACAATTATGAAGTCATTATTGTTGGTTCGGGCATGGGAGCTCTGGCAACGGGTGCCATATTAGCCAAAGAAGGCAAAAAGGTGCTCATTCTGGAAAAGCACTATACAGCAGGCGGATTTACCCACGTATTCAAACGAAAGAATTATGAGTGGGATGTGGGGCTGCACTATGTCGGCTCGCTGGATAAAGATACGCGTATGATGAAGAGAATGTTTGATTATGTCACAGATGGACGGCTGCAGTGGGCGGATATGGGTGAGACGTATGATCGTATTCTCTTTGGGAAGGAAGAGTATCGTTTCGTGAAAGGCGTGCAGAACTGGAAGGAACAGATGAAAACATACTTTCCCAATGCTGCAGATGTGCAGGCCATTGATGCATATGTGGATTTGGTTTTCAAGGCTGCCTCTGCGGCATGGCCATATTTTGCGGAAAAAGCGTTATCGCCTTGGATGAGCTGGGTAGCAGGATGGTTCATGCGGTCAAAGTTTCTGCGCCTGTCTCGCCCAACCACGCTGGAGGTGTTGCAAAGTCTTACCCGGAATAAAAAGCTGATTGGCGTGCTCACCGGACAATATGGGGATTATGGATTGCCGCCAGCGCAAAGTAGCTTTGCCATGCATGCCATGCTGGTTAAACATTACTTTAATGGAGGGTATTATCCCATTGGTGGGGCCGGTAAGATTGCGGAATCCATATTGCCGGTCATTGAAGCCGCAGGCGGTAAACTTTATACGAATGCCGAAGTGACCCGGATTCTGGTGAAAAATCAGCAGGCTATTGGTGTAAAGATGGCTGATGGACGCGAGCTGTTAGCTCCGGTTGTGATCAGCGATGCCGGATTCATGAACACCTTCGGCAGGCTGCTGCCAGCCGAGATTACACAAAAAATTGGTTATCAGGTGAAGCTTGGTTTATTGGAACCTTCAGCCTCTCATATAAGCCTCTATCTGGGCTTGCCCCATTCAGCAGAAGCACTTCGCCTTCCAAAAGCTAACTATTGGATTTACCCGGATAATTACGATCATGATGCAAACCTGAAGAACTACGAATCTGATCCGGAGGCACCTCTGCCTGTGGTGTATATTTCTTTTCCTTCGGCTAAAGACCCTGACTTTCAGAATCGCTACCCCGGACGCAGCACAATAGAAATCATAGGGTTTGCTCCCTATCCATGGTTTCAAAAATGGGAAGGCACGCGCTGGAATAAACGCGGCAGTGACTATGAAGCCTTAAAAGAAAAACTCATCAAAAGACTGCTGGAGCACCTTTTCAATGTGGAGCCTCAGGTAAAAGGGAAAATAGAACATGCCGAGCTTTCCACACCCCTTTCTACGGCCAATTTTGTGAATTATGCCCGGGGAGAAATATATGGTTTGGCTCATACGCCTAGGCGCTTTCAGTGCAGTTTTTTGCGTCCACGCACCCCGATAAAAAACCTGCTGCTGACGGGTCAGGATATTACTACCTGTGGCATAGGCGGTGCAATGATGGCCGGAGTATTAACAGCTTCAGCGCTGCTGGGACGCAATATGATGCAACACATCCTCAGAGCCACGGAAGCTGCGGCCTGAAGACGCAGCTGCTTGCTGAAAGCGAGTTCACATCTTTTCATTCTGCTTGTGTAAAGCTTCGGTCTTCTGTAAATTTAGAATGCTTAACTTTTGCCCGGAGTAAATTTTAAAAAAGCATAAACTATTTGTCATGAGACACCTTGGAATTACTTGCTGGATGCTGGTAATGGTTTTAGGACTGAAGGCTCAGGTCATCAGTTCTTTTCCGGCCACACAAAACTTTGATGCTTTTACTCTATGCTCCAGCAATTGCGGTGCATCCTGTACCTTATCGGCAGGATGGGTCAATGCCACCAATGATGACCTGGACTGGGCAACCTATTCGGGAGCTACTCCAACGGGCAACACGGGTCCTTCGGGTGATCACAGTGCCGGAGGCACAGGAAAATACCTATATGTGGAATCCTCCAACCCGTGTTCACCGCTCAAAACAGCCTCGTTGCTGAGCCCCCCACTCAACCTCACCGGTTTAACCAATTTTTATGTGGATTTCTGGTATCATCTCTATGGGAATAATATGGGGTCAATCTATGTAGATGTGAGCGTGGACAATGGAGCTTCTTTTATTCAGATGGTGGTTCCGCAGATTACAGCAAACCTTAACCAGTGGCAGCTGAAAACCATTGACCTGAGCAGCTTTGTGGGAGATACCATTATTCTGCGTATACGGGGTGTTACTGGCAACGGATCACTGAGCGACATTGCCATTGATGATTTTACTTTTTACACGCTGAGCAGCAATGATGCCGGAGTGTTCAGCATTGATTCACCGAGCAATCCTGTTGTAGCAGGTCTGCAGAATGTGATTGTAAGAATAAAAAATTTCGGGTTATCTCAGTTAACCAGCTCTACCATTAACTGGAGTGTGAATGGTGTTTCACAAACTCCTTATGCATGGAGCGGAGCGCTGACCTCTTCGCAGGTTTCATCGCCCGTTATAATAGGAGCCTACAACTTTATGGCCGGTAATACTACCTTACGGGTATGGACATCCGACCCCAACGGTGCTGCCGATGCCAATCCGGCCAATGATACCCTCACCCTACAGTTTTGCCCTGCTTTAAACGGTACTTTTTCCGTTGGAGGCCCTTCTGCTGATTTTTCCAGTCTTACTGCTGCGGTGAATGCTCTTGCAATATGCGGCATAGCCGGTCCGGTAACGCTTGACCTCACTCCCGGAGCGGGTCCCTTTATTGAACAACTCACACTTCCGGCAGTCAGCGGAGCCAGTGCCACAAATACCATTACCCTTAAAGGGAATGGAGAGACACTCTCCTTCAGTCCGACAGCTTCTGACAGGCATCTGATTAAGCTGGATGGCGGCAAACACTGGATTATTGACAACCTGCATATTGTGGGAACCAGTCCGGATTATGGATGGGGAATATTTATCATCAATCAGGCTGACAGCAATACGATTAAAAACTGCACGATTGATTTGTCAGCTGTCACCAGCACGGTGATAGATAATTCCTGCGGTGTGGTGGCGTCAGCATCTACGGTATCGGTGAGTGTTGCGGGTAATAACACAAACCATCTGGTGCTGGAAAATAACAACATCATCGGAGGCTTCAGCGGGGTGAGGCTTTCGGGAGCGCAGTTTACCAAATCGGCAAACAACCGGATAATCGGGAATACTATCCGCGATTTTTATTCCTACGGTATTTACCTGCTGGATAATGATAACACGCTGGTTTCAGCTAATGATATCCGCAGAGATACCAGAACCAATGGCGGCACCTTTTATGGCATCTATCTGGATGCCCGATGCCAGAGAACACTGATTGAGAAGAATCGCATTCACAACACCCATGACGCTATTTCTGCCGCAAGCGGTTCCACCATAGGTATATTCACCAGTGCTGATGCTCCGACCGGACTGGAAAACCGCATCGTAAATAATCTTATCTATAATTTCAACAGCAACGGCACCATTTACGGGCTGTTCAATTCAGGGGCAGATGGCACTTATTACTATCATAATACTATTTCCCTTGATCATCTGCCATCTACAGGGGCAACAACGCGCGGTTTTTTTCAAAACACTTTGGCTTCCAATATTCAGTTTGTCAACAACGTGGTGACTGTCTTGAGGGGAGGAGGAGGCAATAAACATTGTGTTTATCTTGGAAATGCGGGCTCCTCCATTATTATAGACTATAATGTGTATTATACCGATACCAATGTAAATCATGTAGGGTATTGGGGTGCGGATTTCACCACCCTTTCGGATTGGCAAACAGCCAACGGGGGAGCCTATGATGCACACTCCATCTTTGCTAATCCCTTGTATGTAAATTCATCATTGGGTGATTTCACTCCGGCAAATAACCTCATTAATAATGCGGGCACAAATGTGTCTGTGGCGACCGACATTCTTGGAAATGTGCGCAACAGTGTAACCCCTGACCCCGGAGCTTATGAGTTTGATCCTGTTTTTGTAGATGCATCTATTACATGGTTTTCACCCGTACCACCTGTAAGCGGAGGCAGCCATCTTATTACCGTAAACATTGCCAACAGTAATTTCTCTCAGTCGGCCATTACGGAAATAAATCTTACCTATAGTGATAATACAGTTTTTATCACAGAAAACTTTTCGGGTTTGAATATTGCTCCGGGCAACAACCAGAACCTCTCATTCAGCACACCGTACAGCCTAACGGCAGCCGTGGTCATGAAGGCATATATCAATTCAGTGAATACGGTCATGGATGCCGTACGCACGAATGACACCATCTATCAGAATCTTTGTCCCAGTTTGTCTGGCGCCTATACGATTGACAAAACACTGCCGGCATCAGCCACCAATTTTATCAGCTTTACGAAAGCTGTGGAAGCCTTGTCGTTTTGTGGCATTGCAGGTCCGGTTGCTATAAGCGTGCTTAACGGGCCGTATGTTGAACAAATAGAGATACCGGCTATTCCGGGAGTAAGCGCTGCAGATACTGTTGTTATTCACGGAAACAATACCACGATAAACTACACGCCTAATGGTACCAGCCGGCACATTCTTAAGCTAAATGGCGCAAGCTATATAACCATACGTAATCTGAGATTGTCGGTTATTGACTCCACTTATGGGTGGGCAGTGCATCTTATGAACGGAGCGTCTCATATTACGCTGGATAGCTGCTCCATAGACCTGTCTCTGATTAAGAATACTAATCTGAACGATTTTGCAGGTATTGTAGCCACTAATTCCAATACCTCTATTGGGGGCACAGGCAACACCGCGCATCATGTAACCATTAAAAACTGTACCATAATAAACGGTGGGTATGGTATACGATTCAATGGTGACCCTTCCGGAAAGATTACAGGCAATAAATTTTTAAATAATACCATTCGTGATTTTTATTCGTATGGGATATTTCTCAGCTATGCGGATAGCTCGATCATTTCCAACAACCGAATCAGCAGACCTAATCGTCTTACAGGCGGTCCGTTTTATGGCATTGCACTGGCAACCGCATGTGAGCGGACTGTTATCTCCGGAAATAGAATATTCAATCCAACGGGTAGCATGCCCGGCTCCACATTGCCCGCCTATGGCGTTTATCTGGATGAATCGGATGCAACAGCGGGGAGGGAAAACAAGATTTACAATAATCTGATTTATCAGATGACGAGCAATGGCCTTATCAGCGCCCTGTATAATTCCGGTTCGGATTATGCGGTCTATTATCATAATACAATTGTTATTGATGACTCAGCCTCCGCATCTACTGATGCTGCCAGCTGTTTCTTTCAGATTACCCCGGCTGCAGGTGTGGATGTAAAGAACAATATTTTTTACCTCAGGCGCGGGGGCACAGGCAACAAGTATTGTCTGCAATTCAACTCTGCATCTTCAAACATCACTTCTGATTATAACGTGTTGTTTACTGCGGGTGGCAACAATGTGTTCACCGGCCGCTATGATACAACAGACTATGTATCGCTTAACGACTGGAAAACCGCTAATAGCGGAGCTTTTGATCAGCACTCAATGCATGCCGACCCTCAGTTTGTCAATGCAGCAGCGGGAGATTTTACACCTACAAGTATTCTGGTCAACAATGCGGGCACTGCGGTGGGCGTCCTCTCTGATATATTGCAACAACCTCGTAATGCCACTACCCCTGATCCGGGAGCCTATGAGTTTACACCAACTGCGCTGGATGCAGCAATCAGCTGGGTTGCTCCGGTAAGTCCGGTAAGCGGGGCACAATCCGTTATTGTGAGAATAACAAATACCCAAAATCAGATAATCAACAAGCTGACTCTGTCTTATTCAGATGATTTGAATACGGTAAAGGAAACATTTACTGGACTGAATATAAACGGAGGTACCAGTCAGGACATAAGTTTCACAACACCCGTAATTCTCTCCGGAGCCACTTATTTGTATGCCTTCATTGATAGTGTGAATGGAACCCAAGATGCAAACCGGCTTAACGACACCACTGCCAGACAGTTTTTGTGTACAACACTAAGCGGCAATTATACAATCAATAGAAACGCTCCCCCCTCGGCTACCAATTTTCAGAGTTTTTCTGATGTTGCGCGTGCTCTTTCGGTTTGCGGCATCACTGCTCCGGTTGTGTTTGATGTAGTTGCAGGCAGTGGTCCTTATAATGAGCAGGTTGAATTTATGTCAGTACCAGGGGCAAGTGCTGTGAATACGATAACCATTAACGGAAACGGCAATACCCTGTCATTTGCTCCCACGTCCGGGAAAAGATATCTGATTAAGCTAAACGGAACGCGACATATAACATTACATGATCTCCAAATGGTTGCTACCGGCAATACCTATGGCTACGGCTTATTATTTACCGGCAGGGCTGACAGCAACCGCATTCAAGGGTGCACGATTGACCTGTCTGCGGTATCCAGTACGGTTCAGGCCAATTCTACCGGTATTGCGTTCTCGGCAAGCGATTTGTCCACTTCAGCTTCCGGAAATAACGGAAACTATAACTACATTGTAGGAAATACTATCACGGGCGGATATCATGGCATACGCATCAACGGCTCAGCAGCAGATACGGCAAGGCAGAATGTAATACAGGGAAATGTTATCCGTGATTTTTACGCCTATGGCGTATTTATCAGCGATGCCGAAGGAACAGTGATCACGGATAACGACATCAGCCGTGCAAACCGGGCTGATGTTACAACCTTTTATGGAGTCTACCTGACCTCATGTATAGGGAGCAATGTTGAGCGCAACCGAATTCACAATACCCACGACAATGCTCTTTCACTTAGCGGGGCCTCTTATCCCATCTACCTGCAGAGCTGTGCAGCTTACCCGGGTAAGGAAAACAGAGTGGTAAATAATATTATTTACAATATAAACAGCAACGGTACGGTTTATGCCATTTACAACTCCGCCTCAAGCGGATCGCAATTTTACCACAACAGCATTTCGCTGGATCATGCAGCAAGTACGGCCATCGGACCTACGCGAGGATTCTACAAGGCTTCTACCGGCTCTGACGTGGATTTCCGGAACAATATTATTTCTATTACAAGAGGAGGTAGCGGTACAAAACATTGTGTGTATGTGACCAATCCTAGTGCGAATCTGATTATTGATTACAATATCTATTTCACGGATACCACTCAGGGACAAAATAATATTGGTCTCTACAACGGTGTCAATTACAAGGGCTTTCCGGCCTGGCAGGCGGGCAGTACATTTGATGCCAACTCACTGTTCGGCAATCCGCAGTTTGCCAATCCGGCTGGCGGGAATCTGTTACCCATTAGTCTTTCTATTGATAATAAAGGCACTCCGGTGGGTGTTATGGAAGATATCCTTCAAAATGCAAGAGACACGATTACTCCTGACGTGGGAGCTTATGAATTTACGCCTGTTGCCATAGATGCAACCGTGGTTGCATTAGTGGAACCACAGAATAAAAACTGCGGCTCAACAGCAATGGATATTAAAGTAGTAATAGCAAATTTTGGAGTAGACACCATATCTGGAGTGCCGGTAACAGTGATACTCTCCGGAGCGGCTTCCGGCACATTTACCGCTTCTTCCTCGCGTCCTATTGTGAATGGACAAACGGATACCTTGCTGGTGGGGACATTTAATCTTCTCACAGGCGGAGCCACGCAGTTTACCATATTTACTTCAGCACCCGGTGACGGAAATAGCCAAAATGATACTCTGCAGCAGATCGTTGATATTACACCACAAGCTACTCAGCCGGTGCTGTTGCCTTATGCGGATTCTATATGCAAATCTGCTACTACTACCATTGAGGTGCTTGCCGATTCTATGCTTTCTTACTCCTGGTACGATCAGCCTCAAGGGGGCAACAGAATACATGTGGGGACGTCTTTTACCACACCGATGCTGGATTCATCGGTAACCTATTATGTTGAAGCTTCCATAGAGATAGCATATCGTCTGGGACCTGCCGACACTGCAATCGGAACAGGAGGTTACCTGCCCGGTGGGGCTCAGGGACTTGTGTTTGAAGCATATCAGGAGTTTACCCTGGATTCGGTGGCTGTGTATGTGCAGGATACCGGAACGGTATATGTAGAGCTGAGTGATGTCAGCAATCTGAATGTGCTGGATGTGGTGGGTGTGCATGTGAGTGCGCCTCAAACAAAGGTGTTTATACCTGTCGGATTTACAATAGCGCCCGGCATCTACCGGATTGATGCCAACGGCTCCACGGTGAGCGGGCTTTATCGGAATGACATGGGTGCAACTTATCCTTATACCGTTGCTGGTGTTGCCTCCATCACCGGAAGCACAAACCCCCTCGGCCCCAACCATTACTATTATTTCTATGACTGGAAAATTACTGTTGCAGGATGTCCGGCCGTGCGCACTGCAGCCCCGGTGTTTGTGGATACAATAAGCGGACAGGTATCTTCCTCCTTTGTTACAGCTGCTGGTGGAAGTGGCCTGGATATTGCCTTTACAGCAGACTCATTCCGCAGCACAGACACTTATGCGTGGGATTTTGGAGATGGGAGTACGGCAACCGGCCCGGCAACCGTGCATGTGTATGGGGCAGATGGTACATACCAGGCATGCCTAACGGTGTCCAACCTTTGCGCTTCTGAAACTACCTGCAGCAATCTTACGGTATGTGCACCGCTGCAGGCAGCAGTCGGTTTTTCGGCTAACGGACTGAGTGCCCATTATGCTTATGCCGGCACGGGCACACCTGTAGGCTTTTTGTGGGATTTCGGTGACGGGGTTACTTCTTCCGATTCCACTCCGGTACATACCTATGCATCAGCAGGAACCTTTACAGTGACTCTTATAGTGGAAAATCTTTGCGGCAAGAGAGATACAACTCAGCAGCAAATCACAATTTGCGAACCTCTCCGGGCAGACTTCAGCTTCACGCAGGTTGTTCCCAATGGTCTCACGTTTAATTTCAGTGATAGTTCATCCGGCAACATAATTTCTTACTTATGGAATTTTGGTGATGGAAGCAGCAACACCAATCCGTCAACGGCTCATGCCTATCAGGCTCATGGTAATTACACAGTCGTGCTGATTGTGACTGACAATTGTGGGAATGCCGATACGGTTAATTATCTGTTGACCACCTGTGCTCCTCCGAATGCAGATTTTACTGCCACTGTTCAGGGTGATCAGAAAACCGTAAACATTGCCAACTCCTCCTCCGGTGCAGATTTGACTTTTAGTTGGAATTTCGGTGACGGAGCTACCTCGGTTTTACCGGCTCCGTCTCATTCATATGCCGCAACAGGTAGCTATACCATTGTACTGGAAGTAACCGATGCCTGCGGACAGACGGATAAAGACTCGGTAACGGTGCTTATAGTAGTTACTGGTGTGGAAGTGCCGGGGCCTTTGTATGGGGTGAGTGGTTCACCCAATCCCGTAGTGAACGGTGAGGCGTTGATGCTGCACTACTCTCTGAGCCAGTCCTCTGAGGTTTCAATAGATATCTACACGGTAGATGGCAAAAGGGTGTATCAGAATTTTGCCGTCATGTCATCGGGTAAACACAGGCAAATGATTTACCTCTCTGATTTGACAGAGGGCTTTTATCTTCTGAAATTAAGTGCCGGCAAGCAGGTAATACCCATAAAGCTCATTGTAATGAAATAAAGAGGAGAGAGGATGAGGTCAAAAAAAATAGGCAAGATACTTATATCGCACCGCTACAACCTTCTACCCTTGCTACCTTCCGGTCCTGGGGGAGTTCAAAGGGAGCTGGTCGTATAAGTCTTGCCCACTGCAAATTTAACTAAACGCATTTCAGCAATCAAACGGAAGGTGAAAAAGGTTATACGGATTTTTTAATTACTCTGCTCAATGGGAATAATGGCTTGTACCACATTCCCTTTGCCGATGTATTGAATATCCAGCATAGACCGTGCTATAGCGATGCCGCGGCCGTGATTGTCAAACATGCGGGCCGAGTCAAATTCCAGATAGCGGTTGTAGTCAAAGCCATTGCCCTGGTCTTTGATAACCACCTTAAGCACGTCTTTTTCACGAATAATTTCCACGGTAGCGCATTTATTGCGGTATTCGGGTTTATTCAGTCTTTCCATGATTTCATCTACCAGGCGGTTTTGCTCAATAAGGCGGGTTTTCTCTTCGTAGCCTATTCCCAGGTTACCATGCTCAACAGCATTATTGAGCAGTTCACAGATTAGCAGGGCTTTATCCGGGGTTTTACTGGCATTGGCGATAAGAATGGAGAGTTTTTGTGCCTCCTGAAGGGTTCTGAATTCAAAGATGCCGCGCAGCATGTTGCTGAGTGGATTCTGTGAGACGGAGAGTTTGTGTTTCAGTTCCAGCAGTTGCTGATAGTCATACACTGCACGCCTGAGGATAGAACACAGAAAATCTTTATTGAAAGGTTTGGTGAGGTAGTAATAGGCTCCGGCTTCAATGCCTCGCTGGATGTCAGATTTGCCGCCATATGCCGTGAGCATTACCACGGGAATATCTTTAAATGCATCTTCCTTCTTCAGAGCGCTCAGCAAGTCAAGGCCGCTCATGCCCGGCATTTCCCAGTCCAACACCATGGCATGAATTTCGTCATGATGGTTTTCAAGCCACTTTTTAGCCTGAAATCCATTATCCATTTTAATCAATTCATATCCTTCCTCGCGCAGGGCAAAGTCCACCAGCCGGTGTATCATCGGGTCATCGTCAACTAATAGCAGCTTCATTTGATGGGGGAGCAATCGGGTTAATGTGTAATGTATTGGTAATGCAAGCAGTGATTTGTTCCTTTGTACGAAAATATGCTTATATGGTTCATGTTATGGTTTGAGATTGAACCAGCCGTGCCACTTCTTTCCAGATATCGGCAGCAATCATATCAGGTGGGCGATTGCCGTCCGTGATAAAAATCTGCTCTTCGGACTGCATGCGGTCAAAGGCTTCCAGATATTTTTCACGTACCCGCTCCAGATTGCCCGAGGTTTCATAAATATCCAGTGCGTTCCGCGAAGCAGCCAGCCGTTTCAGGCTGATTTCGGGAGAGACGTCAATAAATACATTTAAGTCGGGTCGCAGAAGGTCAGCACAAGCCGAATTGGCTGCAATAACCCAATCCAGGGAGGCATGAGAGCCCTGGTAGGCATAAGAGGAAAAATAATAGCGGTCGCTGATTACGGAATATCCTGAAGCCAGCATTTTTAAAATACCCTGCTCTTTATCCAGCAGATGCTCCAGGCGGTCAGCAACAAATAGGGCAGCGACAGTACGATGATCTGCCGGCATGTTGCCTTGCAAAATGGAGCGAATCAGTTGGCCGATGGGACCGCTGGTGGGTTCACTGGTGACTACAGCCCGGAGGCCGTATTTCTGCATGTTTTCAGCTAGTAGGCGTGCCTGTGTACTCTTGCCACTGCCGTCAATACCTTCGAGGGCAATAAATACATTTTTCTTCATCAGGGTGGTCAGAATTTAAAGATGATTCTGAAGTTTATTCTGCGGTTTGTCAGGTGGTTAGGCACTGCATAAATGGTGTTGGAAATATCTTTAATCCATAGATAGGAAACCGTATTATTTACTCCTATGAGGTTATAGACTTCCAAAGTAGCCCAAATGCTCTCAAAGTGGCGCATAAAATTTTTCGGAGGCAATTCCTTGCGATTGCGGTCAAAGAGCTGCGCAGAAAAGCCGATATCTACTCTTCGGTAGAAGGGGATGCGCAGCACATCCTGATAGCGCTGTCCGGTAGGAGGACCAAAAGGCAAACCCGTAGCAAACACGAGATTGAGATGTACTTTTAAAAATTTCACTCTCGGTATGTAGTCCTGGAAAAACAGGTTTAGCTTAAATCTTCTGTCAGTGGGTCGGGGAATAAATCCCGGATATACGGTGAGGGTATCGGTAATGGCATCCGTGTTAGCGGAGCTGAGAAAAACGCGGTTGCCAAGCGAGTCCAGGTATATGGAGTAGGAATCATTTTTAATATCTTCCTGAGTAGACATGATGGAAACACTGATCCAGGATTCAGCATCTTCCACCAGCTCTCCGTGCAGCCGGAAATCAATACCTGCCGCATAGCCGCGCGCCTGGTTTTCACCAAAGTAACGTATCAGTACATTGTCAAACTGATAGGGCACCAAATCCCACAGGTATTTATAATAGACTTCGGTGATGAATTTGAATTTACGATCCCATGCTTTGAAATTAAGGTCAATGCCGGCTACGGTATGAAAAGACTTTTGGGCACGCACATCTTTGTGTACATTGCCATTCAGGTCGCGGAGTTCGCGGTAAAATGGAGGCTGGTTATAGAGCCCGGCAGACATACGAAAGCTGAGGTCGGCTTTTTTTGTTTTGGGTCTGAAAGCAAATTGTATCCGCGGGCTGGCAACAAACTCATTATTCACGTCCCAGTATGTAAAGCGTATCCCATAGGTGAAAGTTGTTCGGGCGGTGTTGTTCAGTGACCAGGTATCCTGCACGTAACCGCTGATGCGATTAGAGTTGAGCCGTATGTCGGATTTAAGCACTGCGCTGAGCGTTATTTGCTCTTCTGTATAGGGGATGGAATAGCCTGCCGAATCCACTCTTTCCCATTCATTGATGCGGTCTTCAATGCGCTCGTGCCGGTAATTCACACCCCACTTAAAATGATGTTTGCCGAGTAAGCAGTATCCTTTGTGCGCACCCTCAATCATAGTGGCTTCCAGGTTGTTGCGTGTGTATTGTTGCAGGCCTCCTACGCCCAGGCTATAGCGTGTTTGTCCGAAATTTTCCTTACCGAAATCGGACTCTACTTCATCCAGCCAGTATTCTCCAATGATATCAAAAGCCTCACTTTCCACCGAACGGTAAGCAGAAATCAGCCATTTTAATCCGATGTTTTTCTGCAGGTGATGATTCAGGGCGAAGCCACCCATTAGCGTGCGGTAGCGGTCTTCTTCCTTACCATCAAAATAAACCGTCAGGCGCAGTACACGATTTACTACTCCGAAGGTGGTTTCGCGGCTTACGGGCTTGAATACAAAGCGGTTCATGGCAAAGTTGCCTATCAACTCCAGATCCAGCTTGTTATTCAGGCGGTAGGTGATGAAGGTTTGCAGGTCAGTAAAGGAAGGACTGTATTGCCCTGCTGTTTCCAGGCTTTTAAGCAGGTATTGACTTGACTTCTGGCGTATGCCCAGCAAAAAGGTGAATCGCTCATTTTTGCTGGCCGCTTCCACATGGGCAGACCCACCAAGTAATCCCAGCTCCACAGAACCTCTGAAGGAGTTGGGCTTTTTGTAGCGGACATCCAAAACGGAAGACATCTTATCTCCATACTTGGGCTGAAAGCCACCAGAGGAAAAGAAAACAGAGCTGACCAGATTTGAATGAATAAAGCTTAGCCCTTCCTGTTCGCCAGAGCGAATAAGAAAAGGGCGGAACACTTCAAAATCGTTTACATAAACCAGGTTTTCATCAAAGTTGCCTCCCCTCACAGAATAGGTGCTGCTGAGCTCATTGGTGGAGCTTACTCCCAGCGCCTGTGCGGCCAGTGCTGCTTCAATACCTGCAAACGGGGTAGGTATTTTTTCAATATCTTTTGATTCAATGTATATGCCACTGGCTTCGTTGCGCAGGGCTTCCTTATCGGTGATTTCTATCAGGCTGATATTGATAATGCTGGGATGCAGGATAATGCTCAGTTCCTGATGCTGTCCCGGTTGCAGATTTACCGATAAGGTATCACTTTCATAGCCGATAAAGGAAAAGACGATGCGGGTTTCACCGGGAGCATCCAGTTGCAGCTCAAAACGTCCGTTATGGTCGCTTATGGTACCGGAGGTGGGATCCAGGAGGGGATACACATTTACACCCGCAACGACATCTCCGTTTTCATCGGTGATGTAACCAAATACAACAGCTTTCTGCGCAGTGCAAGGCAGTACGCTGACAAGAATAAGTGTAATCAGCGAACAGATTTTCATGATGCTCATCGCAAACGGCTGTCAGGCAGGGATAGTATTTATGTCTATGCGCCTGAGAGCGGAAATTGTTTTGGCAGGCTCAGGCGAACTGAAAACGCTGTTGCCGGCTACCAGTACGTCAGCCCCAGCACTGAGTATTTGGGCCGCATTAGCCGGACTAACGCCTCCGTCTACCTCAATAAGCGCTTTTGAGCCGGTGGACTGAATGAGCAGTTTCAATTTTTTGATTTTGGAGTAGGTATGGGGAATAAATTGCTGTCCTCCCCACCCGGGATTTACCGACATCAGGCATATTATATCCACGTCAGCAAGGATGTCTTCCAGCAGGGTCACCGGGGTATGCGGATTGATGGCTATGCCTGCTTTCATGCCCGTATCTTTTATGGCATGAATGGTACGATGCAGATGGGGGCTGGCCTCCAGATGTACAGTGAGGTGATCCGCTCCGGCCTTGTGAAAGGCATCAATAAATTTTTCAGGCTGGTCAATCATCAGGTGCACATCCAGCTGCTTTTTTGTTAGGGGGCGAATAGCTGCGACCACCGGAGGTCCAATAGTAATGTTGGGGACGAAGCGACCATCCATCACGTCCACATGAATCCATTCGGCTTCACTGGAGTCAATCATAAGAATGGCTTCACCCAGGCGGGCAAAATCCGCTGAAAGAATAGAGGGCGCCACGATGTGATGCATGGAGCGAAGATAGTAAAGAAGAAGGTATCTCCCTGCGGAGGCACTTATTCTCCCAGATATGTCCGGAGTGCTTTGGAGGTGGTTGTTTTGCGCAATCTTCTCAGCGAGCGCTCCTTGATTTGCCGCACCCGCTCACGTGTAAGGTCAAATTTTTTTCCGATTTCCTCCAGCGTCATGTGCACTTCACCTCGCAGGCCGAAGTAGCAGGAAACAATCTCGGCATCCCTTTTGGGAAGTACGGAAAGCGCTTTTCTTATTTCGGCTTTCAGAGATTCTTTCATCATTTCTTTCTGTGTGTCAGAAGGATTTTCCCCTTCAATGACATCATACAGACTGCTTTCTTCTTCTTCATTACTGCTTCCGGAGAAAGGCGCATCCATGGATACATGTTTATGTGCGCTGCGGATGATATCGTCTATCTCCTTTTTGTTTATCTTGAGAATCTCTTCCAATTCTTCGTTGGTAGGCTCGCGCTGATATTTTTGTTCAAACTCATACATGGCACGGGTAATCTTATTGTATGATCCGATTTTATTCAGGGGAAGCCGGATAATGCGCGACTGTTCTACCAGTGCCTGTAATACGGATTGGCGAATCCACCATACCGCATAGGAGATGAATTTGAATCCTTTTGTTTCGTCAAACTTCTGAGCGGCTTTTATCAGGCCAAGGTTTCCTTCATTAATCAGGTCACTGAGCTGCAAGCCCTGGTTCTGATACTGTTTAGCTACTGAAACCACAAAGCGCAGGTTTGCCTTTACCATTTTTTCCAATGCTTCCGGATCGCCTTTGCGCACCCTGCGTGCCAGCTCCACTTCTTCTTCATCCGTGAGCAGGGGTTCTTTGGCAATTTCCTGCAAATACTTTTCCAGGGCAAGGTTGTCACGCTGGGTGATGTGGTTGGTTATCTTGAGTTGCCTCATCCGTAAGTTGTTTAGGTCTGCATTCTTACGGAAGGGGGGATGATAAAGTTGCAGTGCACTACGTGTTATAGCTTAGCACGTTAAGAGACATAGCGAGAATACCCGTAGGCACAAGCAGGTTTGGCGCGGTGCCGGGAGGCGAATCCGTGCGTAACCAGTTAAGGCGGTGTGGGGTCAGGATTTCTGTTCGGCCTTTTTAAACTCTGGCTTTGGAATAAGCGCTTTTCGGGAAAGTTTAAACTTACCGCTCTTGGGATCAATATCCAGAAGCTTCACTTTTACCGGATCGCCTTCTTTAAACACGCCATCCATGCTGTCCAGGCGTGTCCATGAGATTTCAGAGATATGAAGCAGACCTTCCTTGCCGGGCAGAAACTCTACAAAAGCACCGTAGGGCATGATGGATTTAACGGTTCCTTCATAGACTTCTCCTACCTCCGGTACGGCTACAATGGCTTTGATGCGGGCAAGGGCTTTTTCCATGGCTTCCTTGTTATCGGAGATAATGTCAATAATGCCATATTCACCTACTTCTTCAATAATAATACGGGTGCCTGTGGTAGCCTGAATATCCTGAATAACTTTTCCACCGGGGCCAATGACTGCGCCAATAAATTCTTTGGCAATGGTGTACTTCATAATTCTGGGCACGTGGGGCTTATAGTCTTCTCTCGGCTTTCTGATTACTTTCTCCATTTCATCCAGAATATGCAGCCTGCCGGCTTTAGCCTGCAGAAGGGCTTCTTTCATCACTTCAAAGGACAGGCCATGCACTTTGAGGTCCATCTGGCAGGCCGTAAGTCCGTCACGGGTGCCTGTAACTTTAAAGTCCATATCGCCCAGATGATCTTCATCGCCCAGAATGTCGGAGAGCACACAATATTCACCCCGCTCATTGGTAATTAAACCCATTGCAATACCGGATACGGGCTTTTTTAGCTTAACGCCTGCGTCCATCAGCGCCAGAGAACCCGCGCATACGGTAGCCATGGAAGACGAACCGTTGGATTCCAGAATATCAGAAACCACGCGAATGGTGTATGGGTTGTTTTCGTCAAATGGTATCATGGGTTTGAGTGCCCGCAGAGCCAGGTTGCCGTGGCCTATTTCTCTGCGGCTGGTGGCGCGAATGGGCTTCACTTCACCGGTAGAGAAAGAAGGGAAGTTGTAATGCAGGAGAAATTTGTGAGAGCCTTCCAGGACAGCCCCGTCTATTATTTGCTCGTCAAACTTCGTTCCCAGGGTAACTGTGGTGAGTGACTGGGTTTCGCCCCGCGTAAAGATAGAGGATCCATGTGCAGAGGGCAGATAATCCACTTCACACCAGATAGGACGTATTTCGTCCATTCTTCTGCCGTCCAGGCGTTTGCGCTCTTTGAGCATCATATCCCGAACGGCTTGTTTATGCACTTCGTGAAAATAGCGTGAAATCATGGCCCCTTTTTCCAATGCTTCTTCCGGGGTTAACGAGTCTATAAATTCTTGCTTGATAGCCTTGAATGCCTCGCTGCGCTTTTGTTTATCAGCAATACCTTGCAAAGCAACCTGATAGCACCTTTCATAGCAGAATTCGGTCAGCCGCTTCTTCAGGTCTTCATCGTTCTCTTCGTGGCTGTATTGACGTTTGGGCTTACCAGCAATTTTTGCCAGTTCCAGTTGCGCTTCGCATTGTTTTTTGATGGCTTCATGCGCAAACCGGAGGGCTTCTACCATGTCTTCCTCGGATACTTCGTTCATTTCGCCTTCCACCATGCAAATGTCATGCATGCTGGCCGCCACAATCAGGTCCATATCGGCTCTTTCCAGCTCATCATAAGAAGGGTTTATTACGAATTTTCCATCTATGCGGGCAACTCTTACTTCGGAGACAGGCCCGTTAAAAGGTATGTCAGATATTGTTAATGCTGCAGAGGCTGCCAGGCCGGCAAGAGCGTCAGGGGCTGTATTTTTTTCAGCCGAAATCAGGCTGACAATAACCTGAGTATCTGCATGATAATCATCCGGGAAGAGCGGTCGGAGGGCACGGTCAACAAGGCGGCTGATAAGTATTTCATGCTCGGAAGGACGTGTTTCGCGTTTGAAGAAGCCCCCCGGGAATTTTCCCATGGCTGAATATTTTTCCCGATATTCCACCGTGAGGGGAAGAAAGTCCACATCTTCCTTTGCCTCTTTGGTTGACACTACGGTGGCCAGCAGCATGGTATTTCCCATTTTTACAACTACAGCTCCATCGGCTTGTTTGGCGAGCCTGCCGGTTTCAATGGTGATGGTGCGTCCATCCTCCAATTGGAAAGATTGGGTTATTCCTTGTGGTTTCATACAGGTAAATTTTCAGAGCAGTTATACATGCCACAACGGAAACTCTCCCTTTGAGAGCCGGTACCGATGAGGCCTGTACGTGCCAATATATGAGTAAAAAAAGATGCAGGACGGAATTTCCGGAGCCTACTTTCTTAAATCAAGTTTTTTAACCAGTTCCCTGTAACCCTCCAGGTCAGTGCGCTGCAGGTAGTTGAGCAGTCTTCTGCGCTTACCTACCAGCTTGACCAGTGCACGGGTAGTGGAATAGTCTTTTTTACTTGTTTTCAGATGTTCAGTAATGGATTGGATTCTTTCGGTAAACATGGCGACCTGGGCTTTCACTGAGCCGGTGTTTTGCTCTGAGCCGCCATACTCCTTAAAAATCTTTAGCTTTTGTTCTTTGCTTAACTTGCTCATCCTAAATAATTGTACGCAAAAATAAGCATTAAAATCATAAAAGAAGATTTCTGTTTCAGCTATCGTTATCCAGAAGTTCGGGGTGTCGTTGCCGTGTCTTTTCCACTGCCTGCTGATGGCGCCATTCCTCAATACGGGGCGTGTTGCCTGACAGAAGAATGTCGGGTACCTTATGACCCCGGAAATCTGCCGGACGGGTATAGACGGGAGGGGCAAGCAGATTGTCCTGAAAAGAGTCCAGCAGGGCGGAAGTTTCGTCATGCAATACTCCCGGAATAAGCCGTCCCACTGCATCTACCAGTACCGCTGCCGGCAATTCACCCCCTGAAAGCACATACGGGCCAATGGAAATTTCGCGGGTGATAAACAGGTCGCGCGCTCGCTGATCAATGCCTTTATAATGGCCGCAGAGCAGAAGGATGTTGGTTTTTAAAGAGAGCTGATTGCAGATTTTCTGATTCAGATACTCGCCATCTGGAGTCAGGAAGATGATTTCATCATAGTGTCTCTGGGACTTAAGGGTTTCAATACAGTTGGCTATGGGTTCAATCATCATGACCATGCCCGCTCCCCCACCGTATGGATAGTCATCAACCTGCCTGTGTTTGTAGGGGGTGTAATCCCTTAAATCATGCAGATGAATCTCCAGCAGCCCTTTCTGCTGTGCCCGTTTCATAATGGAGTGGCTGAAAGGGCCTTCCAGCAACTGAGGAAAAATGGTAATGATATCTATGCGCACGTGTCAAAGTTAGGATGGAAAACGGAACCTCGGTGTGTGCTTCATGGCAACCGGTCCAGGGTAATCTGTTGTGAGGACGAAGATGTGGGGGCGATTTTAAAAAAACCTTCTTGCACAAAGTAATTTCGCCTTTTGGGTTTCTAAAAACTGTGGATAAGAACCTTGAATTGTTTGTACACACCGGTTTGGCTGTGATACTTATCCTTACGGTGTGCCATCTGGCGGGTGCATGTATGAAGTATATACGCCAGCCTGCCGTATTGGGGGAGATGATTGGAGGGGTGCTTTTAGGTCCTACGTTGTTTGGGTCGCTAATGCCCTCGGCATACACGGCTGTATTTTATCCGGTATCATCGGCAGATGGTAGCCTCATTGAAGTGAAGTCGGTTCTTTTTGTACTCAGCAACATAGGCTTGTCTTTTTATATGTTTTTGGTAGGAGCGGAGATAGATTATAAATATCTGAGCAAAAAGACTCTTGTGCATGGGGGGTGGTTGTCCCTCACAGCCACTGGTGTGCCTTTTCTTTTGGGTATGCTGGCCGGTTGGGTTTTTTATGATACCTTGAGCAATCCGCAGCGGGTGGGGGAAACGGGTTTTATGATTTACATGGGCACGGTGCTGGCCATTACTGCTTTTCCCATGCTTGCGCGCATATTGCAGGAAAATAAAATTGTAAATACCCCTATGGGGGTAACTGCACTGTTTTCGGCCAGTGTGCAGGATGTGATATCCTGGATTCTTCTTGCCTTTGTGCTGGTGAATCTGCAAGGTAAAGATATTCAGCAGGGGTTGATAGCTCTTACGGGCGCTGTGGTGTTTATTCTGGTTTGTTTTTATCTGCTCAGACCCCTGCTGCTACTTTTAGAAAAAGATATGATCCGCAGCGGGAGTATGGGGCCACTTCATTTGGCTGTGGTTTTAATTGTGGTGCTTTCTGCTGCACTAGTTACTGATAAGATTGGATTGTATTCGGTATTTGGTGGTTTTTTTACAGGATTGGTAATGCCCCGAGGAGCTCTATTTCAAAGGGAGCTGATGAGTAAATTGAACGATATTGTAGTGGTGTTTTTTTTACCTATATTTTTTGCTTTCTCTGGACTTAGTACTGATTTGATGCAAGTAATAAAACCTGAAATCGTGATTCCTGGCCTGGTGATATTAGCATTGGCTTTTGCGGGAAAATATTTTCCTGCCCTGTTTACGATGAAGGCTCTTGGTTACAGCTGGCGTGAATCATCAGCTGTGGGTTCACTCATCTATGCCCGGGGATTGATGGAGCTCATTATAGGCAATATTGGATTGGCATACGGAATCATTCCCTTAAGTACATTTACCGTCATTGTGCTGGTGGCGGTTATCAGCACACTGGCTGCCACCCCCTTGTTCCGGCTCTCCATAGGTTCCTTGCCGGCAAGAGCCATACCTTCTGCTGCACCCGAGCCGCAGCAGGCATGGGAAACTTCAGACAGAAGATAAGACCAGAAGACTATGTTGCCTACCCCGATAGGAGTTGTACATAAGAATGTGGCGTATTTTACCGGCAGGGTCGCCCCGTTTTATTGTCACCGGTGGCACGTGCTGGTTGTGCAGAATGTAAATCCCCAGCCATAAGCCAAAAGAACTCGCAGTGGGATATTCGCCACACAGATGCTTAAAACGTGCTACCGGTATATTTCCCATGGCCTGCTCACAAGTGTCATAATAGATGAGGTGTCTGGAGTCCCCGTCTTCACCGGAAAGGAGGAGATCAAAGCCTTCAGGAGGAGTGTTCCGGTGAAGAAACTGTGTTATTTTTTCCCGACAAACAGCTGCCTGAGAAGATTCAAAAAAAGTTAAGGTTTGTAAAGCTGCCAGGGCATTGACGGGAGTGCTCTGCATAATGAAGAAGGCAGCACCTTCACCGGCCAGAGTGCCTGGTGATGGGTTGATAAAAAGATTTTTGTTGGAAACAGGCTCTCTGCGGGTCCATCCCCTATACACATCCAGGTTGTAGTCATGCTCCGATATGGAGTCAGCTGCTCCTACCAGAAAACGACCTGCCGGATTTTCCTGCAGCAGCATAAGCGTGTCCAGTAAAGCATTTTCAAAAGCCAGTCCCCCGTGAATGTGCGTGATATTATAGCATAGATTTTTTGTCAGCATACCAATGTGGGATGAAACGGCATTGGGAGTGCTCTGTACAAAATTCACCGGTGTAAGCGTGCCTTCCTGGTAATCTACAATCTGATTGAGAAATTTAATGCTGTCTTCAAATCCTCCCATTGCTGTGCCTACAAGGATGCCCTGTATGGAAGTTATTTCTGTGGCAAGCGGCAGAGCCGCACCCACTCCAATCCGTGCCGTTTTCCCCATTCTGCGCAGCAGACTCAGGGGAATGTGTGTATAAGGCGGTTCAATAGCGGTCAGTTTGTTGTGGCTGTATTCCACCAGTGTTTGCAGGTCCGGTTGGACGAAAGTTCGCTGGGGCGATATGGCAGATGAGCGTAAGATGAACATAATCACACCCTGGAGAATATCAACGATGAACAATTTCCTCCAAAACCAAACGAGTTAGACATAATATGTTGAAAGGGCACCTTTCTCAGTGTGGTTACAGGGGTGAGCCCTGTTTCTTCAATGGGGGCATGAAAATTAGGCTGCGGATAGAGCTCCTGATAAAACAGGCTCAGAATGCTGAAAACGGCTTCAACTGTTCCGGAGGCTCCAAGTGTATGACCCACATTGGCTTTTGAAGAACCAAACGGAGGAGGCTGCGGAAACACTTTCAGAATGGCACGGCTTTCCACGAGGTCGTTGTTTTCGGTGCCTGTGCCATGCGCATTGATAAAACCAATGTCAGCGGGCTGCAGCTTGCTTAAGAGGAGCGCTCCCTGCATAACCCGAACAGGACCCTCTGCTTCATCGGAAAGAGCAGTAGGGTGATACGCATCATTGGCATTGCAAAATCCGGAAAGAGCGGCATAGACTTTTTTTCTGTTGCAGGCCTTTTCTTTTTCCAGCACGACAAAGGCTGCGCCTTCACCCAGGTTCAACCCATTGCGGTCTTTGTCAAACGGCCGGCACTGTTGAGGCGAAAGGATATGCAGGGCATGAAAGCCGTTTACAGTGAATTTGGAAAGGCAGTCGCCTCCTCCGGCTATGGCGCGCTCAGCCAGGCCATGCTGAATAAGTCTGGCCGCATAAATAATTGCATTGGCGGATGAGGAGCAAGCCGTATTGATTGTGTTCGCCAGCCCGCCAATACCAAAGTAGTCTTTTAGAAAGTCCGTTGTAGCATGACTAACATAATCATACAGGAAAGGCTTTCTTGTATGTATCTGTACATGGGCGTCATGGTATAGTTCATCTGTAAAGGACATGCCGCCAACGGTGTTTGCAGTGACCAGTGCAGTGCCTTCAGATGATAACATTTCCGCACTCAGACCTGCATCGTCAATAGCTTCTTTTAAAGCATGCAGGGAAATAAGAGTGGTGCGGTTCACACCCTGACGGGTTATGCCAAAACGTTGCATGAATGCCTCATCAGGGATTTTAATTTCTCCTGTGGGTATGTGTTCTGTGTACCGGCTGTTCAGGAGTTCGGTTTTACCTATTCCGCATTTGCCCTGCGCGAGAGCTAAACGGTTTTCTTCAAGCGAGTGGCCAATGGCGGTGATTACACCAAGTCCTGTAACGAAGATGCGCTCCAAAATTTCAGGCAGTGCTTTTAGGCTGGTTGGCAATTACATAATCAGCAATGGTCTCTACGTCAATAAGAATTTTTCTGGCTTCCCGGGGGTCAGTTATTTTAACCTGGTATTCCCGCTCCAGCATTACAATCAGTTCAAAAGCGTCTATGGAATCCAGACCCATGCTGCCATCAAAAAGAATCTGGTTATCACCAATATCTTCCGGTTTCATCTCAAGGAGGTTGAGATATTTGATGATGTTTTTCTTCAACTCAGTTTTTAACTCTTCTTTCTTCATTAGGCGAATTTTAAATCAGGTTTTTTCTTTTCAGTGCAATAAAGGAAACCGAAAGTAAGGCTGTTGAAAACAGAGCCAAAAATAAGATATTATGCCAGATATTCGGAATAGAGGCTCCCTCCAGAAACAGACTGTAATAGGCATCCAGGCACCAATACAGAGGCGAGATGTACATGATGTATTTGAATGCCGGTGGCATGGCAAAAGCCGGAACCATGATGCCTCCGATAGCTGCCAGAATTACCACAGACACCGCTCCGTAGCCATTAGCCTGATCAATGGTTTCTGAGAGAGAGCCCACTGCTGAGGCGTAATTTACAGCACACCAGGCGGTGAGCAGAGAAATCACAACGAGCCCGGCAAGATCATCCGGCAGGTGCAGGCGAGGCAGACCTATTTGAGGGAATAGCCATATACCGAGCGTAAAAATTATAATCAGTTGAATCATTGCTACTCCCATGTACACTATCTGCCTGGAAAAAAGAGCGGTTATAAAAGGCGTGGGTAAGGTTTTGAGCCGTATAAAACTGCCGCTCAGTTTTTCGCGTACCAGGCCGCTGCCAAGAGACATTACCATAAAGAACATGGCAAAGATGGTCCAGGCCGGAACATTATGCTGCGTGGCATTTGGCATACTTCTGCGTGCATTTTGCGAAGCTGCAATTGCGGTAACGGAAGTAGGTGACTGTAGCTTTTCCTGAAAAGAGGCCGTCATTGTACTTCGGCTGAGCGAACGGTAAAGGGTTTGTACGATGAGGCTGTTTTCTACAGCCTGCAGATTGCTGCGTAGTGCACCTTCCACCGAGCTGCGGAACGATTGACTCAGGGCAGGCTGGTAAAAATATTGCAGGGATAGATCTCCTGAAGGACAGTCCACTTCCGAAGAGTCTTTTATTCCGAAGTCCACCAGAGCATTTTCGGTTATGCATGCCGCTTTTTGTTGCAGGTATAAAGAAAAATGTTGTGGAATCAGCAAGGCAATAAGATAGTCATCCTGCAGCAGGCGTTGTTGCAATTGATGTGAGTCGGTCTCGGGACCGAGCGTGTCAATGACAAAAAATGCCGACTCGTAGAGTGCACTGACAAGGCGAGCAGACACATCACCGGTATCTTTATTACACAGCAGCACTTTTATCTTTTTTTCATTAATCAGGTTATATGCACTATGTTCAATGCCGGTGATGACAATAACCAGTATGATGGGCATTACAAACATAAAAGCCAGGCCCATGCGGTCACGCAGCAGCAGCTTCAGGTCCTTGGTGAGGGTGGCCTTCAGTTTATACATATCCATCGCGGTATGCTTTACCGGTTAGTTTTAAGAAGAGGCTTTCCAGCCCGTGTTCGGCATGCTCAGTAACCAGTTCGGTAAGCTTACCTTGGGTCAGGATGGTTCCCTGATCCATAAGAGCAATTTCTTCGCAGAGTTCTTCTGCTTCTTTGAGCAGATGTGATGTGTACACCAGGGTGGTTCCTCTGCTGTTGAGATCAAGCAAATAGCGGAGAATGGCATGGCGGGTTTGCACATCCACACCGGTTGTGGGCTCGTCTAAAAAAATTATAGCCGGATTATGAATGACTCCAATGGCAAGATTCAGCCTGCGTTTCATGCCTCCGGAGAACTGTCTGACGGGCTTGTCTTTATAAGCAAGCAAGCCCAGAATATTCAGTACTTCTAGGCTGCGTGTATGAATCTCGTCGGGATGCATATTTGCCCAGGCACCAAAAAATCGGAGATTTTCCAATGGCGTCAGTTCGGGGTAAAAAGCCAGCTCCTGGGGAACAAAGCCAAAGTGCTTTTTTGCATTGCTTGTTTCGATGGGAGTACCCATGATTTTGATTTCGCCAGCCTGTGCTTTTAGCACACCAGTGATTAAGGAAATAAGGGTAGTCTTTCCGGCACCGTTGGGCCCAAACAGCCCGAATCGTTCGCCCTGACGGATGGACAGATACAGTCCGTTGAAAAGCGGGTAAGAGCTTTCCGGATAAGCAAAGTGCAAGTTATGTATTTCAACTGCATTGCAGGTCATGCGGGAAGTTTTGCTTAAAGGCATTTTCCAATAAAGTTATCCAGTGGAAATATCCGTCATCCTGGTCAGCGACCTGTTGATAAGCTCTTTGGGCAAGGAGCATGATTTGTTTTGACGTCAGTTGCCACAAGGTTGTGCAGGCAGCAACTGTATCTGCAGTGACGCATCCGGCTTCCGTACGGGATTTCAAAGCCATAGCGGCTCCGGTGGTCAGTTGTGCGCGAAATGTAGCGGCCAGTGCAGACAGGTGCTGCAGAGTTTCTGTACTGCAGCCTCCCACAAAGGCTGCGGCAGTACCCACGCCTCGCCAGAGGTCGTCCTGCCGGTCAGCACGGAAAAGGGTAATCAGGTGAGCCGTTTTTTCGGGGTCGCCTTGGCTGAAATACCATACACTACGCCCCAACCCCTGATCAAAGGCTTTTTGCAACGCTGTGTCCATATATGCGGGGTATTGCTGCAAGCCAACTGCTTTGCGGTGTCTGAAGAGCCCTTCGTAATAGCCGCAGCCATCAGCCACACGGCAGCGGTCCGGCAGGCGTAGGGTATGCTTCAGTTTGTTGAGCGGAATTTGTTTTTGTGCAACAGCCCAACCGAGCCCGATAAAGGTGTGTGTGGCATATGCATCACCGGTTTTGTTGACAAAGGACTGCCACTGGTACAGTGATGCGGAAGCATCCATATCCCGAAGTGCAAAAAACATTGCCGCTGCTTCGTAGGCCACAGGCCTTGTGTGCTCGTGGACACCGGATAAGTGTTGCAGAATAGCATCCTGCTGGGAGATACTATGACAATATTCAAGTATCTCCTGAAATGTGCTTTTTATTTTAGTGATATGTGCTGAAACGGTGTTGTCTTCAGACATGAATGGTATTGGTTTTTTTGTAAAACCACATTTTTGCTATTTCTTTTTCCAGAGATGGGTCGGGAGTAATGACTAAATCGGTTTCTTTTTCGGATATTGTAGAATTGTTTGGGTTGAGTGACATGGTGTAAGGATTGACTGGCATGTCATGAGGGGTTTCTTTGACGTGGGCACTTACAAGTCTGAAAACCGAAGCCGCAAGTTGTTCAAGCAGCGCCACATTTTTTTCTATTTGATTAACCAGGAGCCCGGGCGGGTGGCGGAGCTCAATATTTTTTTGCCAGGTTTTCATAAAGTCCAGATCAAAGGGATCAATATAGCCTTCGGTGATAAGTTCTGTATCATAGGGCTGCCAATCCAGGAAGAGTTGTTGCATGCGCGCATTGAGGAGACCGGCTTTTTGTCCTGGGCTATCCGGTGATGAGAAAAGTTGTTTCAGTATGCGTAGATCCGTGAAGCCATCATTGGCAAAAATGTGCGCATGAACGGCCCAGTAGAGGGCCCAGTCCCACATAATTTTTATTACCATAATCTGAGGGTGACCCATGAGTATGTATTTATTCTGATACACAGGAAGCCAGCTGTCTACAATATTCAAGTGGGTATTCTCATAGATAGAAGCGCGCAGGGCAACCTGCTCTCCGGCAAGGTCGCGCAAAATGAGGTCAGATATCCAGGTATTGTTCATAGCAATAAAATCAGAGCCCGGAGAATACAGAGGGTCAAGGAAAGCTCCGGCTTCACCGGTAACGGCCCAACGCTGGGCAGAATATATTTTTTGAGTGTGGTGTGCGTAGTGTTTTAGTACACGGAAATCCAGCACCCCGTCATTTTTACCATAGGGCTCCAGCATTTTGTAACAGAGCGGTTCATTTTTTTTGAGCCACTGAAGGGCTTTTTCATAGGTGTTTATGTCTTCAAAAGGATGGTATGCGGGGTCGGCCACGATGCCGATGCTGGTGTTTTTTGTGCCTAAGGGAATTATCCAGACCCAATATCCCGTGTCCATGAAATGTACGGTGCTAAGATATCTCAGATGGGGCTGCAGATAGGATTTCCAGGTGGTATCCGTAGTCCATTCATCAATGTCTACCACGCCTTTTAATCTCCACCATACGGCATTTACATGGTGGTCCATAGTTTTGTGGAACCCCAGTTTTCTTTTTAAAATACTTGCTCTGCCAGAGGCGTCTACTACCCATCGTGTTGTTGCCTGTTTTTGCTGACCGTCATGTTGAAGAAACACTGTATGTGTGTTGTTTGAGAGATGCACGTCCGTTACCCGTGCGCCTGAAAGAAAGTGGCTTCCTTTTTGGCAGGTCAGGCGGGTGAGATAATTTTCAAATGTTCCGCGGTCAAGCTGGTGGCTGGGTACTGGCAGCCTCAGACGGGGTCCAAACTCCAGCCTGGTGGTGATATCGTCTTTCTTGGGCGACTTAAAAAAGAAGCGGAGTCCGTGTTTGGGCAGTTCGTATTTGTCCAGGTAGTCTTTAAGGTCAAGGACCTCACGCAGGTAGTATGTGGCCAGCTCCACTGTGGACTCGCCAACCTTGAAGGCCGCTGCCGGAGCTTCGCCTTCTCGTCTTTCCAATATAAGAAGAGATATATCCGGCTTGTGTTTTTTGAGTTGCAGGGAGAGGGTCAGACCGGCCAGACCTCCACCCAAAATAATCACGTCATAGTGTGCTTTCATTTTTTGAGTTTAATGTAAATGGTTTAAGCAATTCTCCTTTTTATTCATGTTTATTTGCGATCTTCTTCAGCTCTGTAAAAGCTTGCTTTTCCAGGTCAGCAATCGCTTCCAGCATGTCAGCCATGTGATTGAAGTCGCTTTGCTGGGTGAGCCGTCCTTTATAAATACCGGCAGCCTGAACAGCTGCTGCCCTCCAGTTGTCACCTGCCTGAGTGAAGCGTTCAGAGAGTCTGATAAAATCTTCGTCAGGTATGTATTGATAGGCCTGTTGTAAAAAAGCAGCATAAATAAAGCGAAATCCTCCTCCTCCGGTGCCTATTTCTTCCTGCATGCGCACCAGTTGTGCCAGATAAGCTCCTGCCTTTTTCAAACCCAGCTGGCCGCGCCATTTTCTGATTTTTCTGGCCGTAAAGCGAATACCGTTCACGCCCATGAAGGGGAGGGGAATTTTCACCATATCCCAGTGGGTGCGCCTGATGCCTTTTATGATGGCTCGGGCTATTTGCTCGCGGCTAACTGCTTTGCGTTCGCGGGGATAGTAAAGCTGCCCTTTTGGCGAGAAGGTGCCTTTAGCAAAGCGCACTCTTTCCAGTTCGTAGGGGGTTAGCCTGGTAGTGGTTTCCATTACCGGGTCGCTGATAAGGTAATGGCCGTTTTCTTTACCATATACAACCAGGTTATGTGCATTAAAATGAAAACGATACTCCCGCGGAAAATAGGGAAGGAAGTACACGCCTACTTGACATCCCACAGGCTGACCAGCCCGGAGGCATTCCAGCAGCTCCTGCTCGGCTTTCTGAGGTGACCTGAATTTTTTCCGGACCAGCGGTATATCCAGCGCCTTACAGGTGCGTGAAAATATAGTGCCGGGTGCACTGCGGTAGGAAATAGCCGGGGCATTGTTTACCTGCAGGAATGGAATGTAAATAAAGAAAATGCCCGAGCCGATGCCAAATACCAAAGGTTCGGTAAGCTGCTCAATGCCATAGTAATGGAGCAGATTAACGGTAACGCCATTTTCACAATGTGCTGACTGAATATGTTTAAACTCAACTTTCACGGTGCCGCATGTTAATCAGTTCGTCAAGGGTAATATCAAAAACCCTGGCATAGCGATTCAGTTTGTCGTGTGATAGTTTTTTGAAGACAGAGGGTTTCAGATGGCGCTTCACCTGCCACTTCCAGAATCCTGTATAGTCAGCAAGCATAGATACATCCATCATATGGAGTTCCATGAAATAATACAGCGGGCTGTATTCACCGGCATCTACCTTCCTGCGGGCCTCGGCAACTCTTTCTCTGATTAATTCCCATGCCACATCCAGGGCTTGTGTTTTGACTGTCCACCCACGACTAAGCTCAGCCACATACTCCCCTTTTTCGTTCAGGGCATATACCTTCTCACGGGTCATCTTTTCAAGGTAACTGGGGTCCTGTGGAATCTCCTGTGCTTTCATAGTAAAAAAATCAGGTTCAGCAAACTGTCAGATGGCCGAAAACATAAGAAAAACGCGCACTTTCAGGCACGGATATCAGTATAGTGTTACCCTTTTTGAGCATATTTTTTTGCAGCATCTCTTCCAGCATGACATAGATGGCTGCCGCACCGATATTGCCTTTGGTGGTCAGGTTGGTAAACCATTTTTCCTGGGGTATGTCAAATCCGATTTCTTCAAAACGGGCTGCGATGCGACTTCTGAAGTATTCGCTGGACATATGCACCAGGAAGTAGTCCAACTCTTCCAGCTTGTGTCCTTTTTTTAAATAGGTCTCTTTCAGATAATCGGTTCCCAGGCGGACGATGTTTTTATCCAGCAATTTTAAATCCTGTTTGATAGCCATCACCGATCGGTTGACAAGTTCATCGGGCATGAAGTCCATCCAGCTTTTCAAAGAGCCATCTTCCATTTTATCGGCCCCCATGTACATGCAGGTTTCAGCGCGATTGGCAAAAGAATAGCCTACCAGCCAGTCAATACGCAGGCTCAGACCAGTTTCATTAGGTTGAGAAGATAATAGCGCAGCTCCGGCACCATCACTGAGCATCCAGCGTAAAAATTCCTTTTCAAAGGCGATCATGGGATTTTTTTCCAGCTCAGCCAGTCGCCTGGCCTCTACTTCAAAGACATGTTTGCGCATGACTGCCGAAAGACGTTCTGAACCGGAGGCCACGGCAGTGCTCACCTCGCCTGACTTTATTGCCTGATAGGTATATTTCAGGGAATGGAGGCCGGAGCAACACACGCCTGCCGCTGACACCACTTCAATGGTACCTAACTCAGGCAACAATCCATGCACCATCACGGCATGCGAAGGCATGAGCTGATCGGGTACAGAGGTGCCGCAGGCAAGCAGTTCAACCTTTTTCAGATATTGCGGGTCATCGGCAAAAAGCTTTCGTATTGCGAGGGCAGCCATCTGCGCATTGGTATGGGTGGTTTTGCCGTTTTTATCGGAAGCATAATAGCGCGTTTTAATGCCGTTATTACGCAACACGATAGCTTTTGAACGGGATGCCCGATCATTGATCTTTCCAAGGTAATCTTCCATCTCCTCGTTAGTCACAGGTTCATTGGGAAGAAATCCGGCCACGCGATTGATATAGACCTGCTTCACGTTTTTTTATTTTTTGTTTTGTCCTTCAATTGTATGCATAATACTGCTTTTTTCTTTGCATCTGCCCGCCAGTGAAAGGCCGTAATAAAATTAGATTTATCATCAGTAAAACAGGCGCAACCACAAATAAGGCGATCAGCAGGTAATATTTAAAAACAGTCAACCATAATCTTCGGTTTTTCCTTTGGCTTATAAAATGCGCCCAAAGGTAGAACAAGCGGCCTGCCCGCTCTTCAATAAATATCAGATTATCCTTCAATGGAACAGCGCCCGCATCAATGAGTTGCTGCTGTAGAGTGCTAAAGTTTTCTGTCAGCAATGCTGTGCACGCCAGTTTCCCGTATTTTTCTGCATACTGCATATCGTGCTTACTTATGCCGGGTTCGGGAAAGATGCCCCAAAGCCGGTCTTTTTTTCCGTAAAACATCCAGTAGAGTATGGTGATGGCGCTGATGAGGTTGGGATGCGGGTCGACAAGTACCGCGTTTCCGACAAGATGGCTGCCCGCTTCTTTCAGCAGATGTTTCACTTTCTCGTGAGCATTGATCCACATGTTTCTTGCGCCTATCAGTGTAATTACCGGAGTGTGTTGCAGGTGCGGGATGATTTCCGGGTGCTTCAGCAATGACGTTGCCGGTAAACTGGGAGAAAGGAACCATGGTTGATAGGCAAGAATAATCAGGTCATATTGGCGGGATTGAAGTTGAAACGGTTTCAGGGGAATGGGTTTGCAGAGAACACTTTCAGGCATTACGTCAAAAAAGCGCCTGCTATCCCAGGGAAAAGCAAAAGGCGCTTCCTCGGAAGGCTCAACCTGAACCACTTCAACGGAAATCTTTTTTGCCTTGAAAGGCTCAACAAACCGTTCTGCGATCTCTCTCAGTTGTCCGGTCTGTGAGTAGCAGAGCACCAGCACTTTTTTATCCATGCCACTGGTAGCAATATGTTAAAAGCAACACAAAAAGCTATCTATCCGCTCTGGTTACAACAGGACCTTACATATAATTTTATTCAAGAACGATTCTCTTTAATGCCTTATGCTTTCCGCTGGTCAGCTCAAGGAAGTAGGTGCCTGCCGGATGGCCGCTCAAATCAACGGGCATAGCATGTTCACCCGCGGTTTGCGCCAGGGTGTTTTCATATATCCGTGCTCCCAGATGGTTTATCACCCGAAGCGTCACAGTTGCGAATTCTGACAACGTGTAGCGCACCAGAAAGATATCTTCACTGGGATTGGGGAATACTTCCAGGTCTTCATAGGCGGTGGAGAAGCCTATCCCTACTGTAATGCTGACATTCCGGGTGCTGGTAGCCGTAGCTCCGCAGACATCAGTGGCTGTTAGTGTTATGGTGTAATTACCGGGAGTGGAGTAGGTGTGTACTGGCTCAGTTTCGGAAGAAGAGGCACCGTCACCAAAGTTCCAGCTGTAAACAAGACCGCTCCCCGAGGAGTTGTTGGTAATGGTGACGGTGGTGTTGTTGTCCACTCTCACGGTAAACTCCGCCACGATGGGAGCACAGGCGCCTACCGTTTTAACGGTGGAATCCAGCTCTCCACATACATTGGTCACCGTAAGCACTACGGTATAGTTGCCCGCAGTGGAATATGTATGTGTGGGATCCGTGTCAGTGGAGGTTTCACCATCGCCAAACTGCCATAAATAGCCGGTAGGATTGCCGTTTACTGAACTGAAAAATTGCACGGTCAGTCCGGATGTGTCTTTTGTGAAGTTAAAATCAGTATCCAGTGGTTCACACACTGCAACGGAAATAGTTAACGAATCACGCTCACCACAGAGATTTTCAACTATCAGAGTAACATCATAGATGCCATCGGCGGCAAATGTATATTGCGGCTGCATGGCCGTGGAAGTGTCCATACCGTCAAAGATCCACAGATAGTTCACCGGTGTGCCGCTGCCATTATAGGTAAACGTAGCGGATAAACCGTTTTTGGTTACACTGAATCCTGCAGCGAGGTTTTCACATACGGTCAGAGTCACGCAGCTGGAATCGGTACTGCAGGAGTTGCTGGCGGTAAGGCAAGCCGTATACGTACCATCCGCTGTGTATGTATAAGCAATATTCGGGGCATTGCCCTGATTGCCGTCACCGAAATTCAGCATGTAGGTAGCAGACGGATCAAAGTTGGCATCGGAAAATGTTACCATACGGCCGGAAACAACCGCATTCAGCGAAGGATTAACGGCATCCAGGGTGTCTACAAATACCGTGGCAGCGGTACGGCTACCGGGGCATCCGCGTGCCGTGATATGCCAGTCGTAGAAGTAGTAGTAATAAACAGGATCAAAGGAGTTTCCGGTTATAGCCATGACACCGGGCACTTCGTAAGGGTAAACAGCACCACCGCTGTTGCGCAGAAGTCCGCCTGTAGTGCTGCCGTTGGCATCAATGCGATAGCTGCCGGGTTGTACCGTAATACCTACAGGTATCATCGTGCGGCCCGTTGTAGATACAGTCACCCGTACGGTGTCAATAACTGTAAGATTGTCGGGAGTAGATATTTCCACTACCACATCACCTGGTGCATTCGGGTAAACCGCAAATGAGTCTATAACGATAGTGGTATACACATCAAAATACAGACCTTGCACATTGAGTGAGTTGAAATTACTGGAAGGTCCGATGCTCACGTCCACAGGCCCTACGCGGTAGTTCACCGAGGTTGTAGCTTCCACATAATAGGTTCGGGATGAATCCAGTACCGGAGTAGTAAATGAGCTTCCGGTAAACAACCTGTTGCCACCTGTGGGTGCATCATACCATTCATAGGTATATGCAGAATCTGCCATCACGGAAATGACAGTGGAAGAAAAGCGGCATATAGTGTCGTTATAGGGGAGAAGCACAGGTGCATCCGGAGTTCTAAAAATAGTAACCTGAGTGATGAGGGTGTCATTGGAGGCATTTGCATCGCCTGAGGCAGCCACCATGGCAGTGAGGGTGAGATTGCCTCCCTGTGTCAGACTGAAGGTGCCTACCATAACAGTGTCTTTTTGCAGAGAAGGCAAGACGGAGGTGACTCCTTGCAAGGTATCTGTCAACGCACCGGATAGAAATACCGTTATTGTGGAGGTGCCCAATGTATCTGTCCCCAGGTTTTGAATAACTACGACTACAGGGATGGAATCTGCCCCACAGATGTCACTTTGAGGATTAGCAACAGCCACAACGGCTGCATCGGTAGTTACCGGTGTGAATTCAATAGCTCCGGCATCCGGATTTACAGTGTCGCGTGCGGTACCGAAAATATCTTCGGTGATGCCCAGCGGTGTAGCCGTGTTGTTGATTGCCGGATTGAGCGGAGTAAGGTTACTGGCAGGATTGGTGAAAAGCGGATTAGCAAAAACCGAATGCTGGTCATAGATGCCACCATTGACAGTCTGCCAGGCAGGCAGCGAAGCGACATTGCCATTATAGTATCCGATGTATTGGGTAGTGGTGTCAGTATAGAACACGTTGTAGTCAGAAGCAACCGTTGAAGTAGTGGTGCTCAGATATATGCAGTGTTTGGTACCGCTGCCACTGCGGGTAACCGATACAATGTTGTTTTTAAATGCAATATTGGAAGCAGAGGTTAGTTGGTAAAATCCTCTTGTTGTGCCGGATGTAGCAGTATGATCGTCCAGCGAAATAGTATTGTGGTAATAATGTGCCCCATCAGAGCCACTGTTGTAAATCCCGTAGATGGAGCCCGAAGTACGCAGGTCATAGATCAGATTATTCACCACTTTGTTTTCCATTCCGGAGGGCGCATCGGCACTGGAAAATGCTATGCCATAGGTGGTGGTGCTGCTGCCGGAGATGTTATGCAAACGATTTTTTTCAATGAAGTTGCTCTGGCTGGCTGTACCTGAAAGATAGATCATGTAGATTGTGGAGGCTGTGGTTCTGGTGGGCCGCTGGATAGTATTTCCTGAAACAAGAGCCCCTTGCTGGTCATCCAGGTATATGCCGTAGTAATAAAAATCATGGATCTGATTGTTGATGACGTGGTTGCCGGAAGCCATGTCTGAAGAACCATTACCAATAAGCGTGATTCCGTAATAGCCGCCACTGATGGTATTATTTGCAATCAGCGTGTTGTTGGCGTTATTGCCATCAGTGGTAGCAGAGGAGGCAGAACCGGTTGCAACTATGCCGGCATAATTGCTGGAGGTGGATGTGTTGTTAGTCAATACCGTGCATCCGGTTATGGTATTGTTGTCAGCACCGTTGGTGAGCACAATTCCAAAGCCATAGCTGCCGGCTCCGGTGGCATTGATGGTGAGATTATTTAGCGTAATGTAATCAGCTCCGTTCAGCTCAATTACGTGTCTAGCTGAGTTGTTGCTGGAAGAGAAAGCAATGGTTTCACCGTTTCCGTTGAAAGTAATGGTATTCACAGCACTACTGCCGCTGATTTGCGGTATGCTGATTTGTTCGGTATAGGGCCCACTTCCGGGCACAACATTAAACACCACAGGGCCGGTGATGCCGCAACTTACCAGTGCGGACACGGCACTACTGAAAGACGGGAAATTGGTTGTACTTGGCGGTGAGCCGGCATTGATGGTAAACGTACCGGACAATCCCGGACAGATGGTCTGCACGCTTGTGGTGTCGTTGGAGCGGTCATCATCCATCATGCCATTTACACTGTCAATGTAAGCATATATGCTGGTAATGCCTGTCAGATTATAGGGCGTGGAAAATGTAAAGTCCTGATTCCCACCCGCGGGGATGTTCAAGCCATCAAAAGACTCGCTTACCGTAGTAACACCGTCAGTGTAGCTCAAGTCCAGGCTGGTAATGGCAGTAGTCTGTGTATTATTGATATTTACTTTCACCGGATGCAACCCTGCACTGAGCGGAGGCACGGGACTAACCCATGTGATAGCCGCATCCAGTCCCACGGGTGTAAATTCATAGGCTCCGGGGTCGGGGAAAGATGGGTTGCGTGGAGTGAGGTTGATATCTTCGGTTACTCCTACTCCTGTACCCAGGTTGTTAATAGCACTATTGGTGGGCTGAAAATCCCCGGCAGCAGGATTATTGTACTGGGGATTGGCATCGGAAGATTGCTGGTCATAGGCCCCGAGGTTGGCAGTACGCCAGTCAGCCAGTGTGGTGAAGTCTCCGCCATAGTAGCCTACATGATTGGAAACCCCTCCGGAGGCATTCATAAAAAGCACGTTGTTGTTTGAAGTAATGGAAGAGCCTGTAGTAGAAAAATAGAGGCAGTGTTTGGCTCCCGTGCCACCCCGCGAAATGCTGATAATATTGTTGCGGAAATCAATGCCTGTGGCTGTAGTTATTTGGTAAAATCCCCGTGTGGTGCTTGTGGTTACAGCAGAGGTGTCATCCAGGGAAATGGTGTTGTGGTAGTAAAGCGCGTTGTCTGAACTGGAGTTGTAAAAGCCATAGAGCGTACCGATAAACTTGTTCAGTCCGTAAATGAGATTGTTGATGAAACGGTTTTCTTCCCCAATGGCCGGATCGCTGGCTGTAAGATAAATGGCATAAAGCGTTCCGGTCAACGAGAGGGCGTTTTCGTAGAGATGATGGATCCGGTTGCGCTCAAAGCTGGTAGCGCTCACATTGGATGCATAAATGCCATAAGTAGTGGATGAAACGGAATTTCTTTGCGGCCTGCTGATGTCATTACCGGTTACGCGGTTTTGATACGTATAGAGCAAATACACTCCTGCTGAATAGAAATCCTGTATTGTATTGCCACTGATGACATTTCCCACCAGAGGGGTTGCGGATGCCCCGTTTAAGCGAATACCGTAATAGCCTCCGATGATGGTATTGTTGATTATCTGATTATTGTTGGCTGTATTGCCGCCTGACGATGAGCTGGTTGATGAAGTGGAGGCAATAATACCGTTACAGTCAGAAATTCCTGTGGAGCCGTTAGCCGATGACAGGTCTATTATACAACTATTGATGGTATTACTGTCAGCCTGATTGGTGAGCAGGAAGCCCCATCCGTAGGTGGCATCCAGGGTGCGGATAACCAGGTTGTTAAAGGTAATATGGCGAGCTCCGTCTAATGTGATAAGTACTCTGTTGGCAGAAGAAGCTGTTGCTTGAAGGGTATCTCCGTTGCCGTTAAAGGTGATGGTGTTAGCTGCGCTGGCACCTATGATTTGCGGAATGGCAATCTGTTCATTGTATGGTCCGCTTCCGGGCACTACATTGAACGTTACAGGACCGCTTATGCCGCAGTTAATTAAAGCATTCACTGCAGCAGTGAAAGTCTGAAAGTTAGTGGATGAGGCAGGCGAGCCTGCATCAATGGTAAACACTCCGGCAATGGATGCGCAAAGAGTTTGAGGCGCGGTTGTATCATTGGAGCTAATAGCATCCGGGGCACCGTTAACGGTCTCAATCCATGCGCGAAGGGTAACCAAGGAAGTCAGATTGTAGGAAGTAGAAAAGCTTAGGTCCTGACTCGTTCCCGGCAAAATGTTCAACCCGCTGAAAGTTTCGGTGACGGGAGTAATGCCATCTGAATAGGTTAGCACAACAGAGCTGATGGGCGGAATGGATGAAATACTGTTGGCTATATTGACGGTGATAGTCTGAGGCCCCGTGGTAACAGGGGGCAGCGGAGCTACCCAGCTGATGGCAGCGTCCAGCGTTGGCGGGGTGAATTCAATGGCTCCGGGGTCTGGTGTAACCGGACTGCGCGGATTGCCAAGAATATCATCCGCTATGCCCAAGCTGTCGCCCACATTATTCACATCTGCGCTGGTGGGTGTGGGGTCAGATACCGGGTTGACAAACAAGGGATCGGCAAAAACAGAATGCTGATCATATGCATTGCCGTTGGCGGTCTGCCAGTTGGCAAGGGTTTGAAAGTTTCCGCCAAAATAGCCCACATTATGGGCGGCAGTATCCACCATAAACACATTATAGTCTGAGATGATGGTAGAAGTGGTAGATCCCATATAGATGCAGTGTTTGGTGCCGGTTCCGCCCCGGGTTACTACCACAATGTTGTTTTTGAATTCAATGTCCGTTGCTGTGGTCAGTTGATAAAACCCGCGGGCAAGGCTGGTAGAGGCTACGGGGTCATCAATGATGATGGTGTTGTGATAGTAGTAGGCGCCATTGGAGCTGGAGTTATAAATGGCATAAATACTGCCAGACTGCCGCAGATTATAAATCATATTGTTAATGACGCGGTTGGGCATGCCCATCGGGGCGTCTGCACCAGAGAAGTAGATGCCATAGAAGGTGGAATTCGTGCCGGAAATCGTATGCAGGCGGTTTTTCTCAATTAGGTTGTTCTGACTGGATGCTCCGGAGAGATACAGCATATAAATAGTAGTTGCGGTAGTACGGGTGGGCCGTTGCAGATCATTGCCGGAAACCACTGCTCCATTTTGATCATCCAGATAGATGCCATAATAGTAAAAATCTTGAATCGTATTGTTTTGAATAATGTTACCGGTAGCCATATTCAGTGAGCCATTGCCAATCATAGTTATACCATAATATCCGCCAATAATGGTATTGCCGCTTATGAGGGTAAAGTTGGCGTTGTTGCCGTCAGTAGTAGCCGAGGTGGGTGAACCGCTGGCTACAATGCCGGCATAGTTGGAGGAGGTGGAGGCTGTTTCGGAGATTATTGTGCAGTTGGTAATGGAATTATAATCGGCATTGTTTGTCAATCTCACAGCCCATCCGTAAGTGCCTCCTCCGGTAGCATCTATTATAAGGTTGTTCAGGGTGACATAGTCGGCACCATCCAGCAGTATCACATGGCGGTCGTTGCTGGAAGTGGAAGAGAAAGTAATTTTTTCCCCGTTGCCGTTGAATGTGATGGTGTTCGCTGCGCTGGCACCGGTGATGGCAGGAATAGTAATCTGCTCTACATAAGGACCCGAACTGGGGGCAACGTTAAAAATGACCGGTCCGCTGATTCCGCAACTGACCAGGGCATTGACGGCCTGGGTGAAGCTGGTGAAATCCGGTGTTGCTCCGCCTATGGTATAAGTTCCGTTCAGAGCAGTACAGGTGGTAATTTCAAGCGTGTCATTGGAGTGATCATTATCCGGTTGTCCGTTGGGCAGCCCGGTCCAGGCTTTGATGACAGAAAAGCCGGCTGGAAAATTGTATGTACCCAGGGTTAGCCCCTGGATAACTTGCTCAGAAATCAGTGTGCCATTCCATACATAGGGGGCTTGCTGTATTCCGTTTACGCTCCACTCTACGGTGAGGCTGGTAAGGGTGTCGGTACCAAAGTTTTTTATACTTACAGCTACGGGGTGTACACCGGGTGTGAGCGGTGTGAGGGGGGAATCAATACTTACAACCCCTGCGTCATTGGGATGCAGGAAGAAAAATGTGAAGTCATCAATGGCCATGTCACTGTAAAAATCATTGCCCGTAACCCCTCTGACCCGGATGATAATAGTATCTCCGGCATAAGCATCCAGGTTGACGACTTTTTTCTGCCAAAGGTCAATGTTATCAGTAATAGGAGGAATGACATCATCGGTATAAGTAACTCCTCCATCATTGGAAACGTCAATATGCAGAGTACCCATGGATTGCCCGTACATATGATACCAGAATTCCATACGGAAATTGGTAAGCCCGCTCAGGTCAAGTGAAGGGGTGGTCAGTGCGGCAGTATTGTTGAGGCAGGAAGAAGCCTCTACATAGAGATAATTTCCGGTGCCGGTGGTATGGTCAGCCGAAGGGCCCGTGTTGGAAGAAGGTGTTCCGTTAGCGTCTACCAGCCAATCGGTGTTGTCAATAGTGAGATTTGTCCATCCGCTCAGCAACGGGCACACTGTGGCACACGTGGTACCGCAGGCAGGAAAAGTGTCAAAGGTTTCCGTAAAAGGAAACGTGTTAATAATTGTCTGGCCAAAGCTCCTGATAGGATGGAATGTCAAAAACAGGGCGGCCAGAAGAGCTGAAAAAAGTGTTTTTTTGTTGAGCATGGCATTGATCATTTAGTGCAAAATTGGCTTGTTTTAAAAGTGTCTCCTTAAAAGTAAGGATAAATCATATCCTATCCAAAAAAGCGGACTGAACGTTTAAGCAAAACTACGTAATTAAAAATGAGTGTCAGATGGAAGGCACCTTGCTCGTGTTGCCCTGGCACAGCAGGTTGCAGGAGCATGCTTATCGCGGAAAGGGAGAGTGGTAGCTTTGCTTAAACTGGTCCCAGCTCATCATCCGGTAATAATTATCACCAAAATACACCAGGATAGCATGTAACTCCTGCGCATTCCGGTAACCCGGTATGGCCTGAATGAGTTTGCCATATTCATCCAGGAAAATAATGGTAGGGAAGCTCAGTCTTTCACCGGCCCATTCCACTGCCAGTTCGTGAAATCCCCGGTTTCCCGTAGCAATAAATGTATAAGACTTTCCGGCAAAGAAAATAGTGTCACGTTGCTCTGCATTGAACTTTACCGGATAATATTTTTTGTTCAGATAGTTGGCTATAATGGAATCCGAAAAAGTTGTGGCATCCATTTTTTTGCACCAGCCACACCAGTTGGTGTACATGTCCACGAAAAATTTCCGGGGTTCTTTTCTGGCCAGTTCTTCGGCTTCGCTGAAAGATAGCCATCTCACTATCGGCTGGGCGGCATTGCCGGTTGCCAGCATAAGCATGCCCACCGTAAGGATGAGCAGGAACGTAATCCGGTGCATCTTTTTAGAAAGAGACATGGGAAGCAAAAGGCAAACCTACTAAAAAAGAGAGTGCGAGGCCGCAGCCTTTTTAAAGAAGGAATGAGCAGCTCAGTTAAGAGGCATGCATTTTCCCCTTAGCCCGTAAATTAATATGCATAAAGAAAGCGTCATCGTCACACCAACCGAAAGGAGGCCAGTAGCGACCAAAGCCTCTTGCAGCCCCGTGCCATGGTAGCCTGCACCAGCAATAGGAGTCATGCGGGAAGTGCCCCAGACAGCACCCAGCAGAGTAAATATCCAGTTGGCAAAAGTGCCAAACAGCACCAGGCCGAAAAGCAATTTGGCCAAACGCGGGGTTAGTTTTAATTCCTGCCAGATTATGCCAGTGGCAACCAGAAAAATTCCGTTCATCACACCCTCCAGATGGGCAGATAGTCCTTGCCTTGGATTGATAAAAGCCATAACAGCAAAGCCGGTTAATAAACCGAAAAAGAATAATAGCATTCCAAGAAGTTTAAGTGTCCGTGAGGTTTGCGCGGTTTGCATGGCTGGTGCTTGAAATAATGTAAACAAATAATAGTAATGGTAGGGGCTCAAGGTAGGGCATTTTCTTTTAAGCTCAAAAAATAAGGAGAAGCGGGGAGTGGGATAGGGCATTTTCAGCTTCAAACGATCTTCAAAATAAATAGTCAGTTGGGCTAACGTTTGCTTTCAGTTCCGCAGCGGAGGGGTCGTTTCTTTTGGAGATTTTCGGGTAGCCAAGTACACCAATTTCAGCAGGGTCGGGTCAGAAGTAAAAATGCTTAATTTGATGGTCGGAAATCCCCCAAAGTACGGTTGAAAATGTTTCGGAATCTCAGGGGACACCCGTAGGGGCCGATGATCGTATCTTCCAGAATATCAGCAACAAGAGTGTACCGCTTCCGGATGATCTGCGGCTCAAAAGTGTTGTTGCGGTGGCGCGGGGTTTCTATTAAGCATTGGGAAAATGCTCCGTGTTTCCAGACAAGGATTTGCCGGTTCTGAATTGTTAGAGAGCTTTCTTTTTTCAGTTCCTCGCGATGGATGGTTTCCATAATAAACTGTTTTTTAGGGTGATTACATCAGCTCCCATTGACACAGTTTATTTTGCATGCTCCGTTTCTTAAGTTGTGATTTGCTTTCAGTGAACGATCTTTGACATCCTTCTTATCCTTTTCCTTGCTTCATTATCTGTTGTGATTTGCTTTCAGTGAACGATCTTTGACATCGCATAGCGGGGGCTAGTGCTCAGCTGCACGTTGTGATTTGCTTTCAGTGAACGATCTTTGACATCGCATATTCCAATGCCACTAAGATCGTAGTTGTGATTTGCTTTCAGTGAACGATCTTTGACATCTAAACGTATGGCACACTCCGATAGCACATTAGTTGTGATTTGCTTTCAGTGAACGATCTTTGACATCAACTCATTATGAATAGCATATACCATGGTTGTGATTTGCTTTCAGTGAACGATCTTTGACATCCTACTATTAGGATTGAAGTGCCAGATGAGTTGTGATTTGCTTTCAGTGAACGATCTTTGACATCTAATAGATGAGCGAATTTGTACAATGTCTGTTGTGATTTGCTTTCAGTGAACGATCTTTGACATCTGAGGACAGTATCATCCGGTTTGCTTAGTTGTGATTTGCTTTCAGTGAACGATCTTTGACATCTCGCTAGGATTATGCCCCATTGATTATGTTGTGATTTGCTTTCAGTGAACGATCTTTGACATCCTTGCCAAGGTATCTTACATACAGGTTGGTTGTGATTTGCTTTCAGTGAACGATCTTTGACATCCTGGCGTATCGGCGTAATATTCTGCCTGTTGTGATTTGCTTTCAGTGAACGATCTTTGACATCCAGAAATTCTATATCTTATCTTGACATCGTTGTGATTTGCTTTCAGTGAACGATCTTTGACATCTGCATAGCAAACCATCTATTGGCTTTAAGTTGTGATTTGCTTTCAGTGAACGATCTTTGACATCTTAATGTATTAATTACCATATATGCTGTTGTGATTTGCTTTCAGTGAACGATCTTTGACATCTAAGAGTGCGATTATGGCATATATCAGTTGTGATTTGCTTTCAGTGAACGATCTTTGACATCCAGTCTAAGTGCATGCATATCTGTCTTAGTTGTGATTTGCTTTCAGTGAACGATCTTTGACATCGATCCCAAGTGACTCCATAGTGCAGTTCGTTGTGATTTGCTTTCAGTGAACGATCTTTGACATCTATTGAACAACTTCAATATGCTTAGATCTTGTTGTGATTTGCTTTCAGTGAACGATCTTTGACATCGCAACACTTAATGCACTATTGCAAGTGTTGTTGTGATTTGCTTTCAGTGAACGATCTTTGACATCTACAACGAGTGAAGCTATTGATGCAGTAGCGTTGTGATTTGCTTTCAGTGAACGATCTTTGACATCTATAGCTTCATTATTGCGTCCTTAATTTCGTTGTGATTTGCTTTCAGTGAACGATCTTTGACATCCTCTCCTTTATATTATTCCTTGCCATTAGTTGTGATTTGCTTTCAGTGAACGATCTTTGACATCATATATTAAAACTATATTTGAAATAATATGTTGTGATTTGCTTTCAGTGAACGATCTTTGACATCCAAACAAGACTTATGGAATGATTAAAATAAGTTGTGATTTGCTTTCAGTGAACGATCTTTGACATCTCATTTTAATTGCTTATTCCCTTTTGTTGTGATTTGCTTTCAGTGAACGATCTTTGACATCATGTTATTTCTACAGCATCACCATCAGTTGTGATTTGCTTTCAGTGAACGATCTTTGACATCCCTACCCGAAGCACCTTTCCGGCTGTAGTTGTGATTTGCTTTCAGTGAACGATCTTTGACATCTGGAACCACTGAGGGCTACGAACTGCACAAGTTGTGATTTGCTTTCAGTGAACGATCTTTGACATCTCAGAGCTGCGGTGAACTTCTGGAGCTGCGTTGTGATTTGCTTTCAGTGAACGATCTTTGACATCCGGATGCGTATGATTGCCAGGCGTTGCCTGGGTTGTGATTTGCTTTCAGTGAACGATCTTTGACATCCTACATGGAAAGGTATTAATGTCCTAAAGGGTTGTGATTTGCTTTCAGTGAACGATCTTTGACATCCCTGTGCAGACCGCAAACTGCAGAGGGGGGTTGTGATTTGCTTTCAGTGAACGATCTTTGACATCGGCGGGTCATGCGCAACTGCCGGAGGTGGGAGTTGTGATTTGCTTTCAGTGAACGATCTTTGACATCTTAAATTCACTCAATTTCAAGTCCATCTGTTGTGATTTGCTTTCAGTGAACGATCTTTGACATCTGTCGTTTAAATATGCTTTTGCAATTTCTGTTGTGATTTGCTTTCAGTGAACGATCTTTGACATCAGATAAGTCACAAGTATAAATCGCTCTTAAAGTTGTGATTTGCTTTCAGTGAACGATCTTTGACATCATGATTAAAAATAACAAATACTAAACTCAGTTGTGATTTGCTTTCAGTGAACGATCTTTGACATCTTAAACGGCTGGGGGAGAGCTTACATCATCTGTTGTGATTTGCTTTCAGTGAACGATCTTTGACATCTTATCGTAAATACCACCACGCTGTCCTCATGTTGTGATTTGCTTTCAGTGAACGATCTTTGACATCGCTGTACAAAGCAAAGCTGCATGACTATGTTGTGATTTGCTTTCAGTGAACGATCTTTGACATCCATAATTATCGCCTTCGTTTATATCTGTTTGTTGTGATTTGCTTTCAGTGAACGATCTTTGACATCCCGGCCGCGGCTTTCAAAGTTCCAATGATTGTTGTGATTTGCTTTCAGTGAACGATCTTTGACATCAGAGTAGATAGTCACCCCCCTCATCGAGTGGGTTGTGATTTGCTTTCAGTGAACGATCTTTGACATCTTAACAGATATAATAAAGAAAGATTGTACGTTGTGATTTGCTTTCAGTGAACGATCTTTGACATCTGTCTTCCGAAATCAATTGCTTAATAAGGGGTTGTGATTTGCTTTCAGTGAACGATCTTTGACATCCATATGGGTATATCAGATTCTATAATGGCGGTTGTGATTTGCTTTCAGTGAACGATCTTTGACATCTTAAGACATGTATACTGCATATATTAGTTGTGATTTGCTTTCAGTGAACGATCTTTGACATCATATAATACTTTAGAGCCTTTGCATGTTGTGATTTGCTTTCAGTGAACGATCTTTGACATCTCATTAGGATACTTTTCGTTCATTATCAGTATTGTATCCGAAAAATCGGAGCATGAAAAACGGTCGTTCGCAGGAGAAAACTGACCATTCGGTCGGAAAAAAGCCTCCCGTTCTCAGAACAGCTCAAGCTGCTGCGGAAAGGGAGGCTTTGGTTTTTCTTCTTTGCCGTAAAAGATCAGCATATTTCCGAACTGTTTATCGGTAATTTTCAAAATACCCACGTGCCCTTTAGGGGGCAGGTTTTTCTTTATGCGTTGAATGTGCACTTCAGCATTTTCGGCACTGGGGCAAGGGCGCAGGTAGGCGCTGAACTGAAACATGCTGAACCCGTCTTTCAGCATTTTTTTCCGGAATTCAGCATAGTTCTTTCTGTCCTTCTTCGTTTCGGTGGGGAGGTCAAATAAAACCATAATCCACATAATGCGGTATTCGTTTAGGCGCATGGAAGCCTTTTATTACGGCAGTTGCGGGTATTGCAGTTTCTTGGATGTTCCCTCAAAACACCGGGCCAGCGATGCAGTGGTGCGCTGTACACCTACCATCAGCGGGCTGCGTTCATCTTCAAACAGCACATCGGTTTGGGCTATACCCATCAACTGTTTTTTTACTTCGGGGGTAAGGTGAGTTGCAGCTTTTCCCTGCAGTACCAGTTCTTTTACCAGAGCATCGGCAAAGGGGCGGTAGGGTTCCATTATGTCATCGGCCAGGCAGTAGTGGTTGTACCGGTTGTGGTGGTGGATGCCCAGGGTGGGCAAAAGGCCGGAACCCACCAGGCTGCGGGCCACTATGGCGCGCAGTATGGCGTAGGTGTAGTTGAGCAGGTGGTTAGGGGGTGGGCCTTCGCGCTGACGCACAAACCCGGGTATTTCCGGGAACAGGGTTTTCCAATAGTAGGTGGCGGCTCTGGCTTCAAGGTTCCCCTCATCGCCTGAGGTTACCTGCCGGGCCCAGTACAAAAGGTTGTCGGCCGGCAGGTTATATCGCTTCAACAACAGGGCCTGGTTCCGGATTTTGGCTTTTACGGTGGCCTGCCACAACTGCTTGCGGAGTGGCTGGGTGGCTTCAATTTGTTTTTTAAATCTTTCGGATTGGAGCGTGTGCCCTGACAGGTTAAGCATTAAACCGGAAGGATGGTGGGTGGAGTTGCAGGAAATAACGGCCACATTATTTTCCAGCAGTTTGCTGAGCAGGGCCTGCGACAGGATGATTTGCGGGTGGTCGAGTATAATCACCCCGATATCTTCAATGGGTAGGGTGGCCTGTGCTTCTTTTTTAAATTGGTCAGGAAGGGAGGGGTTTTTTTCCGCTTCCGGCAGCCGGACCACCAGCTGCTCCAGGCGGGTGCTGAGGTAGGCAGGATTGCCAAAGTAGAGGGTGCGTTTGATCATTGGACGTGCCGGATATTACCAAGACGATCAACACGGATTTTTAGGCAGCGTTGTTTAATTTGATTTTTACCTTCAAAGTCATTTTCAGAGCAGTTCTGACTTTCTAATTCTCCAAATTTTTTATCGTCATCGTAACTTTTATAGGGGAGAATCAATTTGGCAATATAGGAAGGTATAAAAAAGCATTGTTTGCCAGTACTTTTCACCACTTTGTAAATCCTTTGAGTAATTGCTTTTCTGTTGCCCCAATCTATTGCATTTTCTTCATCTCGTTTAAGCTTTTCCCATTCTTCATCGGTAGGAACATAGACGAGATCATTGGGTTGTAACAGAATGGTTTTATATCCTTCTCTGGCATCAGCAACCGGTAGTCCCTGTTTGATTCGTTCCACTACTTTATGGGCAGGCAATGAAAACATATCGTTTCGTTCTTTGGTTTTAATGTTTTCGTAAATTACAAAGTAGGCAATAGCTCCGGCATCTGTTTCCAAGTATTTATTACCAAACAAGTTGTCTCGGTGTTCTTCTTTTAAATGACCGTCCATAATTGTGACTGTCTGGATGGGCTTGTTTTGGTTTTTTTTGGCAAGCTTTTCAAGGCCTTCCAGTGAAAAGGCCTCTTCTTTTGAGCCGCTCTCCCTCAAATGTTCCTTCAGCAATAAGGGAATTCTTGATTTATCAGCATAAGGAATTTTGGCGATTTTCTTGTCATCAAATGATTTATCCAGTTTAACCCGTTTTGCTTTATAAGGAATAAATTCAACAATGGTAATTTTTTCATATAAATGTCCGCCAATGAGGTAATTTTTACCTTGTTTATTTTTGTTAAGATATCCTTTTTCGATAGCCTTTAATAATTCAGTTGTGTTGGAGAGCGGGATGCCATTTACTACCATTGTTTTTTCAATAATGTCTTTTATCAGGGGACGAGCAATTTGGTCGTAGATATAGGATGCCGTTTTCCTTTTTTCCCTATCATATTCCACTTGCATACGTTCAATTTGGATCTTGAATGCGTCTTTTACCTTAACCTCTCGCTTTTCTTTAATCCATATAATTCCCTGCGGTTCTTTGAACAGAGATTTTCGTACAGCAAGCCAATTTTTGTTAGGTTTTTGTAATACAGATTTTTTTTCCAAGGTACCATCTTGGTTTCTAATCCATTTGGTGTAGCGATTAAATGGTCTGGTAACTATCTGGTTATTAGATTTGAAAGTTACTATTACTTCGCTGAGTTTTTCTTTAACGTCACGAGCAAAGGTTTCCCAGGGTGGCAAAAAGTCACGTATTTTCTTTTTACAGAGTGTTCGCTGGAATTGCTTCCATTCCTCGTTGCTGTCAGCGGCATGTAACGTATTTAGATAGCGAATATGCTCTCTGGTAGTGGCTGCAATAATAATTGCATCGAGTGCATGGTGTCTGTGGTCAATCCGTTTGCTGTCAAAGTCAGGTATTTCCGGAACATTGAAATCAATATCGTTTGGGTCGTGCTGGTTTTGATGAACATAAGTTTTACCGTTAAGCAGCTCAAGTCTTTTAAACCTGGGTAAAAGCAGTTGCTTCCACACTTTATTTAGACCCCACTGTGATTTAAGCTCAGAAGTAATGCTACCAATAGTAAACAGCAAGCCATCTTTGTTTTTTGCAAATGGGTTTAATAATTCACCCAGTTTTTTTCCGATGTACCGGGTGTCGTTGATTTGGCGCTCTATAAAATCGTCAGGTACCTCTGTAGCTAATAGATTTTTTAACTTGCGCCCTTTGAATGTTTTTTTACAATGCGCTACATACTCTTGGTATGTAAAGAGGGTATATGTAGTACTACCATAAGTGCATTTTCCATTGCTTTCCTTAATGAACTGACTGGCAAGTCTGTTTCCTTTGGCTTTGTTTACTCCTGATTCAGCAATTACAAGATTATCTAAGGCATCGTTTTTCATTCTTGCCTGTGGAATGATATGTTCTTTTTCGTAGTATGTTTCATCAAAGAGTTTACTTAAAGGTATGATTTTTCCCGTGTACGGTGAACAGCATTTCTGACTTAACCAAAGGATGTATTTTTTGATTTCTGTATTGGTCGGAATACGCTCTTTTTTCCCATCGCGAAACAACCCGTCTATCTTAATCTGATCTTCGTTTTTATTCTCTTTGTTATCAAAAGAAAATTGACCACAACTTTTATAAAGCCTAAATTTTTCGATATCCAAAGGATTATCAGGGTTAGGTTTAACCGTGAAAGACTCTTTAATTAATTCACCATTTTCATCATAATGTTCAAAACTTTCATTAAGCAATTCGCTTAGTATTTTTTTTGCCCGCAGTTTCTCTTCCAGATTTTTTTGATTTGCCTCAGCAATTTTCTGCCTTTCTTCAGTATTTTTCTTGAGTTCTCTGGCAAGTTCAATATGGATTTCATCGGGCTGACCGAAAGTGTTGCAAATATCTTTGGTAATGAGAATAGCCTCCCTTACCACCTGCTCCACAATCGGATTGCGCAAACTGTTGGGTTTAACCAGTTCTAACACATTCAGATTTCGGATTTGTTCGGGAGTGTATTTATCGGTAGTTTCTCGTTCGCTGTGTCGTCCGTAAACAACATATCCGGCCATCCACACGGGTAAGCCGGAAAACTGTTCCCGGCTTTTAAGCAGACGTTTTTCAATAAGTTCACCGGTACGTTTATCTACTTTTATGTCGCGTTCCCATCCGTTTTGAATAATTCCGTCAATGCGTTCGGAAAGTTTGATTTTTTTTGGATTATCGATGGGTGAATCGGGTGATTTAATCTCGGTTTTTTCGATAACGTCCCAGCTCCAATATTTACCGCAGCGCATCAGGGCCAGCAGTTTCTTTAAGGCCATAGCAGAATAGGCAGCATATTCTTTTTTAAATTCTTTCATCAATGAAAGTTCAGCAATTATTTCAGAAGGCATTTCGCTGAAATGCTTTTTAAGTGCTGTTTGAATTCCTTTTTTTGATTTTTCAAGATCAGAAGATGAAATGGAATAAAGAATATGCCAAAGGGTAAAAAAGCGTTCCTTGTCGTTTAAAATTTTATTTCCTTCTTCCGTCCAATTAAATTTTCGGAATATTTTTCGGAATTCTTCTTTTGTTTCATTACCCTTGAGTTTTTCACGATTGTAGAATAGATTAATACGATATTGATTTTCGTCCAGATTAGCTCCCGGAGTAAGCTTATTTATTGTATCAAAAATGCTCTTTTCCGTAACCTCATCTTGACTATCAAATAAATCAAATAGTTCTGCTTTTTTATTATCGTCAAGATACTGTTTTGTGACGTCCACATCTGTTTGTAACATTCCGTCCACCAATCGTTCCCGTTGAAGAATGCGAATGTTGTGAATATCTTGCCAGATACGGAACTCTTGGAAAAGAGGACTTGACTTAGGGGTGCATTTCAAACCATATACACCCGTTTTTTCCCATTCGCCATATTCGTTTTGTTCTCGGCCAATTCTTTTTTCATACCGACATTCAGAAATGGAGCCTTTCTGTGATTTAAGCTCTCGTTGGTAATAAATAATATCATTTGCAAGGATGTGATATAGTCCTTTATCAATTAATTCTTTTTGTTTTGCCGGGTTACTTTTATAAAGTGCTTCGGCTATTAGTTTTAATTTATTGGTATTTAAGAGCTCTTCTGTGTTTCCTTCCTCTTTTCTTAATTCAAGCTGCTTTTTCCAAATAGCCTCAAGTTCCTTTTGATATTTTTCTCTACGCACAACATTTTGCCTTATCTTATAAACTTCGTTTTTTCTTACATGCTCTACCAATTTGTCCCAAAAAAACTCTCCAACGAACTTTCCTGATTCATCAATCTGGTTATCTAGAGCTGTCATTAAAAGATTCCAATCATCTTCCCTAGGAAGTTTGGGGTCACTGTCTTGTTTTATCTCTCCTTTCCTGTTTATCTTCTGTTCTACCAAAAGTTTTACTTCCTTACCTTCCCATTCAGGCTTTTCTTTTCTTTTTACTTCCCATGCTTGAACTCTGGGATCTTCTGTTTCAATGATAAAAGTTAGCTTTCCGGTTTTATCGCGTTCATCATTCTTTTGCTGAATTTTTGTTATTTTGGTTAATGAAACAAATCGCGTCTTTTTTTCGGGCCCAGTACTATTTTTGTAATCTTCAAGTTCGCCTCTGTCGATTTTTGATTTAAGTTCAGAAAATTCATTGTAGCTAAGCAATTCATTATCTTTTAAATCTTTTCTGCTGCTTTTAAATCCTCTGCGCTGATTGAGCATGAACAATATTCGGGCTATCTCGTGAGTTGTTACTTTTTTTACTAAGGCTTTTTTGCGTAGGTAATAGATGATCCAATCTTCGCTAACCAAGTTCAAATCGTAATATTTTCTTTTACCGTTGTGATTTTTACGGTAATCCATTTCTTCAATAACCTTTTCAATTTCTTCATCAGAGTAGCCTAATTCCTTGTAAGATTCTCTGAGGGTTTCATCACTGAAAGGCAGGAAATCACTCATTCTGAAATAAAAAATTCCTCCATTTTCCTTTGTTATTTCCTTAATTCTTCTCGGGTTGTCCAAAGGGTAGGTCTCGTCTAACCAACCAATTAACTTCATTACAGTTGTTAATCTGCTTCTACGAAGTTTATAACGATGTTTCAGCCTGCGCGAACCGCGCTTCATCCTTCTATTTGCTGCAGGTGTTTTTACCTGAGGACTTCCGTTTTGACCAACTTCGTATGCCTTAGTATACTCGGTGTCAAAAATTATAATGCGACTTCCAAGCCATAAGATTTTGCCTTCTTTACCATAGTCGTCAATTGTCTTGGGCATTTCGATGAGGGCTGCTCCAATTGAGTTGGTGCCAATGTCAAGTCCAAGTATTTTCTTTGTTTCCATTTGGAAGAGTTTTTAAAAATTTATAGCTTTGGTTTCTGAAGCAAATCACAATAAGGATTATTCCGTAGTGAGGATTTGCCTCAACAAGTTTGCCTCGTACTTAACGGGGCTTTTTTATTTATTTATGTTATTCATCAGAAATTTTTGAATGGTTTTTACCCGTTCTACCTGCCCTTTGGCGGCAAATCGTTCGTAAAATCCATCTCTTTTAAATTCCGGTTTTAGGGTTCTCCATCCACCAATGAGTTCAGTCCATTGGCGGATACGTTCACCCGGTACGGTTTCGTCAATTTTATCATTTAGCTTGGCGAAAACCCGGATCATAGCTTTTAGTGTTACCCCGGTACAGACCATATAGTTATCATTATTCCAGGTTTCTTCCCATACGATTTTACAGGCTTTAAAAAAATCACGTAATGATTCATAATAATAATGAGCTAATGGGGAAACTTGTTGCCCATGGCTAATTTCAGTTTGATTTGCTATCCATTTATGGACTTCATTAAAAAGCTCAGCCTGGAGTATCCATTTTTTTTGCTGACTGCGACCGCCCAATCGGTTGATGCGGTAGCGTAAGGGACTATCGTCATTACTGTATAGCATATTGGTAACCCGGGCTGCGGTCTTTTTATCGGGGGAAGTCCAGGAAATTTTTTCATAAAGGTCAATCAGGTGGCTTTTATTAATACGGGTGGGCGTTGAGTTAATAATGACAAACATTTCGGTGGCGAAGTCATCACTGCGACCATCAAATATGATGCAGGGCACATGCAGATTGTTGCAATCTTCCGGATGCGTTTTTAGATAGAAATGAAGAGCGGCAAGGCGATGCTGTCCGTCAATAATGAGGTATTTGCTTTGTGGCTCCTCCAGGTTGCCCATCGTAGGAGTATTACCCAGCGGGGTAAAGTTTAAGGTTTCGGACGTGAAAAGCAGCACGGTGCCTGGAATGGGGGGTTGAGAAATAGCAGTTTCATAAAAATTTTTAATGGCTTCCACTTTCCTTTTGCTTACCGCACGTTGAAAGGCGGAATCAGATTTTTCTATTTGTTTTATAAAGGCAGCTACATCATCTGCAGGGACTTCTTTTTGTTGGTTCAGGATATCGTGATCCGCGTAATAACGGCTGATGAAATGTACCTTCCGGAGCAGGTCCTCTGCCGGATAAGCAACAAAATAAAATACTGAATCTTTTTGTCGTATGCAGGTGGAGAGCATAGCTACATATTTTTTGTTTAAAAAATCAGATGTTCTGGGGTTAGCAACTTCATGGCATGGTATGTTCGGGGAAGTGTTTATACCCCGTATTCCTGTCATGCCATCGCCCTTAGTCGCCATGACTAATTAAAAAAAAATACGGTAGACAACAAAACGGTAGGTCCTTTTTGTGTTCGTGATCTGGCATTATTAAAAAGGGGAGGTTGAATGCAGATATTCCCTTCTGCTCCTATGGTAATAGGTCACAGTCTTTTGTTGTAGGATATATTGCATGCAATAAACAAGGCAGTTTGCCAAGTAGTGCTTAGAAAGTGTTTTCATCTCATTCAAGTATTAAAAGAGGCGTAGTGTATGCAGAATAAAAGCTACAGGTATGTAATCGTTTAGTGGGGAGCAGATGTAAGCTTACCTCAAGATTATGGGAGTTATGAATACCGTTTGTGAAGATGAACTGGATCAATGCCTGCTTTGAAAACCCCTGAACAAGTCAGAGAATTTAACGGTAGAGGCAAGCAGGCGTGTAGCAAGGCAAACACGCATGATTTTGCCGGAAAGGTCAATGCCTATGAAGCAACCATTAAGAAAAGAAACACACTTGCGCTTCCCTCCTGCTTTCCTTATCGGAGGCATGGCAAGGGCTGAAAATTTCTGGTCCTAACCGTTGCCGTTTAAGGTAAGCTTACACATACCTCAGGAGTGTAAGAGGAAACTATAAGAGGTGTTGTTTTCCCACAAAAGTGCATATTCAATGTGCACAAAGGGTGATGTTTTGTGAGAAGTTAAAAACCAGGCTTTCTTTTGTGTATAATTGGTTTACACCCGGTGGATTTCGTAGGAATTTACGTGTAAAAATTGTTCATAAAAATCACCTTTAAAACTTGACATCAGGGGTTCAGGCATGCTACCTTTGGGTTATCCAAGTGAGGGAAAAGGCAAGCCGAGAAGGGTTACTCACTCTACGGACTGAGTCAATGCTTCAAGGCTTGGTTTCGCGAAAAAGGTCGGTGTGAAGGAGTTCTTTATAAGGCTGTACCGAGGTCAGCAATACAAGGTCCCTCTGAGCTGATCGCTATCTTCGGATATGCGGTACAGTTTGGTGCCACAGCCTTCGGGCGGGCAGAAAGCCCTTCACCGACAGTGGCCGGGGTAGTTTCACTCCTGGTGAAACGACTAAATTCCGCGAAAGCGGACCCAAAGCCACACGTTTCAGGCTCTTACCGCAAGGTAAACCTGAAAACGGATAAAGCGAGACTTGAGCCGGAATCCTGTTTTACGAGAGGAAGGCAGGAGGAAGGTGAAGCTTAGGAACTTGGTGCTATAAGAGGACTACGGTCCTCCTATAGCTGAAACGGGAATCACTTCGTAGGAGGTGGTTCCCGTTTCTGTTTTTAAAAGGCTGTATTTCTTTTCATTTCAGAAGAATAAATCCTACCTTTGCACACCTTAAAAAGATAAAAACCCCTTATGGCAGTTAGAATCAGACTACAACGCCACGGCAAAAAGAAGGCCCCGTGGTTTACCATTGTGGTAGCCGACTCCCGCTCGCCCCGTGATGGCCGCTTCATTGAACGACTGGGTACTTACGACCCCACCACTATTCCGGCCAGCATTACCCTGAATAGTGAACGGGCACTGGAGTGGCTCAACAAAGGTGCTCAGCCCACGCATACGGCCCGCGCTATTCTTTCCTATAAAGGTGTTCTCTACAGAAAACATCTTCTACGCGGGGTAGCCAAGGGAGTGCTTACACAGGAACAGGCCGATGCGAAGTATCAGGAGTTCCTTGAGCGCCACAATGAGCAGGTCAGGCGCAAGCGTGAAGAACAACTGAATAAAGAAAAGCGCACACGGGCAGTGCTCATAGAAGCAGAAACAAAGAAAAAAGAAGCGATGCTGGCTGCCCGCAAGCCGGTCTCCGAACCGGAAGCACCGCAGGCTGCGGAAACAACTGAGGCTCCTGCTGCCCAGGAGTCATCGGTTCAGCAGACCAGCCCGGAATCTACTCCGCAGGAAGAAAAGCCTGCAGCCGATAATACACAGTCTGAAGCTCCCCGGTCTTCGGGGGAAGCACAGTCTCCAGGGGCATAAAGAACCGTAGCCTGACGGCAGACTGCAATGACACAGCACAGATTTGCCGAAGTAGGAATCATAAAAAAAGCCCACGGCATAGAAGGCCGATTAAAAGTATCTCTCTTTTTCCCGTTAATCCTTTCAGAAACTTCCTCTTTGGAGGTGCTCTTTCTGGGAAAGGATGACAAACCTATCCCGTATTTTTTAAAAAGCCTGGAACCTACCGGCAAGGGAGATTATATCCTACATTTTGAGGATTGCCATACCCGGGATGAAGCCCGCAGGCTGGTCGGTATGCGGATATTTGTTCCCCTCAAACAGCTGGACGAATGCTTTGACACCTCTGTAATAACAGAATATAACGTGCTTATCGGGTTTATGGCCTTTACAACGGCCCGTCAGCCCATTGGAATCATTGAGGATATTTATGAGTTGCCCCATCAATACCTGGCTCGCGTTATTTATTTTGGAAAAGAAGTATTGCTGCCCCTGAATACGCATACCATTGTTTTGATAGACAAGGAAGAAAAAACGATAACCCTGCAGTTGCCTGAAGGCATGCTTGACTTATAGGTGGGAGGAACATCATTCAGGCATAAATGCCAGTCTCATACCCTTACGGGTTTCATCCAGGCGGCCCCGTGTATACGCCAGATGGCCATTCACAAAGGTGTGCGTAACGCGGGAGCGAAAAATTTGCCCTTCAAAAGGAGACCATCGGCATTTATACAGGATATTTTCCCTGTTTACTTCCCAGGGGTCATGAGGGTCCACCAGCACCAGATCTGCATAGTACCCCTCGCGAATGAATCCCCGCCTGTGTATACGAAATAGAATGGCCGGGTTATGACACATCTTCTCGGCTATCTGCTCCAGAGTTATTTTTTTCTGGTGATAAAATTCCAGCATGGCCACCAGGCTGTGTTGCACCAGCGGACCTCCGGAGGGAGCCTGAAAGTATGGACGTTGTTTTTCTTCAATGGTGTGGGGGGCATGATCGGTGGCTACCACATCAATGCGGCCGTTTATGACGCCCTGAAAAACAGCTTCCTGATCAGCAGCAGATTTAATGGCCGGGTTCCATTTGATAAACTTGCCTTTTCGTGCGTAGTCGCTTTCATTGAACCAGAGATGATGAATACATGCCTCTGCGGTAATCCTTTTTTTAGCCAAGTGAATGCCGTTGTCAAATAATTCCACCTCGCGGGCAGTAGAGATATGGAGAACATGCAGACGGGTAGCGTGTTGTTTTGCAAGGGCGATGGCTTTTGCAGAGGACAGATAGCAGGCCTCAGCACTGCGAAGGGCAGGATGATATTGCATGGGCATATCTTCCCCGTATTTAAGGCGAAAGGCTTCTGCATTTTTTTTAATGGTCGGCTCATCTTCGCAGTGGGTGGCAATCAACCCCGGAAAGTTTGCAAAAATTTTTTCCAAAACAGCTTCATCATCCACAAGCATGTTGCCGGTAGAAGAACCCATGAATATTTTCAGGCCGCACACCTTTTTTAGATCTGTTTTCATGACTTCATCATAGTTGTCATTGGATGTGCCCATATAAAAAGAGTAATTCGCAAGTGATACGCCTGCGGCACGCTGATATTTTTCTTCCAGCAGCTGCTGCGTAACAGCCGGGGGAACGGTATTGGGCATCTCCATGTAAGAGGTGATACCTCCGGCAACAGCAGCCCGCGCTTCCGTGTATATCTCGCCTTTATGGGTAAGCCCGGGTTCACGGAAATGCACCTGATCATCAATGACACCGGGAAAAAGCAATAAGCCTGCAGCACGCACCTCCTGAAATGCCCCGACAGGGTTGATGCCTTCTCCGATTTTCTCTATGGTATCTTCTTTTATGAGCACATCGCCCCGGAAGGTTTTCCCTTCATTGACAATCAGTGCATCTTTAATTAGGTAACGCGGCATAGGTGAATAGATAAGTTATTTACTGGCCGGGTGAGAAAGCAGGTTGGCAATGCGCAGCAAGTAGGGATCTACTTCCTGGTGGTGTTTGGTGGCTTTTTCAAAAGGCACATAAGCAATTTTACCGCCCTGCACGCCTACCATGATGTTCTTCTTTCCGTCCATGAGGGCTTCCACGGCTGCAACGCCAAGTCTGCTGGCCAGAATACGATCCATGCACGTGGGGCTTCCACCCCGCTGCAGATGCCCCAGCACGACTACCCGGATATCAAAGTCTTTGAGTTTTTGTTTTACAAGGTCAGCAATGTTAAAAGCGTGTCCTGCATCATCACCTTCAGCAACTACCACAATGTTGGAGGTTTTGCCACGCTGCTTGCCGTTTTTCAGCAGTGTAATGAGTTCGCTGATTTTTGTTTTCCTTTCAGGAATAAGAATGGCTTCGGCTCCGCTGGCAATTCCACTGCGCAATGCGATAAATCCGGCATCGCGTCCCATCACTTCCACAAAGAAGCATCGGTCATGCGAGTCAGCCGTATCGCGGATTTTATCAATAGCGTCCACGGCCGTATTGATGGCGGTGTCATAGCCTATGGTAAAGTCTGTGCCATAGAGATCATTATCAATGGTGCCCGGCATGCCGATGAAGGGGATGTTGAACTCATTGGAAAAAACCAGCGCTCCCTTAAAGGTGCCGTCACCACCAATGGCTACCACCCCTTCAATATTTTCTTTTTTAAGATTTTCATAGGCCTGCCTGCGCCATTTCTTTTCAAGAAAACGTTTGCTGCGGCCAGCTTTCAGAATTGTGCCGCCCCGTTGTATGATGTTGCTTACCGAACGGGCTTTCAGGGGAACAAATTCCCCTTCAATCATACCTTCATATCCGCGTAAAATACCTGCAACTTCTAATTTGTAATATCTTGCTGTGCGCACTACTGCGCGGATAGCGGCATTCATGCCCGGGGCATCTCCGCCAGAAGTAAACACCCCTATTTTCTTTATTTTTGGCATGTGTTTTTCCAGCTAAGTTCGCAAAGCCGGATGAATCACGTTTCTATTTATTTGCACAACCTGTTTTTAATTAGGACCTGACTCAAAAATGCTCTCAGGGCAAGATGGTGTGGCAATCCATTCTGCAAAGGTCAGAAGAATCAGCGTGAAATTTCTCCCGCAGATGACACAGATAAGCGCAGATTTTTATTTTTGGGATAACTTGTAATGGAATTCCGTTAAACTGCCTTCACGTAATTCTGCTGTTTGTGAAAAAGCCGGTTGTATTGTGGATGCTCGTTCTGGTTATGGGGCAGGCTCTGCCGCAGGGGGTGGGTATTCCCCTGAATTCGGAGGAATATACGGTAATTGACCGTCTGAACATCAGGTACGGAAAAGTATTGCCGGTTTTTTCCACTGCAGTAAAACCTTACAGCAGAAAGAAGACTGCTGCCTATGCGCAGGCTGTCAGAAATGCCAACATTCAAGGCAATGCTCGGTTTGAGTCAGATCTTTCCCGGTTGTATCTGGAAACCAGCGAATGGCTGGAAGACACAGTCATAAAAAGCAAAAGACCTTTCTGGAGGATTTTCTACCCTGAGCCTTCCAGTTTTCTGGCGGTAAATACCCGCAGCTTTATTCTGAAGCTGAATCCGGTACTGCATTTTCAGTTGGGTGGTCAAAAGGAGGCAAAGGAGTTACAGTTTGTAAATACCCGTGGTGTAGAGCTGAGGGGATATATTCTGAAGCGGCTGGGCTTTTATGTGTATGTAGCCGATAATCAGATGCGCAATATGGATTATGTGAAAGAACGCATTCTGCAGGAGGAGGCTGTTCCGGGTGAGGCTTTTTATAAAGAATTCCGCACAACGGGAGTGGATTACTTTACCACCCAGGGGTATATTGTTTTCAATGCCTTGCGGCACATTGACATTTCTTTGGGTCATGGTAAACATTTTTTTGGAAATGGCATCCGCTCGCTTTTTCTGTCTGACTATGCCGCGAATTATTTCTTTCTGAAGCTGCAGACTTCCGTCTGGAGGATTACTTATACAAATCTCTACACCGAGATGATTGCCACCTATGACCGGGGTCCTGATCGTACATTGCCTAAGAAGTATGCTGTTTTTCATCATCTCAACTACAACATTGTACACTGGCTGGATGTTGGCTTCTTTGAATCTGTGGTTTATGATGCCCTGGAGTTGCAATATCTGAATCCCGTTATTTTTTACCGCTCGGTGGAGCAAGGGCTGGGAAGCTCAGACAATTCTGTCATTGGATTAGATTTTAAGGCAAACATAGTACGCGCCCTCCAGCTCTACGGACAGGTGTTACTGGATGAGTTTAATCTCAGCCAGATAAGAAAATTCAACGGATGGTGGGGTAATAAAGTGGGATTGCAGGGCGGGTTGAAATATGCTGACATGTTTACGGTCAGTCATCTTGATTTTCAGTTTGAGTTTAACTGGGTAAGGCCCTATACTTACAGCCATCATGATTCGGTAACAACCTATACGCATTACAATCAGCCGCTGGCACATCCGCTGGGTTCCAACTTCTGGGAGACGTTGTTTCTCTTACGCTATCAATTTATCAGGCGTTTTACTGCTCGCGCCCTGGTGATGTATGCACAAAAAGGAATGAGTAGCGCAACAAGCAACTACGGAGAAAACCCTCTGAGGCCTTATGTGGATGCCAAAGGCCGCCCGAATTATCAGGAATACGATAATACAGTGGCTCAGGGCGTGAAGCACCATATCACGCTGTTTGATTTCTTGCTTACTTATGAGCCGGTGCACCGGCTGTTTGTAGATTTTAATCTGGTGATGCGCAAACTCCGCAGCGACAATCCGGCCGAAAATCAGGTGCAGTTTTATGGGGGAGTGGGGCTCAGACTCAATATTCCGTATCGCGGATGGTGGTTTTAAGTTGCCAGAATGTGATAAATCGTAATCAAAGGTTTTCTTTCAACTCAATCAGAAAAGAGCGTACTTTTTTCAGCGACTCAATAATTTCAAGCTGATTGATTGCATCGGATTTGTTCTCCCTGAGTTTTTTCTTTGCCCCCTCCAGGGTGAAACCTCTCTCCTTGACCAGATGATAGATAAGCCGCAAATTTTTGATATCTGCTTCCGTAAAAAGACGGTTGCCCTTGCGGTTCTTTTTAGGCTTCAGAATATCAAACTCGCTTTCCCAGAAACGAATGAGCGAAGTAGATACATTAAACATCTCCGCAACCTCACCTATGGAATAATACAGCTTGGTTACTTCAAATTCCTTATACGCCAATTGATTAGATGTTTTATTAATCAAAGGATTGATTATGTCTGGATGCCAGTTCAACAACCCGTTCATACTCCTCCGGAGTCAGGTCGTTGTAGAAATAATTTATAGGGTCCACCTTGCGTCCGTTCTTTACAACTTCATAGTGCAGGTGTGGAGCCGTGGAAAGCCCGCTATTACCCACTGTTCCGAGCACATCACCTCTTCTGACTTTCTGACCTTTTTTTACAAAGATGTCTTTCATATGGGCATAGACCGTCTGATAGCCAAAGCCGTGATCAACTATGACGTGACGGCCATAACCTTTGCCTTCATTCAATTCTGCTATTACTCCGTCACCGGTGCAGTAGATTTCGGTTCCTATAGGAGCAGTGAAATCCAAACCGGTATGCATGCGCGTGGTTTTATATATAGGGTGTATGCGATAGCCAAAGCCTGAGGCAATGCGTTTAAGGTCTTTATTGGCAATGGGTTGGATGGCAGGTATGGCGGCAAGCATTTCCGTTTTGGCTTTAATCATCCGGTGAAGCTCATCATAAGATTTAGACTGTATATACAACTGCTTGCTCAACTTGTCCAGGCGCCTTTGAGTGGAAATCATCAGGTCTGCATTTTCGTAAAATTCAAGGTCCTGATATTTGTTGCTTCCCCCGGTACCTGCCTGACGCACACTGGTGGGAATAGGTTCGGCTTCAAATATGACCCTGTAGATATTATCATCGCGGTCCTGAAGGCCCTGCATGATTTTTTCAAAGTTGTTCAGTTTCTGATTGATAAGCTCATACTCAAACTTCATGCGTTCTATTTCCCGTTTGAGCTGCTTTTCTTTAGGCGAATCAATGGTGTAATAGGCAACGAGCAAAACAATGCCGGCAAGAGTAAGCGTGGCAGCTCCTTGCCCAAACCACCTGATGAGCCGTTGTTTGAGAGTAACCTTTACGGGCTCATATCTTAAGGTATGGGAATTATAGTAATATCTTGCCTTTTTGCTGGGCATTAAAAATTAAATTTGCATGTCAGCTTTTGCGAAATTCATTTTGTGAAATTCAAATTTAAGAACAGACTTTTCAATTACAAACCAGCCTTGTTAACATTTTAACGGTATGTTTTCCTCAAGGGATATTAGAAACACATTCCTGAACTATTTTAAACAGCAGGGCCATCTCATTGTTCCTTCAGCTCCCATCGTGGTCAAAGATGATCCTACGCTTATGTTTACTAATGCCGGCATGAACCAGTTTAAGGATGTTTTTCTGGGTAATCGCCAGCCGCCAGCCCTGCGCGTGGCCGATACTCAGAAATGTCTCCGTGTTTCCGGCAAACACAACGATCTGGAAGAGGTGGGCCTGGATACCTACCACCATACCATGTTTGAAATGTTGGGCAACTGGTCATTCGGAGATTATTTTAAGCGGGAGGCAATTGCTTGGGCCTGGGAGTTGCTTACAAAAGTGTATCGTATTGACCCTGACCAATTGTATGTGACTGTTTTTGGGGGTAGTCCGGAGGAAAACCTCAACCCCGATGAAGAGGCCGAAAGCTATTGGCTGAACTATCTGGACAAGACACGCATACTGCGCTTTTCAAAAAAAGATAATTTCTGGGAGATGGGGGATACGGGTCCCTGTGGCCCATGCTCGGAAATCCATGTGGATATCCGCAGCCCGCAGGAAAGAAAGGCAGTGCCGGGAATATCTCTGGTCAATCAGGGACACCCTCAGGTTATTGAAATATGGAATCTGGTTTTCATTCAATTTAACCGAAAGGCTGATGGCAGCCTTGAAACTCTTCCTGCTCGCCATATTGACACCGGAATGGGTTTTGAACGCCTCTGCATGGTTTTGCAAAACAAAAAATCTACATACGATACAGATATTTTTCAGCCCCTTATAAAAACAGCAGGGGAGCTCACCGGCCATGTGTATGGCACAGACCCTAAAACAGATGTTGCCCTTCGTGTGATTGCTGATCATATACGTGCTGTTGCATTTACGATTGCCGATGGTCAGCTCCCCGACCGCGAAGGAAGCGGATACGTAGTGCGCAGAATCCTGCGCAGAGCAGTGCGCTACGGATTCAACTACCTTGGTCAGCAGCAAGCTTTCATTTATAAACTCCTTCCGGTGTTGGCCGAGGTGATGGGCGAGCAGTTTCCCGAATTGAAAACGCAGCAACACCTCATCACCACTGTAATCAAAGAAGAAGAGGAAAATTTTTTGCGCACGCTGGAAAAAGGCATTGCCCGGCTGATGGCATTCATTGAAAAAGAAAAAAAAACAAGACAAATCCCCGGAGCACTTGCCTTTGAGCTGTTTGACACCTATGGGTTTCCCGTTGATTTAACGAGTCTTATCGCGCGCGAAAATCAGTTTTCTGTGGATTTGGAAGATTTTCAGCGCCATCTCAATGAGCAGAAAGAACGTTCAAGAAAGGCCACGGCCCGCGAGGCAGGGGACTGGATCATTCTGACAGATTCCCCCAAGACGGAGTTTTTAGGTTATGACTGTTTGGAGGCGCCCGTCCGCATAACCCGATACCGCAGGATTAAGATAGGCGATAAAGAGCTTTATCAGCTTGTTTTTGACCGCACACCGTTCTATGCCGAAGGAGGTGGGCAGGTAGGGGATACCGGTTACATCATAGCCGGAGATGAAAAGGTGGAAATCCTGGATACGAAAAGAGAAAATGAGCTTATTCTGCATTATGCCGGGCGCCTGCCCCGCCAACCCGAACGGGAATTTCTCGCTGTCGTAAATCGCCACAGACGGGAGGCTGCCGTACTGAATCACTCAGCTACACACCTGTTGCATGAGGCGCTGCAAATTGTTCTGGGCAGTCATGCTGAACAGCGGGGATCGCTTGTGCACCCGGACTATCTGCGTTTTGATTTTTCGCACTTCGGCAAAGTAACTGATGAGCAGCTCCGGGAAATTGAAAGTCTGGTGAATGAAAAAATACGTCAGAATATCCCTCTGGATGAAAAACGTCAGGTTCCTCTGGCGGATGCCCGCAAAATGGGAGCTAAAGCGTTATTTGGCGAAAAATATGGTGATACCGTAAGGGTGATTCGCTTTGGTTCGTCCATTGAACTTTGCGGAGGAACACACGTGAGAGCAACGGGACAAATTGGTGTTTTTAAAATCATTTCCGAAAGTGCCGTAGCTGCTGGTATCAGACGTATTGAAGCTCTTACAGGTGCCCGTGCTCTGGAGTTTATCAACAAGAAACTGGCTGCGCTGAAAAAAATTGAAGCTCTGGTGAAAAATCCTGACCCTGTGGCCGGAGTAGAGCATCTGGTTAGCCAGAATCAGCAGCTTACAAAGGAAATAGAAAAAATGCGGGCCGCACTTACAGAAGGCCTAAAGCAAAATCTCAAGAAAAACATTCGCCATATAAACGGCATCAGTTTCATCAGCGGTATTGTGAATCTGAATTCAGCCGATGCTATTAAACAACTTTCCTTTCAGCTTAAAAATGAAGTGAAAAACCTTTTTCTCGTGCTGGGGGCAAGGGTTAACGGTAAACCGTTGCTGACTATCATGATTGATGACCAACTGGTCAAGGAAAAGAACCTTCATGCCGGAACAATTGTGAGGGAGCTCGCAAAGGAAATTCACGGTGGAGGCGGGGGGCAGCCATTTTACGCTACTGCAGGCGGAAATTATGCAGAGGGCTTACCGCTGGCCCTGCAAAAAGCTGAAGAATGGATTGCGGCCCGGGCTGAAAACACAGCTGAACCCTGATGGCATGACATGGAAAGCATTCACGAAAAATATGAGGTTACCATTGGACTGGAAGTGCATGTACGCCTTCTGACCGATAGCAAGCTTTTTAGCAACGCGCCTAATCATTTTGCCAGTGCACCGAATACCAATGTAGATGCCGTTACCCTAGCTCATCCGGGTACACTTCCTTTTTTGAATGAGAAAGCTATCCTGAGAGCCATCGCCCTGGGAATGGCCTGTCAGAGTGATATTGCCTCCGAAGTACGTTTTGAAAGAAAACATTATTTCTATCCTGATCTGCCCAGGGGCTATCAGATTTCTCAGCTGCATGCTCCGGTGTGTTCGGGCGGATTTATCCCGATAGATACAGGAACATATACCAAAAAGATCAGGCTCAACCGCATTCACCTGGAAGAAGATGCCGGCAAAAGCATCCACGACCAGGATGAAAATTATTCCCTCATTGACCTCAACCGTGCCGGAACGCCATTGCTGGAAATTGTCACCGAACCCGATTTGCATCATCCCGATGAAGCCTGGCATTTTCTCTATGAACTAAGAAAACTGGTGCGTTACCTGGATGTCTGCGATGGTAATATGGAAGAGGGCAGTATGCGGTGTGATGCCAATATTTCTGTGAAACGGAAGGAGGACAAAGGCATGGGCACCAAAGTGGAGGTAAAAAACCTCAACTCCCTTAGGTTTCTGAAAAAAGCTATTCAGTCAGAAGTGTTTCGGCAGATTCAATTGCTGGAATCAGGCAAACCTGTACAATCACATACACGGGGTTACCATGCTGAAAAAGGCTCTACCTTTGTGCTGCGCAGCAAGGAAGAAGCCGAGGATTATCGTTATTTCCCGGAGCCCGATCTTCCCCCCGTGCCAATAACCATGGAAATGAAAAATCAAGTCATGAATAGTTTACCTGAGCTTCCTTTCCAGTTGGCACAACGGTTACACGCGCAATATGCACTCGGCACAACCGATGTAATGGGATTGACTGAAGATAAGCGGGTGGCTGATTACTTTTTGGAAATAATGAAATACACCTCAGAGGCGCAGGTTGCAGCCAACTGGATGCTGGGTACCGTGAGGGCCTGGCTCAATCAAAACAATGTATCCATGGAGTCATTTCCGATAAAACCACGTCAGCTTGCCGCGCTTATTGATATGATTTCACGTGGGGAAGTGAGTCACTCTGCGGCTGTTTCTGCTGTTTTTGAAGAAATGATTGCCAATCCGGCGGCAGAGCCCAGAAATATTGTTGTTAAACTAAACTTGTTTCAGAATTCAGATGTTGCAACTATACAACGTTATGTTACCCAGGTAGTAGAATCCTATCCTGAAAAGGTGAAACAGTTTCATAATGGTAAAAAGGGTTTGACAACTTTTTTTATGGGAGAAATTATGAAGGCTTCAGGAGGCAAACTGGATCCCAGACTTACAAATCAAATTCTGACCAAAACGTTAATCAATAAAAAAGCAATATGAAACATTTTGGTAAAATGCTCATTATTTTTCTTTTGGGCGCTTGTGCAGCAAACACTTCTCAATCAGAAAACAGTACATCAGCCGGATCCGCTGATGGAAAAAAAGTTTCAGGCGGCAGTACTGCCTCTGTTGCAGAGGGGGAGTTTATCATTACCGGAAAAGTTAAAGGTGCAGAAAATAATACTCTCTCCCTGGATCAATATTTCATTAACCGCGCCCCGCAAACCATAACCACCTTTACTACCGGGCCAGACGGCTCATTTCAGGTGAAAGGGAAACTACCCGAAAAGGGTATTTTTCTTATTCGCCTGAACCCGAGTGTAAACTGGCTTCTGGTGCTGGATGGCGGTAAAGTAAATTTTGAAGCTGATGCCAGTGACATCTACCATTTTAAGGTAGAGGGGTCACCGGAAACTCGTTCATTTGCTGATTTCATCATCCGGGCGGGGGAGAATCAGTTTGCCCTTAATCAACTTTATCAGCAGCAGCAGCAGGCAAGGTTTTCGGGCAATCTGCAGCAGATGATCAACCTGCAGCAACAATATCAGAGTCGGTACGAAGAAGCGCAGCGTTATATCCGTAGCTATGCTGACACTGCCACCCACAGGCTCTCTGCTGTTTTTGCTGCAAGCCTCCTCAATGCAGAAGAAAATGCCGATTATCTGAGGGAGTTTATTGCCCGTGCCGAAAAGGAACTGCCGCAATCAGGCTATGTTGCCGATTTGAAACAACGTGTGGAATCGTCCCTCCGCTTGGCGATAGGAAGTATTGCCCCGGATTTTGAACTTAAAACGCCAGAGGGAAAAAAGATCAAGCTTTCCTCCACCCGGGGCAAGGTGGTATTGCTGGATTTCTGGGCTTCCTGGTGTCGTCCGTGCCGTATAGAAAATCCTAATCTGGTGAGATTATATGATAAGTACCATGCCAAAGGTTTTGATATCTTCAGCGTGTCTCTTGACCGCGACATGCAGCGCTGGGTGGAAGCGATTAAACAAGACAATCTGAAGTGGAAAAATCACGGGAGTAATCTAATGTACTGGCAGGAGCCGGTGGCAAAGCTTTATGAAGTTTCCTCTATTCCGCAAACCTTTCTTATAGACCGCGATGGGCGTATTGTTGCCCGTAACCTGCGCGGGGAAGCACTGGAGAAAAAACTGGCTGAAATTTTTGGCAGCTGATACAGCATAAAAAAGCGAGCTCCTTTTCTGTCAGCATACTGCTTTCAGGTGTCGAAAAAGAGCATGGAAAGTTCCTTCCGGCCAGGTTTGCAAATACCACGCTCGGTAATAAGACCGGTGATAAACCGTGCCGGGGTAACATCAAAACCGTAGTTGAGGGCCTTGCTGTGTGAAGGGGTAAGCAGAACCGAAACTATTCTTTTCCCGTCAAATCCCTGTATGTGTTTCACCTCCGTTTCACTGCGTTCTTCTATCGGTATTTGGGTCATGTCTGTTATTTCCCAGTCAATACTGGACGATGGTACAGCAGCATAAAAGGGTATTTTGTTTTCATAGGCTGCAAGGGCTTTCAGATAAGTGCCTATTTTGTTACACACATCTCCCGCAGAGGTCGTACGATCGGAGCCTACCAGGCAGAGGTCAACCCAACCGCGTTGCATCAGGTGCCCACATGCATTGTCTACCACTACTGTATGCGGCACACCCTGTTCCAGTAACTCATAGGCCGTCAGGCTTGAACCCTGATTGCGCGGACGGGTTTCACTCACCCATACGTGCACCTTTATGCCTTTATCGTGAGCCATATAAATTGGTGCGGTAGCCGTGCCGTAGTCCACTGTGGCCAGCCACCCAGCATTGCAGTGCGTGAGGATATGTACAGGTTCACCGTTTTTTCTCATGCTTATTTGTTCAATAATTTTCAGACCATGACGGCCAATCTTTTTGCATGCCTCTATATCTTCCTCTGCCATTTGATTCGCATGCTCCAGGGCAATACGCACTTTTTCTCCCAGGTTTTTCCCCTCGGCAATGGCAAGCATTTGTTTTTTTAATGCCCATTTCAAATTGCTGGCAGTGGGCCTGGTGGTAAGAAGCTGCTCATATGCGGCCTGCAGGTTCTGTTGTGCATTACCGGCGTGGGAATGCAACAGGGCCGAATACAATCCGTAAGCAGCGGTAATGCCAATCAAGGGGGCCCCCCGCACAACCATGTCTTTTATTGCATGCACAAAATCATGGGGATGTCTCAGATCGCGAATGTGAAACTCATGGGGTAGCATGCGCTGGTCAATAACCTGAATCACCGTAGGATCATCCGGGTGCACCCATATGGTACGGTAATGTTTCCGGCCTATTTTCATGCAAACGAATATATAGACAAAAACCAATTGTTTTCAAATCAGTGCAATGAAGGCTCCTTTTGAAGCTACATCATAACAAGGAATACCCAGAGCTTCGCACTGCCGGAGCCAGAGCCTGACTTTCCTCCGAGAATTGGAACCATCAAATATCAGTACCTGGAAAGAAAATTTTTCCGACAGATCCCGGATGTGCACGTTGGGATCTTTGGTCAGAATAATATAGTCCAACAGAAGTCGCCCTTTGCTGTCCGGCAATTGATAGGTATCATCGATAACCAAGATGCGCGTATGATGAAACAGCAGATAATTTTCGTGTTTTTTGAGAAAGGACCGACTTTGATTATCTGAAAACGAGGTCACTGGTAAACGCAAGCGGTTGTTCCACCAGTTATGCTTGACATGAAACAGCATCCGTTCTTTATCCCTAAGCAGGCTGCTGTCGGCAATAAAAAAATGACGATTGCCACTGATAAAGTCAATCGCTGTAGTGCGGGGAATGCTGTAAACAACCAGCTTACTCTGTTGCAGTGCCCGCCATTGCCCGGCTGTATTTATTACCAGTAGCAGTGTAAGCATGCTGAGTGAGGCAAGCAGAAATTCCGTTCGATGAAAATAAAAGAAAATAATAATGCATGCTATAATCAAATAGATAATCCAGGTTTCGGCTATGCCAATGGCTATTCCCTGCAGCAGGGAATAGGGCAGCGAATCAATATAACGAACAACTGCATTCATGCCTTCCAAAGAGAGGTTCAGCAGCCAACCGGTAATTTCTCCGGCATAAGGCAACCAGTGCAGGCAAAAAAGGGCTACTCCCAAGAAGAGTATAAGGGTGGAAAGCGGAATGACAAATAAATTGGAAACCAGAAAGTATACCGGGAACTGATAGTAATAAAGAAGCCCCAGTGGAAAAGTAGCTATTTGTGCAGCTACGGACACGCTGGTAAGCATCCATATTTTATCAGCCAGCCAGTTTGGTAAATACAACAATGGATAAATCCTGGGATGCAGGAGTACTATGCCCAGCACAGCAAGGTAGGAAAGCTGAAATCCCACCTCCATGATGAAATAAGGATTATATAGGAGCAAAATAAATGCTGACCCTGCCAGAATGTTATATATATTGGTTATCCGCAGCATGTTTTTGCCTACAGCCACCAGCGTAAACATCATGGAGGCTCTCATTACTGAAGGGGACAATCCGGTAACTAGTGCATAAAGCCATATTACCATTATAATCAGAGTTGACTTAACAACCCTTGACTTTTTGTAATGATCCAGAAATTTCAGAAGCCAGGAAATAAGGGTGTAAATAATGCCTACATGCAATCCGGATACCGCAAGAACATGCATGGCTCCGGAACTGGAGTAGGCTCTTATCAATTCATCATCCAGTTTCTCGCGCATGCCTAAAATGAGTGAGCTGGCCACAGCCAGCGCATCAGCGTTGCGGATATGTTGCCCCAACACCTCTATGAGATATTGCCTCAGAGAAAGGATTGCCGCATACCAAGCCTGCCCTCCTTTGGTTTCTGAGAGAAGCCAGTCTTCGGAACGAAGAAAAATCTGATGGTGCACCTGCCTGAAAGTCATGAAGCGCTTGTAATTAAATTCGTGGGGATTTTTCGGAGAGGGCAGGGCGGAAAATCTGTTTGTTACCCATATGCGGTCGCCATATTGGAGCTGCTTTGAAAGGCTGTCTTTTCTGAAATACACAATAACTGTTCCCGTAACCGGCAGCAGCGTATCCTGAAAAGCAATGAGCTTTACTTTTGCCAGGGTTTTATAGCTTTTGTTTTTTTCCGAAAGCGGCTCCGAAAGCTGCAAGAGCACTTTGGAGGCATGGGTTGTGAAGCCACTGAAATGATGCCCGTGATTGATTTCAGTTTTAGAAAAACATACAATGTACCCCGCCAAAAAAAATATCAGCGAAACAAGTATTCCGCTAACCCACCGTAACCGAATGCTGTTTCTTAAAGGGCGATAATAGTTAAGTATAACAAAAAGAGCTGATGCCAGAATAAGGCTGTAAAACACAAGCCAAATGGACACAGGATAAAACCGCAGCGCGTATCCTGCTATTCCGGCTGCAAAAGGAATAATAATCCGTACAAATGCAATCTCCCTTAAAAAGGAAATCATGCATCCTGAATATAAAAATTTAGCACGACCCCTGGAAGGCTTTTCCAGGCCATTTTTTACTTTGGTTTTGAAAGTGGAATGCTGGAGTATGCTACAGGCAAAGCCTCTTATTTCTATAAGCAAGATGCCACATGTCAGAAAAGACAATTGAAGGATTTTGCTTGATTACTCCGTTGCAGTAAAACCCTGGAGCGCTACCCCGGGGTTTCTGAGGGTTTAAAAACAAAAGAAAAAAATAATATCAGGCAGGAAAACAATTACATAAAACAGGAGCAGAGGTTTAAACAAAAATTTTTACCTTAAATCCCTAAATTCTATAAGTCTATGGCTAAAAATGTTTTTATTCTCCTTTTGTCCTTCATCACGGGATATGCCTATGCGCAAAAAACCGTGAGCGGGGTAGTGACTGCTTCGGATACGAAAGAAGCCTTACCCAGTGTGAACGTGCTGGTACAAGGGACTTCCGCAGGAACGGTAACTGACCTGGATGGACGCTTTTCCATCACTATGCCAGAAGGCAGTACAACCCTTGTATTTAAATATGTGGGCTATCAGGATCTGGAAGTCAGTATAGGGAAAGATGAAACCACCATTAATATTGTAATGCAACCGCAGGATATTGGGCTGAACCCGGTTATTGTGAGCGCATCCCGAAGCGAAGAAAGAATTCTGGATGCCCCGGCTTCCGTAACCGTGTTGAACTCCGAGAAGATTGAAAACAAGCCAGCCATAACGGTTGCCGACCACATGGAAGATGTGCCCGGTGTGGATGTCATGAAAACCGGAGTGCACTCCTCCAATGTGGTGGTCAGGGGTTTTAATAATATCTTCTCCACTTCCGTGCTGAATATTATTGACAATCGTATTGCCAGTGTACCCTCACTGCGGGTAAATGCTTACCAGCTGGTGCCTACGAGCAATTATGATATTGAACGGGTTGAAGTGGTGCGCGGTCCGGGGTCTGCCCTTTATGGACCCAATGCTGCCGATGGAGTTATTGCCATTTTTACCAAATCACCTCTGGATGGAAGAAAATTTGAAATCACGCACGCCTCTACAATCGGTACCAGGGTAATGGGAGGAGATATTAACCCCGCCACCGGCAAATCTTACGATGAAGGCAAGTCGCTCATCCAAAGGGGTATCTGGGGAGATGAATTGCGCATCTCCGGAAAAGCAGGGGAAAAATTCGGATATAAAATTTCCGGACGCTATTATGGCGGATATGACTGGCGCTATTATGATCCCAGAGAACCTAAAGTGGGGGACACGCTTATATTCGGCTCGGCCAAGTTTGGTGAAGTGTTTCAGGAAGACACTACCATTGCGCGTAAGCCCTTTGATCGCGATTTTTCTACTGAGAAATATGATGCCGACCTACGGTTTGACTATCGCTTTAACAAAGATATCGAGCTGATTCTCTCCGGAGGGTTGAGTCATGCTTCCGGTATTGAGCTTACCGGCCTGGGGGCAGCCCAGGTAAGAAACTGGACCTATTATAACGGCCAGTTGCGGTTTCGCTGGAAAAAGCTGCATTTTCAGTACTTCATCAATGCAAGCAATGCAGGCGAGACCTATCTTATCCCCCAAGTATCCGGAGATCCACCGCCTCATGAAGTACAACTGCTCGTGGACAAATCAAAGCTGCATGTAGTAACCCTTCAGCACAGCATACGCCCTGTTGAAAGCCTGAATCTGATTTACGGGATGGATGCACTGTTGACCGTTCCTGAAACCGAAGGCACCATAAACGGCCGCTTTGAAAACGAAGACAACGTCTATCAGGTAGGTGGTTATTTGCAGGGAGAGTGGGATATCATTAAAAAGTTATCGCTGGTGGCTGCAGCGCGGGTGGACTGGCATAATAAGATTGATGGTGTGTTCATTTCGCCCAGGGCCGCGCTGGTATATAAACCCACTTCCCGCCACACTTTGAGGGCGACATACAACCGCGCCTTTTCGCCTCCCACCACGCTCAACTTTTCACTGGATCTGGCAAACGTGTTTATTCCCAACGGTATCCGCGCCCGTGGCATTGGCAATCCCGATGGATACCAGTATCATTTTGAGCCAGGCGACCCCAATCCCTGGTTCATCAGTCCTGAGGATATGCAGTGGAGGCCGGTTAACGACAAATCCTACAATGCCATCTATTTTGATAGCGTAGTGGCTATTATAGCTGGAGGACTCAAAGAGCAGGCTCCTGCATCGGTAAAGCCATTGGTAGACGGACTGGTAAAAGGCCTGCTTAGAGGCATTGGAGGAGATACGGGCACCATAGCCAACGTCAGCCATACTCTGGTTGATCTGGTCAAGCTCAGTGAAACAGGTGACTTTAAACAAAGCAAGGTTGACTTAGCCTCATTCAAAGATTTTCCCGGCATTGACAATCAGGTTACACAAACATGGGAGCTGGGGTATAAAGGTATTCTCTTTGACCGCCTGTTTATTACAGCGGACTTTTATTATACCCGCATCAGCAACTACATCAGTCCCCTTACTAATTCAACCGGTAGCGTCATGTTTGACCCTGAGGAGCTGGATGCAGCCTTGGGTCCTGATGCACCGGGTGGACTGTTGTATGACAATGTTGCTGTGGCCGATGCCCTCATAGCGCCCCTGCTCGATGGCAATCCTGACTATGGCAGCGGAGTTCCTAACGGAACTGCCTATGATGAAGTGCGGAATATCATCAAAGGAGCTTTCGGTCTTATACCTATGGGTTCGGTAACACCGGAAAACGAAAAGGTAGGCCCGGATATCATTCTGGTATATCGCAATCTGGGGACTATTGATGTAGGGGGAATGGACCTGGCGCTGAATTTTTTCGTGACCGAAAATTTTAATGTAGGTTTCTCCTATTCCTATGTTACGCGAGACAGTATTCCCCTGGAAGGAGCTCAAGGAGGGTATGTGGCTTTAAATGCTCCGAAAAATAAGTTAGCGGCTTCGGCAGAGTACAAACATAAGAGCGGCTTGTCAGGACGACTCACCTATCGCTGGCAGGCGGGCTTCCCTGCCAACTCAGCCGTCTATGTAGGTCGTGTGAACCCTGTTCACACCCTGAGCATGGGGCTGGGTTACAAGTTCCCGGATAAAATCGGGGTGTCATTGTCGCTGGATATTCAGAATATTTTTCTGGGACCCCGGGATGCCCGTTCACCCAATTATTCGCTCAGCCACGGACCCCGTTTCAGTCCCTTCCCGGGAGCACCGGAAATGGGTCCTCTTGCCCTGCTGCGTGTCGCTTACACATTTAAAACAGCAAAGTAAGAGATCGCATCCAGCAACACACATCAGGTTTCAACGTTTCAATCCAAAGGTGTCCCTCTGCTCTGACGTGCTAACCCTGCAAGTAGTAAACTTGCAATAAAGGGCTGCGATGATCAGAAAAATCCTGTGGTCTACAGGGAGCTTGCTCCTTATTGCCGTTATGTTAATCGTGCTGTGTGATGCTGTGGTTAGCTGGGGCAGCAAATCGCGCATTTATTCCGACATAGAGCTTCTGCCTTATAACAAAACAGGATTGGTGCTGGGTACCAGCCGCTATTTACACGATGGTAAGCCCAATCCATATTTTCGCTACCGCATTCAGGCAGCAGCCACATTGTATCATTCTGGTAAAATAAGTCACATCATTGTCAGTGGAGATAACAGTCAGGTCAGTTATAATGAACCCAGGGAGATGAGGCGGGAGCTGATTAAGCTGGGCGTTCCGGCAGAGGTGATTCATCTGGACTATGCCGGATTTCGCACCCTGGATTCGGTGGTGCGTTGCCGTGAGGTTTTCGGACAAAATCAATTTACCGTCATATCCCAGAAGTTTCATAATGAGCGGGCAATAATCATTGCCAGAAAATTCAATATTGATGCAGTGGGGTTTAATGCGCAGGACGTGGACTGGCGGAAAGGTCTCAAAACGCGGGCACGTGAAGTACTGGCCCGGGTGAAGGTTCTTCTTGACTTATATGTAACCCAAACACAACCGAAATTTTTGGGTGAAAAAGAAGTTATCTGATCCGGGTTTTAATCAAAGAAAGTCCACGTCTCCTTTAAATGGATATTTCATCAAATATTCAACTGCCTCCCGGGTGGACATACCGTGAAACAACACACGATAGATGCTGTTTAAAATAGGCGCCCGCACTTTGTAATGGTCTGCAAGAAGTTTAGATATACGTACTGTATTAATGCCTTCGGCAACTTCATCAGAGGTTGCGATAATCTGCTGCAGCGATTCGCCTTGAGCCAGGCGCATGCCCACCGTATAGTTGCGGCTGTAGGGACTTGAAGCAGTAGCAATAATATCTCCGATGCCTGCCAATCCAAGAAAAGCCTTAACATCGCCACCAAGGGCGATGCCCAGCCGGGTAATTTCACTCAGGCTTCTGGTAATAAAAAGGGCTCGTGCGTTTTCTCCCAGTTGCATACCGGTGACAGCGCCTGACCCAATGGCAATAATATTTTTTAATACCCCAGCCAGCTCAACGCCCGTGAGGTCATGGCTGCCAAAAACCTGCAGGCGTTCGCTGCGCAAGGTTTTAATGCCCAGACGAATGACCTCATTGAAACGGCTTGCGATAACAGTACCGGCAGGCAGGTGTTGAGACAGCTCAATGGCAAGATTAGGGCCGGAGATGCATCCAATCCGTAAAACGGGTGTTTCTTCACGTATCAATTCGCTCATGGTACGTATCTGACCGCGTGTCAGGGTGGATAGGTTCTCCAGACTTTCCCCAGCCTGTAGCCGCACGTTAAAACCTTTGGTGCCATGAATTAGAATATGTTCCGGGCGCAGATAGGGGGCAATGTTCTTGATCATGTCACCAAAAAAAGCAGAGGGAACGGTGGGAAAGATAAGCGTGCAGGTATCTGCCACTTCCTGAAGATCATGGGTTGGACGTATGGAGGCATTTACCTTTTGCCCTGCATAGAATCGTTCTGAGAGTATCTGATCAACCACTTCCGGTCTTCTGGCATACAGCAGCACCTGGTGGTTTTCAGCGATAAGATTAGCCAGCGCAATACCAAAATTGCCTGTTCCGATAACTCCTATGGTTTTTTCAAGAGCCTCTTCAGACATAAGCCTCCAGGTTATATCCCAAAAGACGATTATGATAGAAGTAGAGCAGCTTCAAATCAGGGCTCATAATATCACCGTTTCGCTTTCTGACCAGCGGTCTGCGATCATGGTAGAGCCCTACCTGCTCTAATCCGCGATTTATAATGACGTCCAGACTCTGGTGCATGGTTTCTGTCAGCCTGATGCAATTCTGCCGCTCCAGTTCTTTTAACCGGTTAAGCACCCGTTCGGCCGATTGCAGGAAAGATGACCAGGGCAGCACGGTATCTTCAGGTGGTAATCGCAGTAAACCAAAAATATCCAGGCGTTTATAGGTTTTTTGAATCATCTCAAAAGCCACAAATGCAACCAGGTGGCTGGTCATGGCGATATTGTATTGATGATAGCGTTGCACAATGATTTCTCCCAGCATTTTCACATATTCTTCATTACGCTGATGGTCATTCACCAATTTATCATCGGAGATAAAATATCCTTTAATGTCTACGGGTCTGCCCCGGGCATCATAGCTTGTGCCATCGCGTTCAACGCGGTTGCCGAAAAGATCCATGCAGGGGCAGAAATACAGATACATCTTTGAACTGGCGGTAAGAAATTTTATCAGAAACTTTATAATGCGCAAAGAGGTAGAAAGCGAATCAGGTTTTTCGATGAGGTAAAATTCACGCCCTGTTTTTTTTAAATGTTCTTCAATGAGGTTGGGGGCTTCCAGTACAAAATGATAATTCATCACCACAGGCACAATGATAATTTTTTTGGCGCGGGGGCCGAAGGCAAGGTAGTTCATGTATTGCGCATCCAGCGTGGTACCCAGTAAGCCCAGTTTGAGGCGGCTTTCAATGGCCCCGGAGCGTGAACGGGTGCCTCCGGGGAAAAACAGGCTGTGGCATTCGCGATGTAGTGCAAGAGCCGAGTACGTTTTCAGGGTTTCCAGATAAATCTGATTCTTCTTTCTGCGGTCTACCTTATAGGCGCCCAGCCGATTCATGAAGTAAGCCAGCAGGCGAATGCCGAAAAGATTAAGTCCTGCTCCATAGATAAAAGCCGGTAGTCCAATCTCCTGAATAGCCCATCCGATGACGATGGAGTCAATGTTGCTGATATGGGTTGGAACTATTACGAGGGTATGGTTTTTTGCCAGCTCACGGATGGATGCAATATCTCCTTTCAGCACTACCCGGTCACGGATGCTGAATTGCTGGCTGAAACGTTCGCGCAGATTTCTTCCGATGGTAGAATTCAGCAGTCTGGAAATGCCAAAGGGCACGGCCACCCTGGCAAATTCATATACCGAGGGATCAAAGGTTCCGGAAATTTCGTGCGTATAGCGTGAAACGATGGCTTTCACCAGGGCAAGTGTTTCTTCCTTGTTGGGGGGGTCATTTCTGGTTATGCGGATCAGTTTTCTACGTACATCACTCCAGAATTCCCATTCATCTGCCGGGTCGGCTTTCCACGGGTTTTGGGTGATGCGGATGCGCTCCTGATAAACGGTGCGTGCCAGCTCGTCTATGAGATGATTACCGTTTGGAGATTTTTCCAGCAGCCGCTGCACGCTCATTTTTTTGACTTCCTCCATGAATTCATAGCGGGAAGCGCTGAGCCGATAAATAGGCCATTTAGTAATGTCAGGCTCTATCGGCTGATAGGTCTCTATGTGGGCTTGCCCGCGTTCTGGGATAGTTTTTTCTGTAGCCATACTTTGTTCGTGAGCTTAAAATACAAATAAGCTGAATGATTTCAGCTCTTCAGAATACAAACCAACTAAACGAATACAATGGGGCGGGGGTGCAGAATTTCAGATAAGAAGACTTCTGTACTAAGTGTTGCGTTTTTTAATCCGCTGTAATTCCTTCAACTCATTTTCCACAATGTTGGCGATGTCGGTGCAGTCATTTTCAGTGTTGTGCTGGCCAAAAGAGTTCAGAATCTCGTGCAGATTGAGGATAAGTATTTCAGGTATTTCATCAATTTTAGCTTTCTCACTGAGGGCTTTCAGTATGGCCTGACGCATCCACCAGATGGCGTAAAGCCGGAAGCTGACCATTTTATTTTCATCATAGCGATGGGCAGCCTTCAGCAATCCTATTTTGGCGTATAGTAAGATTTCAGAAAGCGCCAATCCCTGGTGTTCATATTTTTTTGACACGGTTTTAATCAGCTTGGCATAGTGTCTTGACAGCTCTACGAAGGCAGATAAGTCACCTGCATTCAGTCGCTGACAGAGCTCCAGTTCCGGATTTTTCCGGGAAACGGATAATCTTTCTTTACGGGAGTGTTTGTGTGTTTGGGGTTTCATTGTAGCGCTTTCTGGTACGTATGCATTTAGTATTTGTTACACTTATGATAACAAGCCAAACAGGTTTAAGGTTTTTTTAACTTCGCAGACATGTCCACTTCCCGAAGAAAATTTATTGCCGGCATGGGAGCTATTTCACTGGGGGGCATTTCTATGACCTTGTTTTCTTCCTGTGATTTTCTGCAGATGCGCAAGCAAATGGCATCCGTGAGCCATGGAAGCCTTGCTGCTGCAGCAGCCGATGAGGACTTTTGGTTTCATGTACAGCAAGCGTTTGGCCCACGGGCTCAGTTTGTCAATCTGAATAATGGCGGGGTTTCACCTCAGCCGCTGGTGGTACAGGAGTCTTTGATGCATTACACGCGTATAGCAAATCAGGCTCCGGCATTTTATCTCTTTGGAGAATTCACGCGGCAGCGGGAAAACATTCGCAAAAAACTTGCACAACTGGCCGGATGTTCACACGAGGAGCTTGCTTTATGCAGGAATACCACAGAGGCGGCTGAAACCATCATTTTCGGCATGGATCTGCAGGAAGGTGACGAAGTGCTTACCACCACTCAAGACTATCCTACCGTGATGGCGGGTCTTGAACAACGCGCCCGCAGAAATAACATACACATTCGCAAAGTGAACCTGCCGGTACCTGCCGAGAATCCGCAGGAAGTGGTGGATATTTTCCGCAAAGCCATTACGGCACAAACACGGCTGTTGGTTTTCTGTCATATAAACTATACAACCGGGCAGATTATGCCTGTTCGTGAGCTTTGTGATATGGCTCATAAACTGGGAATAGAAGTTTTGGTAGATGGGGCGCATGCGTTCGCACATCTGGACTTTAAAATTCCTGATCTGCATTGTGATTATTTTGCTACGAGCCTGCACAAATGGCTGTGTGCTCCTTTTGGCTGTGGAATGTTATATGTAAAAAAAGACAAAATAGGCAAGATATGGTCGTTGTTCGGCAGCCCGGATACAGAGCGCGACAAAATCAGCAAGTTTGAGCATCTGGGAACGCGCTCTTTTCCGGCTGAGTTAGCTATTAACGAAGCCATAGATTTCCATAATGGTATTGGGGCTGCCCGTAAGGAAGCACGACTGCGCTATCTGAAGAATTATTGGGCCGAAGCAGTCAGGAATCTGCCACGTGTGCGCTTTCACACTTCTTTGAAGAAAGAGTTTTCCTGCGGGTTGTGCTCTTTCTCCATAGAGGGTTTAAAAGCAGATGTATTACACCACAGGCTGTTTGATGAATATAGAATTTTTACCACAGTTGTCCGGCATAAAGATTTTGAAGCTGTGCGTGTAACTCCGCATGTGTATACAAAACTGCGCGAGCTGGAGCAGCTTATTAAGGCAATAAAGGAAATTCACGATACCGTTTAAACAGGCGTTCCGGGATAGTTACAGAATGACGTCCTTGGCAGTGACTTCCTCTTTCCGCAGCTTTTTGCCGAAGTCTTCGGTCAGTATATTACGGATGGCGCCATACTGGCTGAATTTTTTCATCATGGCTGTTTTCAGGCCGGCATGCGAGATTTTGGGAACAATATCCGAAACGGTGTAACAGTAGTCCACTATAGTGTTTGCCAGATCACGATAGTAAGAATTAAAAGACTCCATTTCTGCGCTGTTGGCTGTTTTTTTATGGGTTACCGGATCTTCCTCAAAAGAAACGTAGGGTTGGTTGGCTTTCACATCGTCAAAATAATCGGCTACTTCTTTCAGGGAAGTCAGGGGCTTGAGATGGGCTTTAATAGCCTTGCCCATATCTGCATCGCCAATAGCTTCAAAAGCTGTCTGCGCACTTTGCAGGTCAAACGATAGCAGCAGTTCAAAAGCTCTGGCCCGGGCAGCACTCTGGGTATCTCCGGCCCGCTCATAAAGCGAAGCTGCCATGTTGTAGTAACCGCGTTGCTCCTGGGCTTTTGCAAGCTCTGTCAATCCTTCTTTGTTGTTTTTTTCTGCATACATATCGGCTATGCGGGCATAAATTGCATCGCCATCTGCTTTTTCTCCGGCATTGTAAAGCTGGTCAGCATATTTTTTTAACCCCTCGGTATAGCCGGCTTTCTCATAAGCCGTAAAGGCATGATAAAAATCACCTATGGAATAGTAAAGGTCTCCTGCTTTTTTAAGACTTTCCGGAGTACCCGTGGTCATATAAACCTCTGCAGCCAGGTCGGGCTTTTTGTCATTGAGAAACTCAGATGCAATTTTTTCAAGTTTAGCAGTTACATTGCCCTGTGCATAGTATTCGGCAGCTTTCATATAATATTCCTTTCCTCTGGCATAGTAAGCGTCTCCGGCTGCCTCATAGCCCTCATTGGCCGCACCGGCTTTTGAGAAATAACTCAAGGCCTTGTTGATGGTTTTAGATTCGGATTTCGGATCATCAAAAGCCTGTTCAATCATTTTATGTCCTACTTTAATTAAACCGGCATTTTTGCTTTCCTTGTCACAGCGGGAGTAAAATTTTACGGCATTGGTGATATCTCCGTCATCCAGATAGGCATCTCCGATTTTGGCATACTGTGACTTATCCAGCCGGGCGGACATAATGATTTCTGCTGCTTTGTTATAAAAACTTGCTTTCTTGGCGGCATCTGTGGTTTCTTTTGCCTTGGCAATTAATGCATCAACTTTGGCAATATCTTTTTCCTGGGCATAAGCAAAAGACATAAAAAGAAGAAAGGCACATGTGCAGCAGGCAACGGGAATAGATTTCATGGCTGTTGGGTTTTAGGTGGTTATTCAGAAAAATATAGAATTTTTTCGTTTCAAAGTATTCTCTCCTTAAATTTTATTCGCGCAGCGGCCACGAGGACTGAAATGTATAATTATGCTAATGCCTACGACCGGAAACTGTCATGAAAAGAAAAACCTCTAAGGAATTCAAAAAAAACAGGCACGATACCAATCTATCTACAGACATTATAGATACAAGGATTTGGCATTGGACACATGGGGTTAAAGCTGCCTTTCTGGTCGCTTTGTCTTTCATTCTCTACGGTCAGAGTATCAGGTTTGGCTACGTGCTGGATGACGAAATTGTTATTACGGAAAACGCATTTGTCAAAAGCGGGATTGACGGGGTATGGAAAATTTTAACCACCGAGAGTTTTACAGGCTATCTCGGCAGTCAGCAGGATCTGGTTGCGGGGGCCCGCTACCGCCCTTTGTCGCTGATCACTTTTGCGCTGGAATACCATTTTTTGGGATTGAACCCGCATGTGAGTCATTTTATCAATGTATTGCTTTATGCGATTTCTGTTGTGCTGCTTGCTTATGTTGTAATATGTATGCGCGGCCACGAACCTTCCGGATGGATGCCGGGTGTGCCTTTTATTGCGGCTGTTTTCTTTGCGGTGCATCCTGTGCATACAGAAGTGGTTGCCAACATTAAAAGCCGGGATGAGATTTTATCTTTTCTTTTTGCCCTGTTGGCGCTGGTGATGTTTTTGAGATTTTATGCGTCCAGGCAAAAAACGCAAGTACTTGTTGGCAGCGTTTTTTTCTTTCTGGGTCTGCTGGCTAAGGAAAATGCGATTACATTTCTGGCAGTGATTCCCCTTGTTCTCTATTTTTTTCGCAAAGGCAACCTATGGCAGATAATGCGTGGCTGCTGGCCTCTCTTAGTGGCTTCCCTCCTTTACTTATGGATCCGCTATAATGCGGTTGGCTATATTCTGGATAGCGGCAAGCCCGTTACAGGCCTGATGAACAATCCGTTTCTGGAGGCTACTGTTGCCGAAAAATATGCAACTATTTTTTACACACTGGGACTGTACGTCAAGCTGCTTTTTTTTCCTCATCCGCTTACGCATGATTATTATCCATATCATATTCCGCTTATCCGGTGGAATGATATACGGGCAATCCTACCATGCCTGCTTTACTTGGTTATGTTGGGCTATGCTTTGCTGCGATTCAGAAAAAAGGAAGTTGCTGCCTTTTGTGTTTTATATTTTGTTGCTACCCTTTCCATTGCTTCAAATATCTTTTTCCCCATAGGCACGTTTATGAATGAGCGGTTTCTGTATATGCCATCACTGGGTTTTTGCTTCTGGCTGGCTTATGTAGTAAAGGAACGTATTCCTGAGTGGATACCTTATCCGAAATTAAAGCACGTGGTATCGTTAGGGGTTGTGCTTTTAATAGGAGGAGTTTTCAGCGTCAAAACCATGATGCGTGTCCCTGACTGGAAAGATACTTTCACCCTTGACCAGGCCGATGTAAAGGTTTCAAGAAATAGTGCCCGCGCCAATTGTTTTATGGGTTACGGGCTGTATCGCAAGGGAATTGCAGCCACATCAAATGAGGAAAAGCTGCGACTGTTTAATGAAGCAACTCCGTATATCCAGAAAGCCCTGGCTATTCATCCTACCTATCCTGATGCACTAACGACAAAAGCCGGCCTGCTTGCCGGTTATTATCAGATAGACGGAGATCTGAAAAAACTATTGAACGGATTTTACTACATTCAGATGTCTAACCCTGTTCCTTTTGTAGATGAGTATCTGGATTACCTTGAGCGCACGGACGTGCGGGAGGAGTTAATACCTTTTTATGAAAAACTTGCTAGCGGCTTTCAGGGGAAAGGTAATCATGCCCGCGCAGCCTACTACCGGCAACGGGCAAATCAGTTAAAGGGAGTCCAGTAAAGTTTTCAGATAATCGGCATAAGCCCGATGTCCCTCGTTGTTGAGGTGTGCATCGGGATAATCATTAAAATATTTTCTGCTGTTGGCTGGAACTCGCCAGTATGGCATCAGCACCGGATCGGTAAACAATTTCACATAACGCTTGAGGAAAGCTTGTCTGCGCATAGACGCTTCTTTCACTTCCGGAATGGCTACCAGATAAACGGTCGTGTGCAGCGAGTCACAAAACCATACAATTTCACGCAGCACGGAAGTGGTTAGATTCAGGTTATGTAACAATGCATGATAATCTAGCTTTTCCTGTATCCGGAGTTTTGTTGCCCAGAGGCGGCTCAGGAGCGCGCTTTTTGATGCGAGCTGTTCAAACAGATTGCCCCGACGGGAGAGATAGTATTTTTCATGAACTATGTAATTGTAAGCATCCTGGGCGGTAGGAAAATAAAGCCCGTCAATTTCGGTATCCAGAGCTCCGGCATTTGTATAAAAGTACAGGGGCTTACAGGGAGTAAGCTGCCTTTCTTTTTTCACCAAATCGTTGCCCGTGAAGAAAAAGACAAGCACGGCATCCGGCCGGAAACGAGGCACATACTTGCGCGTCAGAGCAAGGTATTGATAAGCATCGGCCCCCGGAATGCCAAGATTGATGACTTCAAAAGATGTTCCCCTCTTCAGGATGTCTGCAAAGCAGTTTTCAATCGGGCTGGCCGACAATCCCCAGGTAAAGCTGTCGCCAATAAGCAAGATTTTTTTTCTGCTGGTGTCAATCAATTGAAATTCTTTGTTGCGAAATCCTGCGCTGTTTACTTCAATGCCGGAGCCATCAAAGTTGTTTTTGTTTGCTACCAGAATGCCCTCTTCGTTGACAAAGCAGGGGTAAAATTCTTTCAATGAATCAACAGGCTGGAAGTTGAGCCAGCGCGGTTTTAAATCGCCAGGCTTATATCCTGCAAGACGGAACGCACCTTCGGCCATTAAAAGAAGAAAAAGAAAAACAAGGCTTTGGCCGATAAATAATCTCCATCGGGAAGTCATGCTCCATAAAGTTAATCACCCATAAGTCTATCCCGTTCATAATGGAGTTGCTCCCATTCGTTCAGCAGTTTCTGCAGGGTTTGTTTGAGAGAAGCATGTTTTTCTGTGGCTATTGTGGAGCCATGGGGGTCATCAAAAAAACCGGGTATCTGCATTTGCTGCTCCAGTTCAGCAATAGCTTCTTCAGTCTGGTTAATAGTGCTTTCGCATTGCTCAATTTGTTTATTGATTTTGCGCAGCTGCTTTTCGTGCTGCTTTTTCTTTTGAAAATCTTCTTTGGGCGATTTTGTTTTATCCGTAGTGGAGTTCGCATGGGGTTGTTTTAATTGTGCTGTCTCAAAGGCTCTGAAACTCTCTACATGATGGGCACGGAGAAAGTCACTGATATCACCGAGGTGCTCTTGCACACGCTGATTGCTGAATTCATAAGTTTTTGTAGTAAGGCCCTGAAGAAAATCCCGGTCGTGGGATACAATGATGATAGTACCATCATATTTTAGGAGTGCCTCCTTGAGTACTTCTTTGGCAGACATGTCCAGATGGTTGGTAGGTTCATCCAGCACCAGCAGATTCACCGGTTTCAACATCAGCCTCGCCAGGGCAAGTCTGGATTTTTCTCCTCCGGAAAGCACTTTTACCTTTTTATCCACATCATCATCGCGAAAGAGAAAAGCTCCCAGCAGAGCGCGGATGCGGAAAATACTGGACCATTCTCCTTTGGCCTCCTGTTCAATAGTTTCTAATACGGTGAGTTCTTCGTTCAGCATCCCGTCTTGTATCTGGGCATAGTAGCCCAGATTGACATTATGTCCCAGACGCATATAACCTTCAAAACCGGTTTGCCCGGCAATGATTTTTACGAGCGTGGATTTCCCTTCCCCATTTTTTCCAACAAAGGCCACTTTATCACCTCGTTCAAGGGTAAAATGTATGTTTTTAAAAACTACACGTGCGCCATAGCTTTTGGAGACGTTTTTCAGTTCCAGCACTATTTCGCCGGCCCTTGGAGCCGGAGGGAACTGAATGTGCAGTCTGCTGGTATCGGTTGGGTCTACTGCAATACGTTCCATTTTTTCCAGCATTTTTATTCGTGACTGCACCTGGCGGGCTTTACTGGCTTTGTAGCGGAAGCGTTCAATAAAGCGCTCCGCCTGAGCAATTTCCCGCTGCTGGTTTAGATAAGTATTCTGTTGTTGTTCCAAGCGCTCTTTGCGCATCTCAACGTATTTGGAGTAGTTGGCTTTGTAGTCGTAAATCTTCCCGAGGCTGATTTCAATGGTGCGGGAGGTTACCTGATCAAGAAACATCTTATCATGTGATACAAGCAATACAGCTCCCGGATAGTTTTTGAGAAAATCCTCAAGCCATAAAATAGATTCAATATCCAGGTGATTGGTGGGCTCATCCAGCATGAGCAAATCAGGCATGCGTAACAGCAGTTTTGCCAGTTCTATGCGCATTTGCCATCCACCGCTGAATTCAGCCACAGGGCGGCTGAAGTCAGACGGGTTAAATCCCAGTCCTTTGAGTACTTTCTCCGCTGCGCTCTCCCGGTTCTGTCCATCCAGATGATTAAACTGGTCGTGCAAATGGGTCAGCTTATCCAGCAACTGCAGGTATGCATCCGAATTATAATCCTTACGCTCCTCCAGCTCTTGGGTTATCCGGTTGATTTCATTTTCAATTTTCAGTGTTTCGTGAAAGGCCATTAATGTTTCTTCAAAGACGGTTTTATTCCGGGCTGTTTTCAACTCTTGCGGCAGATAGCCGATGGAACGTCCTCCGCTGATTTCCACCTTGCCCCCGTCAGGCTCCAGATAACCGGCAATTAATTTCATGAGTGTGCTTTTGCCTGCCCCGTTTTTCCCCACCAGCCCGATACGGTCATGCGGATTAATCAAAAATGAAATGCCGGAAAATAATTCTTCACCGGCAAAAAGCTTGGTAAGATTGGAAACTAAAATCATATAAACTGCGTGCAAAGATAACCGGCAATGGAGCAAACAACTGTATTGAACCTCAAAGGCAGACTGTTAACTTTACCGTTCCGGTATGTATCATCCTGTTGATAGTGAACATATTTTTCAGCATGCCACCGAAGGCATTATTGTAGTTGACGCGGGCGGAAATATTGTAAGGGCTAATCCCAGTGCAGAGCGCATGTTTGGTTATGATGCAGGTGAACTAATAGGGAAGCAAGTGGAAAATCTTATTCCCGCACGATTTGCAGAAAGGCATAAATCCCATAGGAAAACCTATGTTCAGGTGCCCCGTTCCCGAAGCATGGGAGCCAATATTGAACTATATGGCTTGAAGAAAAAGGGCGATGAATTTCCGGTGGAAGTGAGTCTGAGTCCTTATACAACCCCGGAGGGTTTATTTGTGATTGCATTTATTGTGGATATTACGCAGCGGAAAAGCGCTGAAGAAAAGCTGAAAAATTATTCCCAGGAGCTGGAAAATCAGGTGAGGCGCAGAACACTTATTCTGGAAGAAGCCATTGATGAGCTGGAAAAAACCAAGAATGAGCTGAATAAGGCTCTGGAGAAAGAGCGGGAGCTGAACGAACTAAAGTCACGTTTTGTATCTATGGCCTCCCATGAATTCAGAACTCCGCTGGCAACGATTCTTTCATCGGTATCGTTGATTGAGGCCCATGGGCGCAGGGGAAATTTTGAGCGTCAGCAGCATCATATCTCAAAAATTAAATCAGCTATCACAAACCTCACCGATATACTCAATGACTTTCTTTCGCTCAGCAGGCTGGAAGAAGGCAAAGTGGAATGCAGAAAAGAGAAGTTAGATATCAGGCAGTTCGTTGCATCCGTGGTCAATGAAATTGAACCGCTGGCTAAAGAAGGACAGAAGATTACCTATCAACACCGTGGACCTGCTTCTGCATATTTAGATAAAAAAATACTCAAGAATATTCTGTTTAACCTGATTTCCAACGCGATAAAATTTTCGGAAGCCGGAAAAAGCATTGAGGTTTTATCGGATGCAACTGATTCAGAGATAACACTGAGTGTCAGGGATCATGGTATCGGCATTTCAAAGGAAGACCAGAAGCACCTTTTTGAACGATTTTTCCGCGGCAGAAACGCCATGAACATACAAGGCACAGGACTGGGGTTGAATATCGTGATGAAGTATGTGGAATTGATGGGCGGACGCATCGCTTTTGAGAGTGAAGAAAATAAGGGGACTGTTTTCACAATAATTTTTAAGAATCAACCTCACGATAATTAGTAAATTCAACCTGATTACCATGAGGTAAAACCGCATGAAGATGAAGAAGATACTGCTCATAGAAGACAACACGGATATGAGAGAAAACACCGCAGAGATACTGGAGCTTGCCAATTACGAAGTGATTACTGCAAAAAACGGAAAAGAAGGTGTGGAAGCAGCACAACGGCATCTGCCAGACTTGATTATCTGCGATATCATGATGCCCGAACTGGATGGATATGGCGTGCTGCATCTGCTTTCCAAAAACAGCAAAACAGCAGGCATACCTTTTATTTTTCTCACGGCCAAGGCCGAGCGCAGCGATATGCGCAGAGGTATGGAGTTGGGGGCCGATGATTACCTGACAAAGCCTTTTGACGATATTGAATTGCTGAATGCTGTGGAAACCCGCCTGAGAAAGAATGATTTGCTGAAAAAGGAATTTACACGCGATATTGCCGGACTCACCGATTTTATCCGTAGTGCCCATGGCTTTGAGGATTTAAAAAAACTTGCTGAGGAACAAGAAGTGAAAAGCTTTGCCAAAAAGGAGGTCATTTATAAAGAAGGCTCCTATGCAAAAGGAATTTACTTCTTAAACAAAGGCAAGGTAAAAATTTATAAAACCCATGAAGAGGGCAGAGAATTTATCCTTGCTCTGGTCAAAGCCGGTGAATTTTTTGGTTATCATGCCCTGCTGGAAAATGGGCGCTATGCCGAATCGGCTGCTGCACTGGAAGAAAGCGAGGTCATGTTTATTCCCGGAAACCAGTTTTATGCTCTGGTGTTCAATAATGCTGAGGTTTCAAAGAAATTTATCAAAATGCTGTGCAACAATGTAGCCGAACTGGAAGACCAGCTCGTGAGGCTCGCTTATAATTCAGTCAGAAAGCGGGTGGCAGAAGCCTTGGTTAAGCTGCATGACCGCTACAAAGAGCAAAACCAGCCCTTCTCCATGCGCGTCCTGCGGGAAGACCTGGCCAGCATTGTGGGTACAGCCAAGGAAAGCCTCATACGTACGCTTAGCGATTTCAAAAGCGAAGGACTCATAGATATTGAAGACAAAGCCATCATTATCCGCAACTATGACAAGTTGCTGCGGATGCGCAACTGATTATCCGCAGCAATCTGCCAGGGATGACAAAAATCATATCCTTTCATTGCAGCTGGTTATAGCTTTGCCTGCATGCCGATAGTGGTTAATGAAGATTCGCTCATTGGTGCGGTTCAAGAGGCGTTTCAGGAGCAGTTTCCTTTTTTAAAAATTGAATTTTGCCCCCTGGAGCTGTCTGCTAGCAATGAAATATCCCGCACGAATTCTTTTGGCCAATATAATGGATTCCGCACGGGAAGTATCGTCATAGATTCCTCCACAACCGTTGCCGACCTTGACCGGGCATTCCGTAAAATTTTCGGGTTGTCAGCCCGCATTTATCGCAAGTCCGGTAAAGCATGGCTGGAGATAAAACTTACCGGCAGTTGGACCCTGCAGGAGCAGAATGATCAGGGTAAGGCTCTTTCGGTTTAGGCATATTCGCAAATTTCTGCAAACCTGGTTCTGAGGCGGGGTAAAACTTTATTGTTGTAAATTTGTTTTAGTCAAAAAAATCACAATGCAATTCCTCTTGTTTTTTTTGTTTACGTGGCTGTGGATAGGTTGTAAAACCATCAAATCACGGCCCGATGAAAGCGTGATAAATCAAAATGTAAAAGAAATGAAATCAATCTATGATATTCCGGTAACCACCATTGATGGAGAGCAAACTACTCTGGCGCAGTACAAAGGCAAGAAAATGCTTATTGTCAATGTGGCTTCTGAATGCGGATTTACCCCGCAGTATGCCGACTTACAGGCTCTGTATGACAAATATGCTGACAAGGTAGTAGTGCTGGGCTTTCCGGCAAATAACTTCGGAGGACAGGAGCCCGGCAGTGAAAAAGAAATAAAGGCCTTTTGTCAGAAAAACTATGGAGTGACCTTTCCGATGTTTGCTAAAATATCCGTCAAAGGCAAAGACATGCATGAGCTTTATCGCTGGCTTACCACCAAAGAGTTAAACGGCTGGAATGACCAGGCTCCAACATGGAACTTTTGTAAATATCTCATCAGTGAAGACGGACGTTTGCTTAAGTTTTACTCCTCAGCCGTAAACCCATTGAGTAAGGAGATAACCGATCAGCTTTGAAAAGATGCAGTTTGTGCAGTAGGATCCACTTTTTTCACCAATCCCTGCAATACTTTACCGGGCCCTACTTCAGTAAATGAGGTAGCTCCGTGTTGCAGCATATTACGAATGGTTTGGGTCCAATACACCGGGGCCGTAAGCTGGCGAATGAGGTTGTCACGGATATCTTGTGGATCAATATGCGGCAGCGCATCCACATTCTGATAAACCGGACAAATAGCCTTACTGAAAGGTGTATCGCGGATAGCCTGTTCCAACTTTTTACGTGCCGGCTCCATGAAGGGAGAATGAAAGGCTCCGGCTACTTTCAGCGGTATCACCATACGGGCACCCGCCTCTTTAAACCGGATGCTGGCTTTTTCTACGCCTTCCACTGAACCGGAAATTACCACCTGGCCGGGACAGTTATAGTTGGCAGGAATGACGTCTTCAAAGGCCGCACAAATCTGCTCTACAACGGCATCCTCAAGGCCTACGATGGCGGCCATGGTGGAAGGCACCATTGAGCAGGCTTCTTGCATAGCCTGAGCCCGCCTCTGCACCAGGCGCAGACCATCTTCAAAGGTCAGCACGCGGCTGGCTACCAGCGCTGAAAATTCGCCCAGGGAATGACCGGCTACCATATCCGGCTTAAATTGATTACCAGCCACGTGCAGCAGCGCCATAGAGTGCAGAAAAACTGCAGGTTGGGTGACGACTGTTTCTTTGAGCTGCTCTTCTGGTCCCTCGAACATAATGCGGGTGATGCAGAATCCCAGAAGGGAATCCGCACGGTCAAGCAGCTGCCGCACAGCGGGTTGCTGTGTATAAAGATCTTTGGCCATGCCGGCAAACTGGCTTCCTTGACCGGGGAAAAGGTAGGCATGCATAGGCGCAAATCAGCTTAATTGGGCAGAAATTAAATTAATGAATTCATCCCGTGTTGCCTGCTTTTCAAATTCACCAACAAAAGCAGAAGTGGTCGTGACAGAGTTTTGTTTCTGTACTCCACGCATCATCATACACAAATGGTTGGCTTCAATGACAACGGCCACGCCCAATGGCTTCAGGGTTTCCTGAATACAGTCCCGTATCTGAGCCGTCAGCCGCTCCTGCAGCTGCAGTCTTCGGGCAAAAATATCCACCACTCTGGGGATTTTGCTCAGGCCAACGATTTTGCCGTTGGGAATATAGGCTATGTGGGCACGTCCGTAGAAAGGCAACATGTGGTGTTCACACATGGAGTAGAGCTCAATATCCTTGACAATAACCATTTCACTATGGCCTTCATTAAAGACAGCCGAGCGCAGGATTTCATAAGGATCAGACGCGTAACCCTGTGTAAGAAACTGCATGGCTTTGGCTACACGTTCAGGGGTTTTCAGTAAGCCTTCGCGGTTGGGGTTGTCACCGAGCCCTTCAATAATCTTGTAATAGAGGTCAGCAAGCATGCGCGTTTTTTCCGGGCTAAAGAGGTTTTCCTGCCGGTAGTGGATTTCATAATTCAGGTCGTCTTCTTCTTGCATGATCAAATGATTAAAGTGAGCGGATACTGTTTTTTGCAGTGAACATTTATTCTCCGTAGTATTCACACCAGATAGTATCAGTTTCCTGCAATTTGATGCAGTGCAGGCGGCAGCCTGTTAAATGCGGTTCAAGCTGACGCCATATTTCTTTGACCAGGTTTTCAGTGGAAGTGAATTTCCCTTTCATAAAGGGCACGTCCAGATCCAGATTTTTATGGTCAAGCTGGTCAATAATTTTTTCCCGTATGATGCGGCTTAGTTCTTTGGCATTGATGATGAAACCGGTTTCAGGGTCGGGTTCGCCTTTCACGGTGACATAAAGGTCGTAGTTATGTCCGTGCCAGTTTTTATTAGCACATTTTCCGAACACCAGCTGGTTTTTTTCTTCAGACCAGTCGTCACGTCTTAGCCGGTGGGCAGCATTGAAATGTTCTTTTCGGGTAAGGTATACCAAGACGGGAAATTTTTATTCCCTGCAAAGATACACATGCTGAGTTGCCCAAAACACAAGAGCCTGGCGCAAGTGGAAGGAGGACAGGGAGGAGATGAATATGGCAATAGCAAATGTAAAAGGAGGTTAATCTTTAAAAAATTCGCGTCCCTGTTTGTCAATATAACCGTATTTTCCTTTATGGTTTACTACAGCAATGCCTTCCAGAAAGTTGTCTGCTTCTGCATACTTTAGAGGTATAACAAGGTCACCTTCTTTGTTGATATAGCCCCACAAGCCATTCTTTTCCACGGCAGCCAATCCTTCTTTAAAATTTCGCACTCTGTCAAAGTAAAGAGGAGTTTCTTCGCCTGATTCATCCAGCAGTGCAGGTGTGCCCAGTACTACAATAGCCCGGCCTTCAGAAAAATCAAAGGCCACCTGATATTTCAGCGGGGTGATGAGCTTTCCCTTCGTATTGATGAATCCGAAAAGCTGGTCAATCTGCACTACAGCCTTGCCTTCCGAAAAGCTATTGGCCCCGTCATATTTAAAGGGAACGGCATGGGCTCCTGTGCGAGTAATGAAGCCCACTTTCCCATTATAGCGGGCAGCTGCCAACCCCTCGCTAAAGGTTGAAACCCCACTGTATTTAAACGGAACAACCACGCGGCCCTTGAGGTCAATGAAACCCCAACGCCCGTCTTGGCGTGCTGCTGCAAGCCCTTCGTTAAAGTCGGCAACAATTTCATATTGGAGCGGAATAACCTCTTCCCCTTTTGCGTTGATGAATCCCCATTTTTCATTTTTTGCTACAGCCGCCAGGCCATTGCTGAAACGACTGGCTTCATCATAAATCGGGGGCACAACCTCTCGGCCGAACTTGTCAATATACCCCCATTTATTCTTCAGAACAATAATGGCCATATCTTCATAAAACTGCCCTATGCCATCGTATTTTAAAGGAGTTATTTCTTCTCCGCGCTTGTTGAGGATGCCCCATTTTTTTGACGATTCAACAAGGGCAAAGCCGTTTACAAAATTTCCGGCACGGTCGTAAATGAGAGGCACCGCTGCGTTGCCGGATGTATCTATGTATCCCATTTTGCCGTCTTTTTTTACTGCAGCCAGATGATCGTAAAAAGGTTGCACCAGGTCGTATTGCGGAGGTATTACCACACGCATCGAGCGATCGGCAAACCCCCACAGATCACTCTCCCGGTAGGGGATGAGCATATGCGTTTGAGCGGTGCATATATACATCCGAATTAGTATAACCAACAGCAGCAGATGTCTGTTCATGACATGTTACATTTTTTCAGGTGCTTCAATGCCGAGAAGGTGCAGGGCATCTTTTATCACACGTGCAGTAAACACCGATAAGGCCAGCCGGAAGTGCCGTGCCTCCTCGCTTTCCGCGTTCAGAATAGAATAGTCGGTGTAAAACTTATTGAAGGTTTTCGCAAGAATATATACATAATTGGCAACCAAAGCGGGGGAGTAGGAGCCGGCTGCCTCCCGGATGGTGGAGGGGAACTGATGCAGATGTATAAGCAGTTCGCGTTCCACTGGCTGGATAGTATACACATCCGGAACGGTAATGGCGTCCTGCTCGGCTTTGCGCAGCACGGAATGGATGCGTGCATGTGTGTATTGAACAAAAGGTCCGGTGTGGCCGTGGAAGTCAATAGATTCATCGGGATGAAAGAGCATACGTTTCCTGGGGTCTACCTTGAGGATAAAAAATTTCAGGGCGCCCAGACCGATTTTGCGAAACAGCTTACGGGCCTCTTCCTCTGTGAATTCCTCAATTTTTCCCAGCTCAAGGGTGTGTTTTTCAGCAGTGGCAAACAGCTCATCCAGCAGGTCATCGGCATCCACCACAGTTCCTTCACGCGATTTCATCCTGCCGCTCGGCAGGTCAACCATGCCATAGCTCAGGTGATAAATACCCTGTGCATACGGCTTGCCGAGTTTTTCCAGGGTGCACTTGAGCGCTTTAAAATGATAATCCTGTTCATTGGCCACTACGTAGATGGACTGGTCCATATGAAAATCATCATAGCGTAGCTGGGCTGTACCTAAATCCTGTGTGAGGTAGACGGAAGTGCCGTCTTTGCGTAACAGCACTTTTTCATCCAGTCCTTTATCCGTAAGATCAACCCAGACGGAGCCATCAGGCTTTCGGTAAAATACATTTTTTTCCAGCCCTTCCATTACCAATTGTTTCCCCAGCAGATAGGTTTGGGATTCGTAATAATGCTTGTCAAATTCAACCCCTATGCGCTGATAAGTTGCTTCAAAACCGGCATAAACCCAGGCATTCATTTGTTGCCAGAGGCGCAGGGTATCAGAATCACCGGCTTCCCATTTGCGGAGCATTTCCTGTGCTTCCAGCAGGATGGGAGCTTGGTGCCTGGCTTCTCCCTCCGGCATACCCTTCTGCATTAGGGCATCGACTTCAGCTTTATATTGTTTTTCAAACCGGACATAATATTCGCCCACGAGGTGGTCGCCTTTTTGACCGGAGGATTCGGGCGTTTTACGGTCGGAGCTTTTTATCCAAGCCACCATGGACTTGCATATGGCAATACCCCTGTCATTGTACATATTTACCCGGAAGACTGTATTGCCGTTCCATTTCAGGATGTTGGACAGGGAGTGTCCCAACAACATATTGCGCACATGGCCCAGGTGAAGAGGCTTATTGGTATTCGGACCGCAGTATTCAATCACTATTCTGGCTGAGGATTGGCCTTTGCCGTATTCCTGGTTTTTAAAGTGTTCTTTAAGAAAAATCAGCCATGGCGATTCTTTTAACTGCAGATTCAGGAACCCTTTTATGACTTCAAAGGAGTGAATGATTTCAAGATTCGCCATCAGATATTCGCCTATTTGCCGGGCTATGTCCTCCGGGGGCTGCCTGAGAAGTTTTCCCAGAGGAAAAGTAACCACACTAAAATCGCCTCGGTAGCCCTGCGGAGTAATGTTGATAGTAATTTGATCCGGATGCAGATGCGTCTGGTAAATATCGCGGATGGCGGTAGCAACGGCCTGCTCAATTTGGTTGATGAAATACATTTTTTGGTAAAGAAGGAATTTTTTCGGGATTGAAAAAGTTGAAAGCAAAAACTTTCAGAAGGCTTCAAAGTTATTACATTTGCACGCATTAAATAATTTTATGCAAGTTGACTACTGAATTGCAAAACACTACCGAAAGCAAAGTGAATTCGGCCCCGAACGGCTCCACTGCACAGCAGGAATTTACCAATCGTTACATTGACCTAATTGAACAAACCTTCTACTTTCCGCAGGACGGATTTAAAGTTGTGGACAACAAACTATGGTTTTATGAGATATGCCTCATGGACCTGGTTGAAAAATATGGCTCCCCTCTTCGGCTTACCTATCTGCCCAAAATAAGCATGCAGATTCAACGGGCCAAAGAGCTGTTCCGAAATGCCATGGCCAAACACCAGTATGTGGGTAGTTATCATTATGCTTATTGCACCAAAGCCAATCACTTTTCCTTTGTTTTTGATGAAGCGCTGAAAAATGATATTCACCTGGAGACTTCCTCTTCATTTGATATTGATCTGATTGGGCGGCTTATTGCCCGCGGAAAAGTATCGCAGAATAAGTATGTCATCAGCAATGGCTTTAAAACCGAAGATTATCAGCAGAAAATTGTACAGTATATTCAGAAAGGGTATTCCAGATTTATTCCCGTTTTGGACAACAAGGCCGAGCTGGACTACTATGAACAGCATCTGGACCAGCCCTGCAGTATCGGCATCCGGCTGGCGGCCGAGGAAGAACCCAACTTTGAGTTTTACACTTCCCGGCTTGGGATCCGTTATAAAGATGTAATAGAATTTTATAGAACGCGGCTGCGCAATCATCCGAAGTTCAGACTGGAGATGCTGCATTTCTTTATCAACACAGGCATCCGGGACAACACCTACTATTGGACCGAGCTGAACAAGGCTATTAAGATGTATTGCGATCTGCGGAAAGTAAATCCGGATCTGAAGTTTCTGAATATAGGAGGGGGCCTGCCTATTAAATATTCTCTGGGCTTTGATTTTGACTATCAATACATGATTGATGAAATCATCCGGCATATCAAAAAGGCCTGTAAAAATGCCCGGGTACCCGAACCGGATATTTTCACTGAGTTTGGAAACTTCACCGTTGGCGAAAGCGGCATTGTAATATTTAAGGTGATGGGCGAAAAGTTGCAGAATGATCAGGAACTATGGTATATGCTGAACGGATCACTGATGACTACCCTGCCGGATATCTGGGGCATTAATCAGCGCTTCATTATGTTGCCGATCAACAACTGGGATAAAGAGTGTCAACGCGTAAATATTGGCGGCATCAGCTGCGATATATCAGACTATTATACAGCAGAAATGCATATTAATCAGGTCTTTCTGCCCAAAAATGAAAACGGGCCGCTATATCTGGGCTTCTTCAACACAGGAGCCTATCAGGATGAATTAAGCGGCTATGGGGGCATTAAACATTGCCTTATCCCTTCGCCCCGTCACGTGCTTGTGAGCCGCAGGGAAGACGGGCAGCTGGAAAGCAGGGTTTTTGCCGAAGAGCAAAAGCCCGATACCATGCTGAGTATTCTGGGTTTTGACTGATACCACTCAGGCCGTTGTGCAGGTTTTTCTTGACTTTTTCACCTATCTTTATGTACTATGAAAATAAAGCCTCTTCCCTGTTTTAATCCTTCGTTTATTGATCAACCTCTACATCGTTGTTTTAGTCTTTTGTTTAGGATAGAGTATTTAAGATTCCTAATTTTATTTTAGGTGAAATAGCTTAGGTTGTTTAAACAAAAAGAGAATAATCAAAATCGCGAGGAACGGGTGTAAACTGACAAATACTGAAAAGGATTATAATAACGTTGGCTGTCCGATGGGGATGAGGCATTACATACTAACCGGAATTTTTACCATGTATGTGGTGAATCAGGTATGGGCGCAACCTTGTGCTCCGGGAGATACCATTGGCTTCAGGATGACTACTCTTGGCGGAGTCGTGGTAAATGAAGGCTGCGTGCCGAATATGATCATTCAATTTACAGATATATCCACCTGTAATGGCATGCCCATATCGCAGGTTAACTCTCCCTACAACTCTCATCTCTGGAACTTTGATCATCCCAAGCCCCCTCTGACCCCCAACACTCTCAATATCAAAAACCCGGTTTATGGGTATTTTGAGCCGGGTACCTATGTTCCCTGCCTGACCATTACAGCGGATGGTATTAACTACACCACCGTTTGCGATACCCTTACGGTGTATGCACCTCCTACCATTGATATTACGCCCAGCCTGACTTCAGGGTGTAACCCGCTTACGGTAACATTCACCAATAACATCACCTCCCCGGATGGGATATGCCGGGTACGACCTGACTTCGGAGATGGAAGAATTCTGGATCTACAAGGCCCTCAGGCTACTACTCCGTTTTCCCACACATTCAGTCTTCTGCCCAACCAAAATTGTTTTACGGTGACGGTGCTCGCTGAAAGCTGCAGGGGCTGTACGGCATCCCGCACATATCAAAACCTCATTTGCATTGATCGACCTCCGGTAGCCAGCTTTACGGCAAGCACAACACAGGTATGTGATACACCCTTTACGGTAAACTTTACCAGTAACGTTGTCAGCGCTCCGGGCAATGCTCTGGACTATAAATGGTATTTCGGTGACGGGGATAGTTCTTCCCTGCGCAATCCGTCTCATGTTTATGACAGCCTGGGTAGCTATACCGTCACGCTGATAGTAACCGATACTGACTGCAATGAAACCACCACAGTTACACGTAACCAATACATCAATGTAGAAAAGCTAAAAGCAGATTTCTACACTACGCAACCTTTTGCCTGTGCGGGCAGCCCGGTGCAGTTTTTTGATGCCTCTGTTTCATCAGGAGGTAGTTACACCCGAACCTGGAATTTTGGAGATGGCACCCCCCCCTCATCTGCTGTCAACCCTGTGCATGTGTACACCAATCCGGGTTGTTATAATGTTACCCTCACCATTAGCAACGGTACCTGTACAGATGCCATAACCATTCCGCGGGCCGTATGCATCAATCCTTTGCCGTCTGCCGATTTTGTTGGAGACACGCTGACCAACTGTCTGGCTCCCTTTACAGTGGATTTTACAGCTCTACCGGGCAGCCCGAATATTGTCAGCTATGCCTGGAATTTCGGTGATGGCAGCCCGGGCTCAAACCTCATGCATCCCTCTCATACCTATACGGCTACGGGCTCTTTTAATGTGACGCTGGAAGTTACCAGTGACTCCGGCTGTACCCGCAGAATAGTAAAAAACAATTATGTCACGCTTCCGCCTACAGTTGTTTGTATGCAGATGACCCCTAATCAGGGATGTGCTCCCTTGACAGTAAACTTTAGTGATTGCAGCTCCTCATCTCCATCCAATCAGATTGTTTGGCGCGAGTGGAATTTCGGAGATCCCTCTTCTCCATCCAATACCTCCAATTTGCAAAGTCCCACTCATACCTATAACAATCCTGGCACTTACCCGATATCGCTGACTATTACCACGGCTCTTGGATGCACGGGTACATATCGGGATACCATTCGGCTTGGCTCTCCCTTGGTGCCGGTATTCACCGCAAACCCGATACCGGCTTGCATTAATGAGGATGTGAATTTTATAAATCTGACAGATACATCGGGTTTTCCACCCGGAATCACTTTTACCTGGGAATGGAATTTCGGGTTGGGCGGGGCAGCTAATTCGTTTGGGCCGCATGTCAGGCAGTTTACCGATACCGGTACCTTTACGATTACTCTACAGGCCGGGTATAACGGATGCCGCAGCGACACCTCGCTGGATATCGTCATTCTCGGGCCGAAAGCCGACTTCTATTTTATTCAGGATTGTGCCAATCCCGGGGTAGTCATTTTCAGAGATTCTTCACAGGGTGGCGATCAATATTTATGGACTACCAGTGGGGTACCGGCTACATCCACTGCCCAGAACGTAACCGTAACGTATCCCACCAGCGGCACCTATCAGGTTACCCTGGAGGTGTCCAGCACTATCACCGGGTGTACGGACCAGCGGGAACGTTCGGTGGAAGTGTCAGTTACGAATGCCATGTTTGTGCCTTCTAAATATCTGATGTGCGTGGGAAATGATTCCATCTGCTTTCAAAATCAGAGCACAGGTCAGATACGTGCAGGAGGTTACCTTTGGAATTTCGGGGACGGCACCACTTCCACTGCTCAGAACGCATGTCATGCCTACAGTGCAGCCGGAAATTATACTGTCACCCTCTCCGTAACAGATGTGAATAACTGCACATCCACCTACAGCGAGGTGGTGAGCGCTTCGCAGGTAACAGCGGATTTTGATTCTCCGAACCGCTTTGGATGCATACCGCCTACGGGTAATTCCAATACGGTAACTTTTAACGACCTTTCCACGGTATCTGTCAACTCCGCTTTTGCCAGTTGGGAGTGGAATTTCAATGATCCACCTTCTCCCCCTCTGACCTATTCAGCTCCACAGCTGCCTTCTGTTCAGCATACTTTTAATAATGCCGGCTTATACACGGTTTCTCTCCGTGTTACAAATACAGACGGCTGCACCGATACAGAAACCAAAACCAACTACGTGGATATGAAACGGCCACAGGCTTGTTTCACCACAGATTATAATCTATACTGTGTAGATCAATGTGTACCATTCCGCAACTGCACTCCTGGCGGAGGTATGGTTCTATATTGGGATTTTGGAGATGGCAGCCCTGTAGTAACAGGGGGTAATGTGTGCCATCCTTATGACTCAGGAGTATATACGGTGAAAATGTGGGCTGTGCAGCAGGGTTGTGTGGACACGGCTGCACCCCGTACCTTGACAATCCAGGATCCCGAACTCTGCTTTGAAGCCTCTGATACTACCAGCGTATGTCCGCCACATCTTGCCTGCTTCAATGTTACCTGTGGATTTAGTAACCTGGATATTGATAGTGTATTTTGGGACTTTGGTGACCGCAGTGGCTCGTTTCTGGAAGACCCCTGTCACATTTACAACAGGGCAGGATTGTTTGAAGTAACCCTGTATGCCACTTTTGAAAACGGCTGCTTGGATAGTGTCAGGCGCAGCGCCTATATCAGTGTGGGGGGGGCAGTAGGAGATATTGTAGCGGAGCCGGATTCAGGGTGTGCTCCACAGAATGTGTTGCTCAATGCGCAGTCACCGGATGCGGTCAGCCGGTTTTGGATATGGAATGACGGAAATCCCAATAATTTTGGCGCATTAGGAGCGGACACTATTAGTCATGTCTATGAGCGTCCCGGCATATACACTCCGGCAGTAGTGCTCACCGATTCTCAAACCCCGCCCTGCAGCTATGTATTGTATATTGATGAGCCGGTTTATGTAGATACTGTTTTTCCGGGTTTCTCGTTCCCTTCGGACAGCGTTTGTATGGATGATCCCATACCTTTCACGGATACCTCTTACGGATATATTGACTCTACAATAGTTGCCTGGCTTTGGGATTTCGGAGATGGCACGACCGATACCGTCCAGAATCCGGTACATTCGTTCCGGCAGGCGGGGCAGCACACTATTACCCTTACGGCCACCAACGGGTTCGGATGTAGTTCCAGTGTAAGCCATACTCTATATGTGCGGGACAAACCTTCGGCTTTTTTTACTGTTTCTGACCAGACCGGGTGCGACTCTCTGCTGGTGAGCTTTACTGATGGTTCAACACCGGGATCACAGGCGGCATTGGCTACATGGTATTGGGATTTTGACGGAAGGGATAGTACCAGCGGGGATACCTATAATGGTAGCGCCCCGCTTCCTTATTTTTATCCCGATACCGGAGCCTATCAGCCTTATCTGGTTGTTACGGATGTTGCCGGGTGTGATGATACTTTCTCTGTTGCGGTGAATGTGTATCCCTCCCCGAACGGCTTGCTTTCTCCGGATACGGTGGTGATCTGTCTACGGGATAGCATTCAGCTGCTGGCCGATTCAGGCTATGCTTCCTATGACTGGAGTCCGGGTCTTGGGCTCAGCGATTCTACCCTATACAACCCTTATGCATCGCCTCCGGACACCCTGACCTATTATGTGATAATAACCGAAAGTCATGGATGTACTCGCCAGGACTCAGTAACAGTACAGGTTATTCCGTTGCCTCCTCTGTCAATCAGTCCTTATCCTGACACGATCATTTGTGCAGGGGATACCATTCAACTTGCGGCTACCGGGGGAACAAGTTACGTGTGGGTGCCGCCTCACGTTGTCAGCAATCCGGTGATAGCGACACCCTTGGCTTTTCCTGACAGCACTGTAACTATACGGGTTGTGGCTAGCGGAGTGGGTGGCTGTCAGCAGCGCGATAGTGTAAGGGTGATTGTCAGCAATTTACAGGCACGCATGGCGCATGAACGGAACTGTCTGGGAGACTCCACCAATTTCGTGGATTTGAGTTATGGCACGGATGTACCCATTGTATCCTGGCAATGGGATTTCGGTGACGGCACATCGGGCACCGGTGAGTTTGCAGGGCATACTTATGGCAGCCCAGGCCAGTATGACGTGATGCTGGTAATTACCGATAGCATCGGATGTACGGATACTACACGGTCTGTAGTGATTATTGATTCTCCTGCTGTGGCAGTAGCTCTGCGGGATACGGTAATATGTCTGGGACAGAGTGTACAGCTTTTCAGCAGTGGAGGAACAACGGTGTACTGGACTCCTAACCAGTTTATTGATAGCATGTTTAGCTTCAATCCGATTGTAAATCCACCTGTTACAACCACCTATTGGGCACACCTGACCAATGGGGTGTGTCCATATGACTCAGTGGCCGTGGAGGTGGTAGTGATGCCGCCACCCATAGTTGAAACCATAGAGGACCGAACTATTCTGCGTGGAGAAACGATAGAGCTCACCACTTATAGCAACCGATATGATTCCATTGTATGGAGGCCGGCAGACAGCCTGAGCTGTGCCGATTGTCTTTCGCCCCTGGCTGGTCCGGATGTAAACACCACCTATACGATAACGGTATATGACCGCTGGAGATGCTCCAACAGTGATCAGGTGACCATATCCGTAGATGTAGAATGCAATGAAGATCTGATATTCGTTGCCAATGCATTTACCCCGAATGATGACGGAGTCAATGACGTGGCTTATGTGCATTTGCGTGGTATGGAAAAGCTGAACTATTACAGGGTTTTTGACCGATGGGGCAAATTGGTTTTTGAAACAACCGATGTCAATGTGGGTTGGGATGGGACCGATCTGGACGGACAGCAACTTAATACGGGCGTTTTCGTATACGTGGTGGAAGCGGTCTGTTTCTATAAGAAGGTTTTACAAAAGACCGGCAACATTACACTTTTAAAATGAGGGGTATGACTATGAGGCTGAAGAAATATTCCATCGTTCTGGTGTTCCTGATATCAGGAATCAAATCCTTCGCTCAGGACATTCATTTCTCACAATTTAATGCGGCACCGCTTTTGCTCAATCCGGCCTTGGCAGGTGTTAACAGTGGTAACTATCGGTTTGCGGCCAATTACAAAAATCAATGGAACGGTCTTGCTCCCTATAATACATTTGCAGCTTCGTTTGATGTCAATTTATTTAAGCATGGTCCGCGGGCAAACTTCGGGGGCATCGGTTTATTTTTCTTTAATGATCGTGCCGGGGATGGTAATCTGAGCACCACTCAGGTTAACCTGAATCTGTCCTACACGGTGATGTTGAATAAAAGAGGAACACAGTCTCTCACTACGGGTATCGTGGGAGGCATAGGCCATCGCTCGGTGGATTTTTCGGCCTTCATCTTTGACAGCCAATACGGAGCCAATGGCCCCGATCAAAGTCTTCCTTCCGGAGAAAATCTGACAAATAATAAGTTGCTCTATCCTGAAGTCGGGGCCGGAGTGTTATGGAATTTTGTCAAAAATGATAAACTGAATTTCTATGCCGGGGGATCAGCCGTACATCTGAGCCAGCCCAATCTTTCATTTTTCAAAACACGGGATGAAAAGCTGTACATTAAGTTTACCGTGCATGGCGGAGGCTATATCGGATTACATGAGCAGGTGTATCTGCTTCCCAGTTTTCTCTACATGAATCAGGGCCCGCATAATCAGGTCAACATTGGCACACTGGTTAAAATCAAAAAATCTGCGCTTCCGTCTGAGAAAATATCGTTTTATCTGGGTGGCTGGTATCGCGTGCTGGATGCCGTGATTCTCAATGCCCGCGTAGATATAGGAAGCATCAATATCGGCTTCAGCTATGACATCAATCTTTCCGGATTGACTCCTGCCTCCAATGCCAACGGGGGACCTGAAGTGTCCGTTATTTATACCGGAACATTCCCGAGTAAAAAACAACAGGTTAAGTATTGTCCTCCGATGTTGTAAAAATCTTTAATTCCTTGCAATGAGGGAAAGGTCGGAGTTTTCAGGGGCGTACGTCATAAGCACATTGCCCGCTTCTTTCCTGGTGGTTCCGGCAAACAGGCCAACTGCGTAAAGGCTATCGGTTCTGAATACTTCAAATATTCGGGCATACTTGCTGTCAAGCCGCTTTTTGTAACGGATAGCATCTGAGATGTAATTAAACTGCCCGAATAGTATATAGAAGTTTCCTGCTTCGTCTGATTGAGTAGCAGCCGATGCGGATGGCAGGTTTTCTGCGATTGTCTCTTGCGAGGAAAGTATAGAACCCGCTGAGAAGGAATCCACTCCAAGGCGTATTGAAACAGGAGGTATGTTTTTTTTCGGGTTCGCATCCGGCTCACGAAGCGGGTTTCTAACCGGGGCCGTGCTGTTGATCTCAGTGCCTGGTGATAGAAGATTCAGCTTTTTAATTTTCAGAGATTCAGGTAACATGTTTTGGAAAAAGAACTGCGGCAATAAGAGGGCGGCTATTACTATTGCAGCTGCCGCAAGTATGGTTCGTGTAGAAAGCTTTCTGAGTCGTCTTCCTGACGCTCGTCCGGAAAATGATCCTTGTTCCGACCCGGTGGAATGTTTTGCTTCCGTACCGGCAGCGTAAAATGCAACCGGGCGCAGGCCATAGCTATCCATCAGGTAGTTTTTTCCCAGCGCGGGAAGAAAAACCAGAGTGTTTTTTGAATTTACATACAGCTTGCCTACCCCGGGGATGAAAATCATTCCTTTATTGTCAAGCCGCTGGTTCCATTGTCTTGCCAGGCGAGCCACTGCTTCTTCCGCCTCCCGGTAAGGCATACCCGTTTTTGCAGCTATGTGATGGATTAATATGCCATCATTGGCCTGCAGGCGCCTGTTGAAAAGAATGGATTTTGACGGGGGATAAATCAGATTCCTTGATTTTTGTATTTCTGCAGGGAGGTAGCTTGTTACAAAACCACCAAAACGGGGTACAATAACGCAATCCTGCAGATAAAGCAGCTCTCTGATGTATTGGCTAATATCCATGCTGTTAGCAAATCCGTTGCAACCGGTCAATAGGCAAAAATAGCGCCTGCTACCATGTTAAATCCATACGAGGGGTAAAGGTAATATTTCTCGTATTTTATTGCAGCCAGATTATTCAGATTGCAGAAGAAAGAAAAGTGCTTGGAAAATTTATAGACTGCTCCGATGTTGATATCTGCGGTGGGTTTAAGTTTTTCGGGTTTCAGGACAAAAGCTGTATCTACAGCAGTGTCCTGTATGCGGGCATATACGCCACTGCGCGCGAACACATCAAGAGTAAGGTAAACCTTTTGTCTAATCATATATTGCGCATTCAGGTCTACTTTGAATGCAGGAAGATGCCATGGCTTTTGCTGCATGTCCATTTCATAATGAAAATAATCAAAGGTGAAGTTTACCGACAGGTCGCGAAAGACTTTATAGAACAGTTCGGCATGCAGATTCATTGTGGCCGTTTTCCGGTCGTAAATAACAGCAAACCGCTTCATAGCCGTGGGATCCTGAGCGATATTTACCGTGTCATTCACAAATAAAGGTAAGCGCCTGATAACCCGTCTGGAAAATTTCAGGTTATAGGAAAAATCTTTTGCTGAACCTTTCACACCAAGATAAGCGTCATCATACCAGCTATTGCGCAGGTCGGATGTGAATTTCATCCAGGGATTTTCTCCGGTAAGTGTGAGATAGCTGTTTTTTTGCAATGCCATCCGATAGCCGTTATACAGTATCAGATACTGTTTATATAACGAACGCTCCAGACCTACGTCCGGAAACAGGTGGAATATATTTTCTTCCCACGTCAAATCCACTCCGGCAAAGGCTTTCCAGTTGCCGTCATTATACATATAGGAGGGTTTAAGGGTAAAAATGTTGCGGTTAAGGCGGAAGGTGTCTTTCTTCACGATGATGTTTTCTTCTGCGATATGCAGATACACGTAGTGATTTTTTTTGAACACCTTAACAAAATCAGCTTTTAGCCAGGGGTCTGACTCCACGATGTCATCTCTGGAAAGGTAAGAGCCAAAGCCCAGAAGGATGTGATATTGAAAATCATGTTTGCTTTCCGTGTTCGCCACATCAGCCGACCAGCTGATGAAATTAAATACCTGTTTGATTTTATCTCCGTCAATGGAAGTATCGGCATGGTTGTAGCCGTAGTAGCGAACGCCCTTGCGATCATAGTTAAATTCTGAATGCAGCTTTGCCCGTTTCAGGTAATAATTCACAAAGAGTTTTCCCTGATTTTCGGAGTGTCGCTGGTTTTTAATTTTCTGACCATAGGCCGAAAAATGGCGGTAGAAGAAACCATAATTCAATTTCTCAAACTTGCCGCTATTATAAACCGCTTCTACCAAAGGGCTATACTGTGTGCCAAATCCCAGTTTGATGTAGGAGGGCTGTATTTTTTCAGGAGGCTCTTTCCCAATAGCAAGCGGCCTGAGCGGTGACGGTGAAAAGGCTATCGGTAACCGCTTCACCGGAACGGAATAGAATAGTTCAAGTTTTTCAGCAGATTCTCTTGGATAGACGGATGCCGGGAAATGTATTTTAAAGGCATCAGCCAGAAAAGGGGTATAAGCGGTAACTACCTCTATTTCCTCTGGCTTTAGCTGATCCTTCTGAGCATACACCCCTTTGTAGGGAAGTATCCAGATTGCCAGGAAAAGGAAAAGATTCAGGCGTTTTTCCATCGTTCCGTCATTCTTTTATTGTGTCTGATTCAATGGGAATAATGAGCTCTATCCGTTCGGTAGTATCTTCTTCAAAAGACGTCATGCTGTCGTGAACAATCTGCACTTTTTGGCCGGACTTTTCGTCATTCAGAATTTCCTGCAGACGTGCCCGTGCCGATTCTTTTACATCATCATCTCCCTGATAATTATCTATTACGCTTTGCAACGTGGCTTTGGCCTGAAAGGTGTTGCCCAGTTTATGATAGTTCATTGCCAGCAGAACAAATGTTTTTGCCCTCCAGTATTCATGGGAAGGCTTCATTTCAATCATGGCAAGGCATTCATCCAGTGATTGCTGATGGTTGCCTTTCATAAAGCTGATTTCTGCCAGGCGGTATTTGGCTTCTGACCCTATTTCACTGGTAGTGGATTCGGAGGTTTTGCGGAAGAGTCGGGAGGCGGTGTCATAATCTTTTTCCTGCAATGCAACTTTGGCAAGATAAAATTCTGCTTCTGTTTTATGATCGGAAGGCGCATCGGGTATATTCAGAAGGATTGTCGCATAATCTTTCAGTTCGGAGGTTTTCTGCATATGAAAGGCACACCGCATCAGGCCCAGGCGCGCAGCATAGATGTTTTCCTTGAAAGACGCATTTTCAAGCAGCAGCTTAAAGTAGCTGTAAGCATCTGCATACATCTTACTGTTAAAGGCAATGGAGGCTGCCTTTGCAAGGGCCTTTTCGTAAAACATACTTTTGCCGGCCTCAATTATATGCTGATAGTCTTGCAGGGCTTCCTGAAATTTTTTTGAAGCATAGTAACATTCTCCGCGGTAGAAGTGTGCATTCAGGAGGAAATATCCATCTGCAAACCGAGAGATGTAATCGGAAAAAGCCTTTTCTGCTTCGGTGCATTTGCCCGAGGCAAACTGTGTTTCTGCGGCCAGATAGGAGATGGAATCTTGTTCGGAAGCCGATATGCGCATACCGGGAGTCGCGTTTACAATGTCCAAATAAAGATGAGGATTGCCCTCAGTTATGGAAATCTGCCTGATAGCCAGCAAAGCCTGCTGTGCATCTTCACTGCTGGGATATTTTTCAATGACTTTCCTATAGCTTTTTATGGAAGACTCTACGTCATTCTGATTGTAATAGACCAGGCCCTGCTTTAGATATGCCCTGGAAGCATAATTGCTGTTGGGAAATTTTTCAATAATCCGATTTAGCAGCTGCAAGGCTGTTGGGTATTTATTCAAGGCGATATAGGCGGTTGCTGCTTCAAAGAGCGCATCATCTGCATAGATGGATCCCGGATAGCGGTTTTCAAACGTTTCCAGCATCGCTGCTTTATCCTCCGTTTTACCAATCAATCCGAGAATGATGCCCTTTTGAAAGGCTGCATAATCAGCACCAGGTTGCTTACTGTCTATAACCTGGGAATAGCTGTTCAGGGCAGCCTGATAGTCTTTAATCATAAAGTTGCAGTCAGCTGCTCGCAGGAGGGCATCAGCCCACACGCGCTGGCTCAGAGTTCTATCTGAAGAAGATTTACAGCGGCTAATGGCTTCTTTAAAATAGGGTAATGCTTCAGCATAGCGGTTTTGTTTCATCAGCGCATAGCCCGCTCCATAGTAGGCATTGGCATCGTACCAATCTTTTCCCTTAAAAGGGGTGATTTTTGAGAGGTCAATAAACTGCAGATATTGCTGCAGTGCGCAGGCATAGTCTTTTATGGCAAAACATGCTTCTCCTTTCCAGTAATAGGCCTGGGCGCGAATGGTGGCGTTTACCGGATGACGCAGGGATTGATCAAACTGGGCAATAGCCTGTTCATGGAGTCCGTCATTATAAAGTTCTACCCCGCGGTTGAAAGCTACTTCCTGATAGGCCTGCTTCACTCTGGGAGAAGGGTTTTTAATAGATTCAATAACCAGCAGGGCTTCTTTATAATTGTGCGTAGTAAGCAACAGCTCGGTAAGCAGTTCCTTGGCTTCTTCGGTGTGCTGTGGATTTTGGTAGCGCTTCAGATAGTGCTGAAATGCTGTAATGGCTTCGGAGGTGTAACCCAGCTCGTAGGATAATTTGGCGAAGCTGAAAAGCGACTCTTCGGTGATCAGTGGATCAAACTGCATCTTAGCCGATTTTTCAAAGGCACTGCGTGCATTGCCTTTCTGGCTGTTTCGCAGATAACAATCGGCAAGCGTGAAGAGGGCAAATTGTCCTAATGTGTCATTGAGATTATCCAGTTGCTCAAGCTGCAGGATGGCTTCATGGCAGTTGCCGGTTTTGTAATAAGCATAGCCAAGCTGATAAATATCTTCGTTGCGGGCTTTACCGGATTCGCGGATATATGTTGTGAGATGGCGGATGGCTTTGTCGTATTGGCCCAGTTCAAAGTAAGTCTGGCCGAGAATCTGATTTAGTTCGGCATAATACTTCAGATCACTGTCAGTAATGAGCGGAGAGAGATAATCAATCAGCTGGGTGTATTCTTTCCGGAAATAATAGACCTGGCTGATATAGTAGGGGATAATTTTTGCATATACTTTTGAATCCTTTATGCGCTCAAAGCTTTCCAGTGCGGCATCAAAGTTTTTTTTCTGAAAGGCGATGTACCCATAGTAGTAGTTGGAAGGATAGTAGTATTTGTTGCGGATGTTTCGGGTTTCTTTCAGCAGGGATTCGGCTTCATCCAGTCGTTTTTTGTAGAAGTAGCAGTAGGCAAGCTGAAACTTATACTCTGCCTGTTCATTGCGGCTGAGTGTTTGGGGGTCGCTTTTTTCAAAATACTCAATGGCGTCAGAGTATTTTTTCTCTTTGAAATAATATTTTCCCATGTAGTAATAGGCATAGCGTTTCAGCGGGGGCTCCCCGTAAATCAGCTTCATGGCTTCCTCAAGCAGTTTGCCGGCATCGGGCTGGTTAAGTTCAAAAGCGCAGAAAGCCTCGTAGATTTTTGCATTGGTTACAAAGGTCTGGTTTGGATTATCCGGTACGCGGGTTTCATGCTCAATGGTTTGTCTGAACAGCCGTCTGGCTTCTATATAGTTTTTCCCTTCAAACAACTCCAGGGCTTTTTTGTAAGCTTTCTCGGGGTCATCATAAATCAGTGACTCCTGAGCTTGTGCTTTCAGAAAACCGGTGAGCAGAAGGATGACCAGAGCCATCACCCGGATATGGAAAAACGATTTTGTATAAAAAAGCAAAGGCAACCTGCAGGCCATATTGTTTAGTTTAAAATGAAAGGGAAAGACTCAGGGCCGGTAATACCGGAAGCTGGTTTACCCTTTCTGCCCTTATGCGATCATAGTAAAATATGTTGGCACGATTGTAAACGTTAATCACGCTTGCAGTAATATCCATAGCCACTCTTTTTGAAAAAGGTATGGAGCATTTGGCCGATAAATCCAGACGGTGATAGCCGGGAAGGCGACCGGCATTGATTTGCTCTTCATACACAATACCGATGTCTTCGGCATTTTGCGGGTTAGCCGTGACATAATTGGTGAGGATGCCGTTCTGGTAAAAGATATTGCCTAGGTCAAGGTAGAAAGCCTGAGTGCGTGTGAAGGGGAAACCCGTGCCCAGATTCCAGCGGGCGCTGAATTCCCATTTGACTTTTTTTTCCAGGCGCCATGCTCCGACAAGGTTCAGATTGTGTCTGCGATCATAATGGGGAGGATAGGATGTAATTCCGTCATGATGTTCAACATATGCCAGGGAGTAGGCGCCCCAGAAATAGAAATTTTTATAATCCAGTTTCAGGAGCAGATCTAATCCGTAAGCACGTCCTGTTTCGGTCAGAAAGTCGCTTTTCAGTTCATTCGGCACGTTGCTGTTGGCAGCCACATCATCATAAAGCTTATTACGGTTAATATCAATCAGTCGGCCGTAGTATTTGTAGTAGGGCTCAATATTTATTTTCATGAAGCGGGCAGGTTCATATTCTACTCCGAACACGGCATGATAGGCAAGCTGAAGATTGTTTTTCGCTGATTCTCCGCGGGCATTATAGAGTGTAACTTCAGGACCTGAGAGGAAAGAGGTAAAAAGATTCACGACATCCCGGTCAGATTTGCCGCTGATCAGATTCTGGGAATAAAGGCCTCCGGCCAACTTCAGCCGCAGGCGTTCATGGGCTGCAAACTTGATGCTCAGGCGTGGCTCAGGCCAGATGGTAGCCAGTGTGGCGTAATATTGTGCCCGAAAGCTGGGCTCCAGAACCAGCTTGCCCAGCACCTTTCTGTAGCGTACGAAAAAGCCGATTTCAGTTGTGTTTTGATTCTGGTCAACGAGAAGGCCAAGGGCGTTGTAAAATTCATAAATGGTCTTAAACCCGTTCACGTCAAAGCCGTATTTAAATTCTCCGTTCTTCAGAAAGTAAGTAAACTGCATACCAAGCGTAAAGCTATTGACCGAGCTGGTGCGGGGAAGGTTATCACCTTCCCGCAGGTTGATGTTATAGCCGGTATAGGAGAGATTGCCGGAGATCAGCACTTTAGCCTGGCCCGGAACCACTACAAAGTTGCTGCCGAAGCCCAGTGTGTTCCATTCAAAGTCGGAGCTTCTGAAGCGGGCGTCATCTTTATGATGGAATCCAAAAAGATTCAGCTTTGAACCGGAATTGGTGCTGAGAGTGAGTTTGCCGTAATAATCATAAAAACTGAAGGGCAAGCCGTCTTTATTCGCATAGGAATATAAGGTGGGGGAAGTCCGGTTCAGATATGAAATCTTTGAATTGAGCAGAAAGGTAAGGCTGCTGTTACGCTCTTTAGGTTTCATCAGAGGACCTTCCAGAGTGGCTGATGCCAGAAAAGGACTCGCAGCAACTTTTCCGGAAAGCCGGTTTTTATTCCCATCACGGGTTTTAATGTCAATAATAGCTGATATACGATCGCCATATTCTGCATTGAAGCCTCCGGTATAGACGTCAGCGCTCTTGATAAGGTCAGTTTCAAAAACGGAGTACAACCCTATGGAGTGAAAAGGGTTGTAAATCGTTGCCCCGTCCAGCAACACTTTGGTTTGGATAGGTGCGCCTCCGCGGATATAAATTTGTCCTCCCTGGTCACCGGTGAAAATCACTCCGGGTATAATTTGCAGAAACTGCGTGATATCCGGTTCTCCGCCTACCGAAGGAATTAAGCTTACTTCTTTGGGTGTAACGGCAATCGTGGAAACCTGGGTTTGGGTGGTAGCGTTTTCCCTGCTGGCAGAAATGTCTACTTCTTTGAGCTTGATGAGCCGTTTTTCCAGATATAGACTTTGTGACAAAACCTGCCCTGCCGTAATAGTAATCGGCACGCGCAGGGAGTCAAACTCCAATGAAGATATCAGCAGAGTATAGCTGCCCTCTGGTATCTTGGGCAGGGAAAAGAATCCGTTGTAATCGGTTGTTGTACCGATGGTAGTGCCTTCCAGCACAACGGGGGTAAAGAGTACCGGCTCACCGGTTTCCTTTTCATACACAAAACCCCGGAGCGTGCCGGTCTGGCTAAAGGAGGCATACGATGCACTCATACATAGCAGAAAAAGGATACCAAACCGGAGCATATTCATCCTCCCTGAGCTGATTTAAGATAAACCCGGAGTTGGCGAAGATAACCGTTTGCATGCGCTCCGTCAGGTGCTTTTTTCAACAGGTTGCCGCGGTATGGGTGCAGCTTTTTAAAATCCTTACCTTAGCCCGAAAAGAAGATGAAGCCTGTTGTCATTACGGGGCATATTTTTTTCGTTGGTCTTCTCATGCTTGCGGGGTGCTTTGCTGATGAGCGGGTCATCTTTGCCGACACCGCTTATCATCTGTATGAGCTGATTAAGACCCGCGAGTTTCAGATACAGAATCTGCGTTTTATTTCGGTTTTATCTCAGGCAGCAGTGTTGCTTGGTATAGAAAAAGGCTTAACACTTTCGGCTCTGGTGAAAATATACTCCCTGTCATTCATCGGGTGGCATTACCTATTTTTTATCCTCCTTGTCCATGTGCTGAAAGATCAGGCTGTAGCAATGGCAATGTTGCTGGTGTATGCGCTTTTTGTTTTGCATACCTTCTTTTGGGTACAGTCGGAGTTTGCCATGGGTCTGATGCTTTTGTTTGTGGCTTATGCCATACTGCGGAAAGGAGGCTCATGGCGCATACTTTTCGTGCTTTTACTGATTCCTGTTTTATTCAGCCACCCGATGATGATGCCGGTGATTGTGTTTTTGATGGGGTATGAGTTAGTCAGTGCCCGCACGTTCCGGAAGTTTTTCCACTGGGCTGTTATAATTGTTGTGGTTGCGTTCTTTTTTATCAAGTCGCATTTGCCCTGGACTGCCTACGAGGCCAATCGGATATCGTTGCAACAGCTCTGGCACAACCTCCCCCTTTTTTTTCAGGGTTCGGCCTCTGTCTTGTTTTTAAAATGGATGGTGACCGATTACGTTATGCTGGCCATAGGTCTTGGCTGGGTATTGGTGCACTATCATTTCAGGCAGGAGAGGCTGAAATGCATACTGGTGGCAGTTTTTTTTACAGGTTATGCGCTTCTGGTTACTCTGGCATATCCGGATATGCGGCAACACTTACAGTTTTATTTTGAAAATCTGTTTCTACCGCTTGCCCTGTTTGTGGCAATACCGCTTGCTTTGGAAGTCATGCCGGCTTACAGGCCGGGTTTACGAACCTTTATTCTTACCGGGACATGCACAATAAAGATTATTATGCTTATAGGTGGTTCAAAGGTTTACAGCGAACGCCTGCAGTATATCGGAAGCATGATTAGCCAGGCATCTGCTTTTAGGGAAAGTAAATTTCTGGTTGACCGGGATGATTTGGATATAGATGTACTGGGCCTGGAATGGGCACTGCCTTGTGAAACACTGCTTTATTCCTCTTTGCGGGATAGCCGCGGCAGCATTACAATAAAGGCAGAATCTGACCCTGAAGCCTGGTTGGGGGTAGGAGAAAATTTAATCTTGGAGCCCTTTGGTTCTTATCCGCAGGAAAGACTGGATTCCTGCTACTTCCATGTGGAAGGTGCCGAATATGGCCTGTTACAATTAAATTCTTCTGCATTTCGTCAGTCGCCTGAAAGATGATTTAGTTGGCAGTTGAGGGGTCGGTCAATACTTTCTGCACAAGTTCAGCCGCTTCCCGCAAAAGAGTTGCAGAATATACTTTCAGCCCCGACTCGTCAATCAGCTTTTTGGCGATATCGGCATTTGTTCCCTGCAGCCGGACAATGATAGGCACTTTTATTTCTCCAATGTTTTTATAAGCGTCTACAATGCCCTGGGCTACTCGATCGCAACGCACGATACCTCCGAAAATATTAATAAGAATAGCTTTTACATTCGGATCTTTTAATATAATTCTGAAACCGGCTTCCACGGTTTGCGCATTGGCTGTGCCACCTACATCCAGAAAATTAGCAGGTGCACCTCCGGCAAGTTTAATCATATCCATAGTGGCCATTGCGAGTCCTGCGCCATTTACCATGCATCCCACGTTGCCATCCAGCTTAATGAAGTTCAGATTGTATTTACGGGCTTCTACTTCTGTGGGGTCTTCTTCTGTAATATCGCGCAAGGCTTCAAGCTCTTTATGGCGGTACAGAGCGTTATCATCCAACTGTACTTTTGCGTCAACGGCAATGATTTTGTCATCTGATGTTTTGAGTACAGGATTGATTTCAACAAGTGAGGCATCTATGGAAGTATATGCCTGATACAGGTTTTCCACGAAGCGTACCATCTCGTTAAAGGCATTGCCTTCCAGTTGCAGGTTGAATGCAATTTTTCTGGCCTGATAAGGCCACAACCCAAGCGTGGGGTCAATAGTTTCTTTAAACAGCAGATGAGGCGTTTTTTCGGCTACCTCTTCAATATCCATTCCACCTTCGGTAGTGTACACAATGGCTGTTTTGCCCTGTGTACGATCCAGCAGGATGCTAAGGTAAAATTCCTTGGGTTCGTGTGCACCCGGATAAAAGACATCTTCGGCAATGAGTATTTTATGGACTTTTTTACCCTGTGGACCGGTTTGCGGGGTAACCAGTTGCATACCCAGGATAGAGGATGCTTTTTCTTTCAGTTCATTGAAATTTTTGGCCAGCTTAACGCCTCCACCTTTGCCTCTTCCTCCGGCATGTATCTGAGCTTTAACCACCCAGTAAGAGGTGCCGGTTTGTTCTTGCAGTTTTTTTGCCGCATCTACAGCAGCCTCCACATGTTCCACGACAATGCCACGCTGTACGGGAACACCATATTGAGTCAGAATTTCTTTTGCCTGATATTCGTGGAGATTCATTATAAATGGATTTTGGCTGGCTAAAATAAAAAAAAGAGATGAGGCCAATGAAAAATCGCTGTTGCCGCAAGTCAGGCCGGTATCTGTTAATTTGCTGTTTGCTTGGGTTTATGACAACATCTGCAGCAGGTAATGCTAAAGCCTATCCCTGGTGGTGTGCTACCACGGTATATCAGATTTATCCCCGCTCATTTTTCGATAGTAGTGGAGATGGAATAGGAGATCTACAGGGTATTATTGAGAAACTGGACTATATCCGGGAGCTGGGTTTTGAAACCATCTGGATATCTCCTTTTTTCAAAAGCCCCCAGCAGGATTTCGGGTATGACATTAGCGATTATTACGACATAGCTCCCGAATATGGAGATATGGCAACATGTGAGCGGCTTATTCGCGCAGTACATCAACGCGGAATGAAAGTCGTATTTGATCTTGTGATGAATCACACTTCTGCGGAGCATCCCTGGTTTAAGGATTCCGCACTTTCGGCATATAGCGATCGGGCTGACTGGTATGTGTGGCGTACCGGAAAAGGGAAAAACAACAGGCGCCCTCCCAATAACTGGAAATCGGTTTTGGGAGGCAGCGCCTGGATTTATCACCCTCAGCGAAAACAATTTTATTATGCTGCATTTCTTCCCTTTCAGCCTGATTTGAATTACTACAATCCGCAGGTGAAAGAAGCGATGTTTGATGTAGTACGGTTCTGGCTCCGCAAAGGAGTGGACGGATTTCGCCTGGATATGTTCAATGCGATATACGAAGACAGTTCATTTCAGGATAATCCGTTTTGTCTTCGCCTGATTCCTTCTGAAGAAAATCCGGATGGTTTTTTTCAGCAATACAGATATAATCTCAATCACGAAAAGAGCTTTGCGTTTGCCACCGAGCTAAGAGCTGTTGTGGAGGAATTTCATGAGCCGGAAAGATTTCTGGTGGGTGAAGTGTTTGGTCCGCCGGCTACCCTGAAGCGCTTTTGCGATTATCAGGGGCGAAAAGGCTTGCATGCTGTTTTTTTGTTTCAGACGCTGTCGGTTAGGTTTACCGCCCCGGCTTTAAGGGCATTGGTGGAATCTTTTGAAAAAGAGTTTCCCGATCCTTTCATTCCGGTATATGCTTTCAGTAATCACGACCGGAAAAGAAGCTTCTCCCGACTGGGAGAGAGCATGGAGAAAGCCCGGCTTTTGGCTTTGTTTCAGTTTACCGTGCGGGGTATTCCTTTTACCTACTATGGAGAAGAGTTAGGAATGCCGCAAAGCAATATCCCTATGCGGGCAGCTAAAGACCCGCTGGCGCAGCGGTTTCGGTGGATACCTCAATTTCTGATCAGATGGGCAGGTCAGTCACTTAATCGCGATGAGTGCCGTACGCCCATGCTGTGGAATGATCAGGCTCATGCCGGTTTTTGCCATCCTGCCTGTACACCCTGGTTGCCGGTTTCTGACTGCTACAGCGAAATCAATGTGGAGCGCCAGAAAGCAGATGAGCATTCTTTGCTGAACTTTTATAAACGCATCCTACATCTGCGCAGGCAGATTACCGCACTGCAAACCGGCCGTATGGAAGTAGCTTCACACCTGTGCAGCACCAGAATTTTTGCTTACTACAGGAGTGATGAATCAGGTAAGTATCTGGTGATTCTGAATATGTCAAACAAATCGGTAAAACCGGCTTATTCCGGAGGTGAACTATTATTGTCTACCCATGCATCAAATGGTGCCTTCATGCAACCCTGGGAAGGAAGATTGGTGTGTTTTCATTGATGTGCGGGCAGAAATATTTTGCCACTCAGAACGTGTTTTTCCGGAAGAGTAAGCTTCCAGATGTAGAGGCCGGCAGGCCATCCACGGGTTTCAACGGGTCGGGTATCAGAGGTAAGGCTTCTTAACCGGCCACAGGCATCAAAGACTTGCAGGCGCAGATTGGTTGCGTGCAATCCTGAGAAAAGAATTTGACTTACAGCAGGGTCATACCTTATGATAAGGCTTTCATCATGCTGAGGGTAAGGCACAGTGGAGGGAGACAGGCAGGCAAGTTGCTGGTCAAAAAGAGTCTGAAGGGAGTCAATGGGCTCAAAGCCCGATGCACCATAAGGAACACTCAGGTCAACCGAAGGCTGAGCGGGTGGGTCCCAGGGTCTGGCTACACGCAGAAAAGCCGACAGAGAAGAATTGCCGCTGATGAGACAGCGGGTATCTGCCCCGGCCACCTTAGCACCCTGAAGGGCGGCCATCAGTTTGCAGGCAAGGCTCCCTTGTGTGCGGAGAAACCGCGCTTCCATGGAATCCAGTATTTGTTGACCCAGCAGGATATTGCCCTGGATGGTATAATAGCGTCCGATAATATGATTTTTATAATCCATGCAGTTTTCTCCCGTATAGGCAGCTGCGGCAGGACCATCATCTCTCAGTTGAACGATGCCATATTGCCGGATGTCGGGCTGGCTGTCACCGGCTATGAGTGAATCCAGCATTTCCTGAGGGGTCAAACTATCGCGCATGAAATTGCGTGCGCGTATCTGATTGAAGATAATGTATGCCGCCTGAGTATGGACTACCCCAAAGCCGGGAAACAGGTCGCTTATAATAGCCGAATTATTGATGCAGGAAGCACCGGCACTGCCTACTTCAAATGTGACGGTATCCACTGCACAAATGGAAAAAGTATGCTGCGCAGTTGCATTAAGGCCCAGTGTTAGAAGTCCGATTAAACGTAATATTTTCTTAAAGAGAAACATACTGTAAGATAGATAACAGACTGCTTGTATCCATGCGTCAGACTTTTTTCAACTCAAAAAAATTAATACTTTGCGGCCTGTAATGAAACAGAAAAATCTTTGCTGGATGAAATCGTTCCTTGTAGTCAGTACTTTATCTGCGGTGGTTCTGCTGTGGGCATCTCAAACGGTATTCGCTCAGTTTGCGGTAGGTCCCAAAGCTGGCTGGAGCCTTTCGTATGTTTCCAATCTGGATACTACCATTCGCTTAAATCTGGGTTTCAGTGCGGGAGCACAGTTAGATTTCATAATTAAAGAATGGTTATCAGTGCAGCAGGATATTCTTTTCAGCCAGAAGGGATCACAGATCCATAAGGGCAATCAATTCAAGTGGGAAAACTTTTATTACGTGGAAACCACGGTGTTGCCCAAGTTTGTGTGGAGTCGTGAAAATTTATCTCCATTTGTCAGCACAGGCCCCTATATCGGGTTTCTTATGCTTGCACGCTTCACTCAGGGAGATAGCCGATCGCGTGAAGAAGGTGAGATAAAGCTACGGGAAGATACCCGCTCGATGGATTATGGATGGAATTTCGCCTGTGGGATACACTACAAGCCTATACGGATTGAACTGCGTTATGGACTTGGCCTGCGTAATTACGAGCGCTATGGCAGTCGTTGGCACACCAATCGTACGGTGACGGTTTCTTTGGGCTATCTGTTTGACTTTGACTGAAAAAAGCACCTGTATTTTGTGATTGAAGGGGCGGTAGCATCCATGTTTTGTCAATAGAGAAAATACGCTACTTTCGCAAGATAAATGATGTATCCAGCTATTCTTCATACACATTCGGTAGTGCGTTATGTGCTGCTGCTTTTGCTGGTGATAATTGTAATACGAGGCATTATTGGTTACAGTTTAAAAAAGCCATATCGTGCTATAGACAATAGTTTTTCTCTGGCTGTGCTGATAACAGCACATGTGCAGTTGCTGCTCGGACTGATATTGTATGCGATCAGTCCCGTGATAAAATCAGCCTTAAGCGATTTTTCAAAGGCCATGGGTGATGACACCCTCAGGTTCTGGGCTGTGGAGCATGTCACCCTCATGTTGGTTGCCATTGCCTTTATTACGGTCGGTCGGGTTTGGGCAAAAAAAGCGTCTCTGGATAGGACGCGGTTCAGAAGGGAATTAATAGCTTATTCCTTTGCTCTTATTGCTGTGGTTGCCGGAGTGCCATGGGAGCGGTGGATTCCCTGACCAGGCCCTGGCAACTGCATGGTATATACTGTAACCTGATTAATCAGCATTGATAAGGCCTATGTTTCAGAGAAGATTGTCACTGTTTTGTGCTGTAATAATTACGGTCGTTACGGGGCAGGCGCAAGATATACAATACGCAACAAGGGTAATAGCATTCAGTTCGCAGGCCGGAGAGAAGAATAATGCTGCTATACAAATAATGGGCAAGCCTGAAGTGATGCCGCAGTGTGGAGACTGTTTTTGTGCGTGGATGCCCGCAGATACGGAATCTAAGTCTGAATTTATTGAAGTAGGCTTTGCCAGGCCAATGCAGGCAGCTCAAGTGGCTGTGTTTGAAAACCTTAATCCCGGTACGATTACTAAAATATATCTTCTTGCTGAAGACGGCAGCCGGCATGAGGTTTTCAGCGGCCCTTCACCAGCCGTGCAGGAAACCTGCCGCACTTTCAGGATAACCTTTCCGCTCACTGCTTACAAGGTGACAGGGGTGCGCGTGGAACTGAATCCTTCACTGGTTGCCGGTAAAAACCAGATTGATGCCATTGCCCTTTCTGACAGCGAGACGCCCATTGAAGCCATTATCCATACCGTGCCCGACCTTGTTTTTGATTCCGAGGCGGAAAATCTGGGTAGCGCTATTAACTCCATTTATGCGGAAGCGCAACCGGTGATTTCACCGGACGGGAAAAGCCTCTTTTTTGTTCGGAAAAATCATCCGGAAAACTACGGCATGGATCTGGGCGATAATGATGATATCTGGTTTACAGAGCAGGATGCCAGCGGAAACTGGAAACCAGCCGTAAACGTAGGTTATCCGTTGAATAATGAGCACCACAATTTTGTGTGTTCAGTAACCCCGGATGGGAATACACTGCTGCTGGGCAATCAATATTTTAAAGACGGTTCTACGGCAGGCGGAGTGTCTATATCTGTCAGAGGAAAGAAGGGATGGGAGTTTCCCCGCAATCTGAAGATTGACAACTTTTACAACCGAGCACCCTACATGGAAATCAGCCTCACAAGCGATGGTAAGTCTTTGCTGATGACCGTTGAGCGGGATGATGCCCGTGGTGCAAGAGATATCTATGTAAGTCATCGTATAGATGAGATAAGGTGGAGCGAGCCTGTAAATCTGGGCAGTGTAAATTCAGCTGGGGACGAAGCCAGCCCTTTTCTCGCTTCAGATGGTAAAACGCTTTATTTTTCCACAAACGGCAGAAGCGGTTTTGGTAGCTATGATGTGTTTATGGCCAAACGTCAGGATTCCACCTGGACAAACTGGAGTGAGCCTGTTAACCTGGGCAGCGGCATCAACACCCCAGGTATGGATGCCTATTATCGCATTCCTGCTGCAGGTGATTATGCTTATTTTGTTTCTTCCAAAAATGCAATTGGTGCAACAGACATTTTCCGTATTCGCCTGCCCAAGGAGGTGCGTCCTGAACCGGTAGTGTTGGTTTACGGAAACGTTTACAACAAAAAAAATAACAAACCTATCGGTAATGCCAGTATTGTTTATGAAGTGTTGCCCGGTGGTGAAGAAGCAGGTATTGCCCGTTCTGAGCCGGAGACGGGAGCTTATAAAATAACACTCCCCTATGGACGGTTTTTTGGAATACGAGCTGCGGCAGAAGGATATATATCCATATCCGATAATCTGGACCTCACACAAATAGAGGAATACAAGGAAGTGCGCAAAGATCTTTACCTTGCTCCGATAGAGGTAGGAGAAATTGTGCGCCTGAACAACATATTCTTTGACTATGACAAGGCAACCCTTCGCCCTGAATCATACCCGGAGCTTAACAGGGTGGTAGAATTTTTAAAATCCAGCCCGCGTGTGGTGATAGAACTTTCCGGACATACAGATGACCGGGGGAGTGACAGCTACAATCTTGCTCTTTCCCAAAACCGGGCAAAAGCCGTAGTGGATTATCTCATTAAACAAGGCATTTCGCCCTCACGCCTGGTGGCCAAAGGCTATGGAGAAACAAGGCCTGTGGCTACAAATGACACCGAGGAAGGCAGGCAGCTCAATCGTAGGGTTGAGTTTGAGATATTGAAGAAGTAAACATTGCCCGCAGGGTTTTTATTTAAACACCGGTTTGCCTAAAGTCATTTTTAGAAAAATGGAAATTCTTTGGGCTACAAAGGAAAGATGGGTAAACAATGAAAGATAGTTCTTCATGGCAGCAGAGCATATATAGAAGTTAGTGAAGGCTTTTCTGAAATACGTATCCATCAATTCAGCTGACGTGCCTGGAATTATATAATCGCAGTGTCCGGTTTCCCTGCGCATGTACCATTACCGGATACCGGGTGCTTATTCACCGGTATGGACGCTTTTTTTAAAATATTTCCACGACTGGCAGAGGTACTATACGAGTAAAGAAAACATGAGATGGCTTTAGTACCTTAAAAAATCGGACGGTTTCCGTAAGTGTTTCCTCCGTTTCTTCCGGATGTCAGGAAATGCGTGAAGCGTAGATTTTTAAAAAACCGGGAAAAATGTATAAGAAACTTTTTATAATTAATAAGGGAAAGCATATTCATTAGCGGAGAAATACAGCTTGTGTTTTTGCAGGAGCATCAAAGTATGAATAATGCGAAGGAAATTTTTTAATCACTAAAATAATTTTGCTTAAAAAGCAGAAGACTTTAAAAAGGGCAATTAATGGGAAAGTTCAACTTTGTAAACATTCCACCTCTTCATGAGATTCTGTTGCTTAGTAAATCGGATGGTAAGTCCATACATCTCACAAAAATATTTTTCATAAACAGGTAAAATGAAATCAACCGAAACAAAGGGCACCTGCTGGTTGGCGATATAACTCATTTTTTCCCGAAGTGAAAGCGGATTACACTGGCAGAGCCTTTTCCATCTGGATTGATAACATTCAAAGGATGCCAGATAAAACATATTTAGGAATGCCATATTTCTTCTTTTCATCTTATCCAGCGGATTGGGGAAATCGTTTTCAGGCGCAAAGCGCTCCAGTATAATCGGTTGCCCCTGATGGACAGCCTCCAGGGCATCCAGTTTGTTCTGAAACAATGTGCTCTGTGATACATGTTGAGTATAAAAAAGATGTAATAACATGAGAGATCTGAGGCTGAGCCCAAAAGTCACTATCAACAGAATTATAAATTTATAGTTCTCCAGGATTTCCCCCTTGATGTTAATTAAGGTAATTAAAATAACCAAGGTGTAATAGGGGGCTAGAAATCGGGTAGGTGTGATGATGTAAAGGTTGATCAGCAATGGAAGAAATAAATAAAATCCAACGAAGAGCTTATGTTTTAGACGGGTGCATGAAGTACCCAAGTAAATGATGCTCAATAATACTGCTGTAATGAGCAGAGGCATAACATTGCGATAATCACTGAGCGATTCTTTAAAAGTGGATATAAAGTTTCTTGGTAAAATCCCGTTTAAAAAAGGATTTATGTTGTAATCAATAACTTTATTGACGAACTCACGAGAGAAATGATAAGTGTCAAAAATTTGATATCGCAGTAAGGATATTACCAAAGCATCCTGTTCGGATAGCCTGCTATAAGCAATATTATTCCTGTCAAACATATCAAGTTCGCTATAATAAAACATTTGTTTCGCTTCACTGGTAAAGTTGACAACCAAGAAGTGGAACAAAGCAAATACAAATAGAGTAATGATAAGCGGTATTATTCTATATGATCTGAATGTTCCCAGCGTGAGGATAAACAGTGTGTAAATCACTGCGCTCAGCAGGGCTGCGTCCAGGCGTAACAATGATAGTAAAATGATGGAGCTGCAAAAGGCGAAATAGTGCCTCCATGACCTACTACGAACGAAATAATCAAGCATCAACACTCCAGCCATACCCAGAAAAACAATCCGGGTGGTGTTAAGATTAAGGATATGGTCACTGAAGAGTATTATGAAAATCAGAAAATATGTAAAGTAAAATAACGGCTGGTATTGCCGTACTATCAGCTTTTTAAATACTATGCTGCCTAAAACGGTAATTGCAGCTATGTTCATTGTAAGGGAGAATATGTCAAGAAATTGCAATTCTGGAAACCTGGAATTTATGAAGGCCACATATGGTCCGATAAGGAAATAGGTATCAATTATAAAATCATGAAAAGGGTAGTCGGTATAAATTCCATACCCTATTAAATAGATGAGGGTATCATAATCCGAATAGAAAGATCCTAAAATGCCAAAAAGCAGAAAGCAAAGAAGGAGGGGAATAAGGAATGACAGATATTTTTTTTTCATAAGGCGCATAAACATCCGGTGATACTACTAAACAGGGGCGGACTCAGGCAGAAACCTTGGATTTTACATATTGTATTCCGTGTTTGATTTGTCTAGGCCTCAAAATATTTTTTATAGGGGTTCTGTGCAGGTAGCGTAAAGAGAAATAAAATTTTCGGTAGAACAAGCTACGGTGGTTGCGAGCCATGCGAACAAAAGCAGGGTCTTTAAATTCATTGCGGTAGGGCAGTAAGGAAAAGTCTACTAACTCACTTACCTTGTTGAATAACGGGGTTCCCGGATAGACCTTTAAGGTATCAACCACCACATAGTGAAAGCCAGCATCGTGAGCAAAATCCACACTTTCCTGAATATCCTTTTCGGTTTCTCCCGGTACGCCAGTCAGAAAAAAACCCATCATTTCCATACCCGTTTTTCTGACATTTTTCAACTGATCAAGCGCCTTTTCCACCCTTATGCCTTTGTTCAGGAAGTCCAATATGTGCTGGCTGCCTGATTCCATGCCGATGTTGAGTCTGACACATCCAGCGCGTTTCATCCAGCCAAGCATTTCTTCATTCAGCGTATCGGCACGGGCCAAACAGGTCCATTGAATGTTTATCTTGTTTTCAATAATCAATCTGCAGATTTCAATCACCCTTGCCGGATTCACGGTGAAAGTATCATCAATAAACCGCAGTGCCCGGATGCCATGCAGGCGCTTCAGCAGGAGAATATGTTCAAAAACCTTTTCCGGGCTGAGAGCAGTAAGCTTGGTACCGAAGGAATGCACGCAATAGTTGCACTGATAGGGGCATCCACGGGCAGTTTGTATAAGACCAAAAGGACGAGGCATGAACGGCTCAGAATAAAGTTCTGATACAAGCAAATCGTAGGCCGGAAGCGGCAGTGCTTCAGGATGAGGTACGCGCATTTTATTGCCGTTTACGCGTATCATATTTAATTCCTTCCGCGTGGCTACCCCATCCACATTGTCGGGATGTTCTCCTTTTTGCAAACGGGAAAGCACATTCAGCAATATTTCATCAGGCTCTCCCAGCATAATCATATCGGCTCCCGAATAGTGTAAGGTATCTTCCGGGAAATGTGTAGGATAATGCCCAAAGAGGACAAATGTTTTTTCAGGAAAACGTTCTTTTAGCTTTTTCACGGTCAGCACATCCTGTTCATAAAGCTCAAAGCTTATTATAGACACTACGATATCAGGTCCACAACTCTGGATTTGATGGATAACTGCATGGAGATTTTTCCGCTCCGCTACAGCATCCAAAAAGAATACCTGAACACCGGGAATGCTGCGAGCTGCCCCAGCCAGAGCTACCAGGTCGTGTGGAGGAAATAAAAAAGTTTCAGCAAAGGATGAACACATATATCTGCGCACAACCAGTATTTCTGACGGAAGATTGAGAAACAGTATTTTCATTGCCATCAGTGGATTCAATAGCTGCAAACTAAGGTAAAATAAGATTATTTTCATACTGTTATTCTCTGGCAGGGAAATACCCTTGCCGTTTGGCAATTTATGCAAGCAAAAAATTCGTTACGCGTGCCTGTATCGGGAGATACACAAACCAGAGTGCTGAAAACAGCTTGTGCAAAGGCTTGAGAACAGACAGCGGAGTTTTTTCCAGAAAGGGAATGTAGGAGTCAATAAAGCGCAGCGTCTGGGCACCCAGAAACTGAGCGCACAACCACGTGCGTTGTGTTTCATACCCTTCTTTTATCACATCAAACCCTACAATGATTCTGCGCTCGTCTGAATCATTCCAGGTAGTATGTCGGTGGCAATCACTGAACATGAGCACTTTACCTTCTTCCCACCCACGGGCTTCACTACCTACCTGAATTCCGCAAACCGGATAGTTGGCAGGAATTTGAATTCCCATATGACAGCGCAGATTGATATTAGTATCTCCATAGTGGGGCAATATTCTGGAATGGGGCTCCAGAATGCCGATGGCCGCAAACGTGACACCGGGTATTTTCCTGAGAATATTCCAGGTTTTTGGAAATTTTCGGCAATTTTTATACTGTATCCAGAGAAAATTCATGAAATACAGATTTTTCCATGCGGTCGGCTGGGACAAATCCGGAGGCGTGTAGCTCGATAACCCCTCAATATTTTTTCCTGCACGGAGATATTCCATGATCTCTTCCCGGATGACCTCCCACTGCTGCTCCACCTCTTTTACCCAGGGAAAGGTTTCCGGATTGTAAAAACAAGGATGCTTGCCCGCGTAAAAATTTTCCTTAAGTAAAAAAATAGGGGGCTCCCCGTAATGCTTCAACATAGTCTGAAAAAGGGTAAATTTAAAGTATTGAAAATCATCCTGGGAATGACTACAGTTATCTGATGGTGCTGTAGAAATAGATAAATTAGCAGTTTAGATTACCACGAGAGAGGGTCAATCTCAACGACTGGTTTTTATTATTTTCAAAGGTTAAGTTGATATTGTACTTTGCCATTTATGAAAGAATATGCTTTGGAGCCAGATTATTATTTTCTAAAAGAGAAAAGCTACAATGGACAACATCCTCCTTACTTCAACACTGCGGATTTTCCTTGGGTAAAGGAGCTGGAGGTAAAATATCCGGAAATTATTAATGAAGTAGGAGGCCTTCTTTATGGCACAGAAGAGATGCCCACAAACCTCAACCCGCCTTATCTCTCCTCTCCGGATGCGTGGCGCAATTTGTATTTCATGAATTTTCGCTGGATAAATCATAAGAACTGTCTAAGGTTTCCAAAAACCTTTTCCATTCTGCGGCAAATACCCAATCTTTCCTTTGCCGGCATCACGGTGCTTGAACCCCGCTCCAGAGTACTACCGCATATTGGTGAAACCAACGCCATTATCCGTTGCCACCTCGGGCTGAGAGTGCCCGGCAAAGACATGGATTGCGGCATTCGGGTAAACGGTGAACCCCGAAGCCATCAGGAGGGTAAGGTGCTTATGTTTAGTGATGCACACTTTCACGAAACATGGAATAACACCGATGAGCGGAGATTTATCCTTGTTTTTGATGTGATTCAGGATCAATTTGCGCACAAAGCCGATTGGGTTTGCGCTAAGGCTCTTGGAGCCCTTACGATCAAATATATGGATGCCAGAATTCCCCTGATAAACGCTCTTCCGGAATGGGCGTTGCGTATGTTACTGCTATTCTTTGCTGTTCTGTGGAGAATCTATCTCCCTGTTAACAGGCATATGGGTATTTTTTATCGCATTGGGGAAAAGCTGAGGAAAGCAATATTTTATAAAGATTTGAGTCACTCAGCGGCCTGATTTGCTGCATGCTTCAGCCAAATTTCTTTCACATTGCAAGCAGCTTTTGATAAAAATTGGGTTTTGGTTTTTTTATTTTTTATTATATTGTACATCCATCAGATAAAGATTAAAAAACCTAAAGTATAAAAAATGTATGCATGTCTTATTCAGCCACCGAGATTGGAAAATGCAGGACATGTGACCATGTCGCCTTCTCCACCGCTGGGTCTTGCATACATAGCCGGTGCTCTGGAAGCCGCAGGGCATGATGTTACAGCAATAGATTGTGTGGGTGAGGCTCCTCATAAATACTCTCCTTTCAGGCCTTTTGGCAAACCGTTGCCGGAACATGAAACACTTGTTATTCGGGGTCTGAATGAATACGACTTGCTGGAGCGAATGCCGGAGAAAGTAGATGTTATCGGCTTTTCCTGCATGTTTGCCATAAACTGGGTCAGCGTTAAGTACTTTATCAACTTTCTGCGAGCTTACTACCCCAAGGCATTGTTTGTAGCCGGAGGCGAGCATGCTACTGCAGCATATGCTTACTGCTTGCAACAATCCGCATTGGATGTGGTAGTGTTGGGTGAAGGAGAAGAAACCATCGTGCATTTACTGGATGCGTATGCTCAGGGTAGCCCCCTTGAATCCGTCAGCGGTATTGCCTATAAAAGCGGAAATTCTGTACGCACAACACCCAAAAAAGAGCGCATAAAATCGCTTGAGGAAATTCCAAGGCCGGCCTGGCATCTGTTTCCCGTAAAGAGCTATCAGGAACACCGTGTGGTATGGAGCGCAACCATCGAGCCTTCTTTGCCTATGCTGGCAACGCGGGGTTGCCCTTATTCCTGTACATTCTGCTCCAGCCCACAGATGTGGGGCACACGCTACTACATGCGCTCTCCGGAAGATGTGGTGGATGAAATGATGGAATTAAACCGGAAATTCGGTATTACCAATTTTGATTTTTATGACCTTACAGCCATCATCAAAAAGGATTGGATTATACGATTCTGCCAATGTATTCTTGAAAACAATCTGAAGATTACCTGGCAGATACCTGCCGGTACCCGCTCAGAGGCCATTGACCGTGAAGTAGCCGCCTACCTGCATAAAACCGGATGCCGGAATATTGTGTATGCTCCGGAAACAGGTTCCATACGCATGTTGCGTCAGATAAAGAAAAAAGTAACCATAACCAACATGCTCCGTTCCATCCGTGATTCCCATCGCGAGAATCTGAATGTGATGCTCAATATGATACTCGGTTTGCCGGGTGAAACGCATAAAGACATCTGGAAAACATGCTGGTTCCTGGTACAGACCAGTTGGTATGGAGCCAATACTATAGCCTTATCTATTTTTCTACCTTATCCCGGTTCGGCTTTGTTCAGACAATTGAGTGAGCAGGGAGTTATTAATCCCGAGCATGACGATTACTATCTCAATATGGTCTATATTGATACCAATAATCGGATGCCGTGGTACAACAAGAAGATCAATCACAAGTGGTATATCTTTTATTTGGTGTTGTACTACATTTTCTTTTACGGCAGCAATTTTCTGTTCCGGCCACATCGTCTGATCAAAGTGCTGTGGAATGTGGCTACTCAACGATTTGAGTCCCGTTTTGAAGTAAACCTCCGGCACTATCTGGAATTAAAAGCCTCTCAAGCCAAAAATTTGGCTAAAATGATATCCGCATCAATCAAACCACCGCAAAGCAGGAGAGCGGCCTAAGCAGCGCTGTTTTGTATTCTGTTACACTTTTGGCTAACTTGCGGTTAACTGCAACTAAATAGGTACCGACATGAAAGTTTGCCTTATTCGCCCCCCTCAGGTGATGAAAATTTTGTCCACCCTTATGAAATCTTCTCAACCACTCGGTTTGGCTTATGTGGCTGCAGCTATCCGGGAGGCAGGTCATGATGTCTGTGTGATTGATACCATAGCAGAAAGTCCCGAGCAGATTAATCCGTTTAATAAAGAGCTTGTCACCATCGGGTTGTCCATAGAAGAGATTCTGGAGCGCATCCCATCTGATGCCGATGTCATAGGCTTCAGCTGCATGTTTTCCATGAACTGGGTGCATGACAGGCTGCTGATAGATAAGGTGGGAGATGCTTTTCCTGCAGCTACATTGATTGCCGGAGGCGAGCACATAACCGCCATTCCGGAATTTTCCATACAGAAAACCCGGCACTTGGATGTATGTGTGCTGGGTGAAGGGGAAGAAACAGTGGTGGAACTGCTGGAAGCTCTGGAAAACACCAGAGACCTGCATTCTATCACCGGCATTGTGTTCAGAAACGGTAAAGACACTATAAGGACGGCACCTCGCAAACGTGTCAGAGAGATAGACACGCTGCCTTATCCAGCCTGGGATCTATTCCCCATGGAAAAATATTTTGAACATAGCATTGTGTATGGAGTTGACAGAGGCCGGTCTGTCCCAATCATGGCAACGCGGGGCTGTCCGTTCAGCTGTACTTTTTGCTCCAGTCCGCAAATGTGGGGCACACGCTATTATATGCGTGATCCGGAAAAAGTAGCCGATGAAATTGAATATCTCCAAAAGCGATATGGCATTGTCAATTTTGACTTTTTTGACCTGACGGCTATCATTCAGAAACAATGGATTATTGATTTTTGTCAGACTATTATCAGGCGTGGAATACAAATGACCTGGCAGATACCTGCCGGTACCCGCTCGGAAGCCATTGATGATGAAGTTGCTGCTTACCTGTATAAATCCGGCTGCCGCAATATCACCTATGCTCCGGAATCAGGATCACCGGATATGCTTCGCATTATCAAGAAAAAAGTCAAACTGCGCAACATGCTGCAATCCATGCGCTATTCCAGCAAGGAGGGCATGAATATTAAGCTCAATATGATTATGGGCTTTCCGGATGAAAAACACAAACACATCTGGGAAACCTTCAAATTTCTTATTCAATGCAGTTGGGTAGGCGCCAATGATATGGCTCCTTCTATTTTTCAGCCCTATCCGGGCAGCACTCTGTTTAACAGGCTATGTGAAGAAGGCAAAATTAACCTGAATGATGATGCTTATTTCTACGAGCTGATTTTTGTGGATTCATTCCTTTACAACAAGTTTTATAATGCGCACATACATCCTGTATGGCTTAAGAGCTATCAGTTTCTGGCATATCTGGTTTTTTATGGCAGCAATTTTCTGTTCCGGCCACACCGATTGTTCCGGATGCTTTACAACATTTATACCCAACGATACGAGAGCCGCAGCGAAATGGCCATTGGCGATTTACTGAAACGTTTACGATATAAGCCTAAACAGGCTGAGGTACAGCTAACAGAAATAAACATGCAAACAAAATGAAAATCTGCCTGATACGTCCTCCCCGCTTTATGGTTGATGGAGCCATTACTATGCGTCCTGCAGCACCACTGGGCTTGGCTTTGGTAGCCGCCTCGCTGCGGGAGGCCGGCCACGAAGTGATGGTAGTGGATGGCGTTGCTGAAGCTCCAGATCAGCTTAATCGTATTGAGGCCGATTATATGACCAATGGCTTAAGTGTAAATCAGATTATCGCCAGAGTGCCTCACGATGCGGATGTTATTGGTTTCAGCTGCATGTTCTCCATGAATTGGATTCAGGATCGCAAACTTATTGATGCCGTGGGTGATCATTTCCCGCAAACATTAATAATAGCCGGAGGAGAACATATTACCGCAGCACCGGAAATATCCCTTCGCCAAACCAGACACCTACATGTGTGCGTGCTGGGTGAGGGCGAAGAAACGGTGGTAGACCTGGTAAATGCGTGGGAGCAAAAGCGGGATTTCTCAACCGTGCCGGGTATTGTTTACAAAAAACCAGATGGTGCATTGTGCCGCACCGGAAAAAGAACCCGCATACGGCAAATAGAGGACATCCCTTGGCCGGCCTGGGATCTGTTTCCCCTGGAAACCTATCATGAAAAGAAGATGGTTTTTGGGGTGGTAAAAAACCGTTCACTCCCGCTTCTGGCGTCACGCGGATGCCCCTACAGCTGTACATTCTGTTCCAGCCCTCAGATGTGGGGAACCCGATACTACATACGCTCTCCCCAGAATGTGGCCGATGAAATTGAATATTTCCATTACAAATACCGCATTGACAATTTTGACTTCTTTGATCTCACGGCCATACTTAAAAAAGAGTGGGTCGTGGAATTTGCCAAAGAAATTTTAAAGCGAAAACTAAATATTACCTGGCAGTTGCCGGCTGGCACCCGTTCAGAAGCCATTGATCGGGAGTGTGCCCGTTATCTTTATTTATCCGGTTGCCGCCATCTGTCCTATGCTCCGGAATCCGGCTCTAAACGCATTCTGAAGCTCATTAAGAAAAAAGTAAATCTGGAAAACATGCTGCAAAGCATGAAATATGCAAATAAGGAAAAGCTGCATTTGCGTCTCAATATGATATTTGGTTTTCCGGACGATACGCATCTGGATATATGGAAAACGATGTGGTTTCTAGTCCGCTGCAGCTGGGTAGGGGCGCATGAAATCGGACCGTCAGCCTTTCAGCCCTATCCGGGCAGCGCATTGTTTAACAGGCTTGAGCAGGAAGGAAAAATCAATATGAATGATGACCGCTACTTTTACGAAATGGTACGTACAGATGAATTTTTCGGAAACACTTTTTACAATGACCACATATCTGTAAGATGGCTACAGTTTTATCAGGTGCTAGGCATAGTGGTTTTTTACGGGTCTAATTATCTTTTCCGGCCGGCTCGTTTTTTCAGGCTGGTAAAAGGTATCGTGACAAAGCAATATAACTCTAAGCTGGAAGTTTCCCTTGCCGAGCTGTTAACACGCAGCCGTTCAGGGGTAAAGCGCGTTCAAACGGCATCCAACTGAAAAGAATGGTTTTGCAAAGAGAATTACTGCTCGGCTGGGGTTTTGTTTTCATAGCAGCATTTCTTGATTGCTTCACATTGTATGTGGTTAAGTGGAGGGCAAATGCGGTAGGTAAGCTGGATCTGGAATCCATTCAGCAGGTGAAAGAGTATATTACAGTATTTGCCGCGCATCCACTGGTGTGGGTAGCGGTGCTTACCTTTTGCATGGGTCCGATGTTTGGATATGTGGCCTTAACAAGGCTTGAACTTACTGCAGCCTATCCGGTCAGCATTACGCTGCATATCATTTTTACTTTTCTGTTTGGCATAGCCCTCTTAAATGAACCGCTGACCCCCAATAAGTGCCTGGGTTTGCTGGTAATGGCTGCCGGCCTGTATTTCTTTTTTAAACAGTGACACAGAACCCAGAAAAAAGACACTGACCTTTCTTACAACCCTTGATGCAAGGCTGGCTCCAGATAGGGTACATCTTCAAGGATAATGTCTTCCCGGAGGCTGGTAGCTTTTCCTGCTTTTAGCCCTAAACGAGACAGGAAAAATCTTTTCAGATGATACAAATTATGCAGGGTGTAAGCTCTGAATTCAGGGTTACCATGGGCAAAGCCGGTTACTATATCGGAAGCCATGGATAGTGGCCTTATCATAAAATCAGGCAACCATTTTACATGGTCTGGTTGCAATCTTGTTTTAAGGAAATCCGGCAGTGAAGGCATAATGCGGAAAATTACCTCATAGGCTTTGTACATCCTGACCATCTCAGGTTCCTTGATATTGTCCGTATTTCTGAAAAAATAAAAATCTATCCCTTCGTTGATGCGCTCAGCCTGTTCCGAAGTGAGCTTGCCTGTTTCAATGGCCTGCTTCATCATATCAGTACCCGGCAGGTAGCAGGTCCAGAATGTTTGAATACGTTTTGGGTAATGTGTCCGGTAAAGGTCCAGCGCAGTTTGCTGAGCTTGAATGGGCTCATCGGGTAGCCCAAACATATGATCTACCTTGGCTTTCAGTCCATATTTATGCATCAGATGCAGGGCCTGGCTCACGTGTTCACTTTTTTCGTAACGCAGAAGGGTATCTTTTTTGAAACTTTCATCCATACTCTGTACGCCCATCTGTATCCACTGGCAGCCGGCATCTGCGAGCCATCGGGCTACATCCTCATCAAAGTAGCGGGGATGAGTCAGGATCTGAAAAGGCAGCTTTATTTCTTTTTTGTAGCGCTCCAGAAAATCCTTAAGCCATTTTTTGCTGGTAGTAAATACATCATCCTGAAAGTCAATCCATCTGAGTTTGTATCTTTTTTTAGCAAACAGCAGCTCTGCCATCACATGTTCGGGGCTTCTGAGGCGCACGTATTTGCCCTCTTTTTTGTCAGGGAGCTTAGCAAAAAAGTTATTAAAGCAAAATGTGCAACGGTAGGGGCATCCCCGAGAGGCCATAGTAAGATACAGGTCACCAATACGAACGTGGTCTTCCCAGAGGGTTTTATCATAAAATGGCAGGGCGTCAAGATCCTGTATAAAGCCGCCCTGGATGCCCCGAATGATTTTCCCATCCGGAGCTTTATAGCGGGTATTTATGATCGGAGTGCTGAAATCGCCTTTTTCTATCTGTTCCAGTATTTTCGGAAACGCGAGGTCGCCTTCGCCCACCACCACATAGTCAACCTGCGGTTTCTTCAGCACGAGCTCGGGAACTGCCGAGGGATGTACCCCACCAAAAATCACCTTTATATTCGGGTTGATCTGCTTGGCATAGTCAGCCACCTTCAGACCCCACTGGTAGGTTGAAGTGAGGGCTCCGAAAGCAATTACATCGGGCTGTTGCCGAATGATAGCATCCAGCACTTCATGGGTATCATCAAAAAAGGGTGCAATGGAGGGCAATTCCAGGTTAAAACGGTCATGAAACAGTTGAGCGCTAAATGCGATGTGGACCTGATGTCCCGCTTTTTTCGCAATGGCAGAAAGCTGGCTGATGCCCAGCTGTTCGGTTCCCAGTGCAATAAAGGTAATTTTCATAGATGACCGTAGTAGCGAACCAGGGCTTTGTAAAAGGATTCCTAAAAATAAGGTAAACTATCCAGAACCGCTAATTCTTTTCCTGCAGCAGTTTTTTAGCATCAGGCGGATAAAATACATTTACATAGGCTAATTGATAGAGGATGCGTACTTTTTATAATTTTAAGCCTCTTTAGAGAAATCATTGGAAAAGCGCATGAGGTTCCTGATTACAATTATGTATGAATAGGCATATACCGTTCAGTAAAATAACGCGGCTTGGCCCTTCGGCAGAGTTTTTCCCCCCTGACTTTAGTTATGAAGAAAAAAGATATAATGCCGCCTCTGCAGCGATTTTGGAAAAACTTTACTTTCCCGCCCGGGTTTTTCTTACCAAATCCTGTACGCATGCGCTGGAGCTTTCAGCTCTGGTAGCAGAGTTGAAACCGGGTGATGAGGTTATTTTGCCTTCCTATGGATTTGTGGCTATTGCCAATGCCGTGGTGGCACGGGGAGCACGATGTATTTTTACCGATATTCGTAAAGACACACTTAACCTGGATGAGCAAAGCATTGAGCAGGCCATTACCCCCAGAACCCGAATGGTTATTACCATGAACTATGCTGGAGTAGCATGTGAATATGATGCTATCATTGAATTGAAAAATAAATACGGATTCGTTCTGGTGGAAGATAATGCGCAAGGTATTGGCGCTTTTTACAAAGAAAAACTGCTTGGCAGCTTTGGCGATCTGAGTGCTATCAGTTTTGATTCGCTTAAAAATGTTTCCTGCGGTCAGGGAGGATGCCTCATTGTCAATGACAATCGTTTTTACGCATCCTTGAGAATAGCTTATGAATTCGGCACCAACAGGATGGATTTCTTTGAAAACAAAACGGATAAATACGAGTGGAAAGCACTGGGCTCCAATTATGCGTTGTCCGAATATCTTGCTGCTTTTCTTTATCCGCAGCTTCAACAGATAGATTCCATTAACCGGGTTTTTCTCACGCACTGGGAGAGCTACTATCAAGCTTTTCTACCTCTGGCAGAGAGAGGGTTGCTGGATTTGCCTTCTATACCGCCCTATTGCCGGCATAACGGACATTTGTTTCATATACGATTAAAAAACCCGGCCGACCGTACCCGCATGATTGATTTTCTGCGGAAGAAAGGAGTTACGGCTCAGTTTCACTACACACCACTGCATTTAAGTGATTATGGTAAGCAGCATGCTGAGTTCAGGGGAAATGACCACAATACCCTGTATGAAAGCAGCCGCCTTATCCGGTTGCCTTTATTTTACAGTCTTTCAGAGCATGAACGACAATACATCATTGACAGTGTTTATGCATTTTTTGGAATTAAACCATGAATACGTTGATACAAACAATACCGGATGATTGCGTAGTGGTAAACGGGAAACCATTAAAAATTAAGATGCAGGTATGCACCCGATGTGTGCAGGATACTACTGTGCCCGGAATTGAATTTGATGCCAACGGAGTTTGTAATTTCTGCCATCTCCATGATTTTCTTTGTCGTTTGTTTCCGAGCGGCAAGAAGGGCCAGGAAATTCTGGAGCGTATCTTCAGCCGGATACGAAAAGAAGGAAAAGGAAAGAAATACGATTGTGTGGTAGGCATCAGCGGAGGGCGTGACAGCACCTTTCTGCTCTGGAATACGGTAAGACGTTGGAAGCTGCGTCCACTGGCAGTACACTTTAATGACGGATTTGATAATCCGGTAGCGGGAGAAAATATGGTCAATGCCGTAAAGAAGCTGGGTGTTGAGTTAAGAACCATTACCTCTGATTACCGGGAAGGCAAAGACCTTAAAATTGATTTCCTTAAGGCAAGCACACCGGACATTAATCTGGGTACTGATATCGGGATTGCCAGCTCCATCTATAGTGTAGCTGCCAAAGAGAACATAAAATATTGCCTCATCGGGCAGTCGTTTCGTACCGAAGGAGTCAAACCTCTGTCCTGGTCTTATTTTGACGGAGATTATCTGCGCAATGTGCACAAAATTTTTGGTTCTGTGCCTTTACGTCCCTGGAAACCAGAAGATGCTGGTTTTAATCTCGGTATCCGGGAGCTGTTTTATTATTCAGTTATCCGGGGAATAAAGACCTTTACACCTTTTTATTACATTGATTACAGGCGCAAAGAAGCTGAGGAAATTATCAAAAGTGAACTGGGCTGGGTCTATCCCGGGGCGCATTACTATGATGACCTTTACCACAGCCTGGTGAAATATGTACATCGGGTGAAATTTAATATTGACCTGAACATGAATAGCGACTCAGCCCTGGTAAGGAGCGGACAGATGCCACGCGAGGTTGCTCTTCAGCGGGCTCATGGTATCTATCAGATTGAAGACCCTAAGGTGATTGAGCTGTGCATCAAACGCCTGGGGCTTACACGTGAGGAGTTTGATTCCTTTATGCAGCTGCCTCCCAAGACTTTTTATGACTATCCTACAAGCTATCGTTACATTCGTGCCTTTCGTTATCCGATAAAGCTGTTGAGTCATTTGAATTTAATTCCAAAGGTTACTTACTACAAATATTTCCATTGTGGTAAATAACCAATATATTGCTTTGCGGAGGATGTATGAAAAAAGTCTCCATCATTATTCCCTGTTACAATGAAGCAGCTGTTTTGCCCAAAAGCCTCAATGAGCTTCTGCAATTGAAGAAAAAAATTGAAGCCAAGGGATGCACCACTGAATTTGTGTTTGTGAATGATGGCTCCACGGATAACACCCTCCATTATCTGCAGCAATTCAAACAACAGCTTCCCGACCAGGTAAAAATTATAGATCTCAGCGGAAATTTTGGTTCCTACAATGCTTTGCTTGCTGGCTGCCATTACGCCACAGGTGATTGTTGTGTGCAGCTCCATGCTGATCTGCAGGATCCTCCCGAACATATTCCCGAAATGATTGACCACTGGAAGCGTGGCTATAAACTGGTAATAGGTAATCGCGTGGAGCGCGAGGCAGAAGATCTTTTTTATGGCATCAGTGCCAGGATTTATCATCTCATGATGAAAAATGCTATGCCCTATATACCCGATGGCGGCTATGATTTAATTCTTTTTGACCGGGAGATTAAAGACCATCTGGTGGCGATGAATGAAACCAATACCAATCTGGTTTATCTGATTAGCTGGCTGCGTTATCCGTATGTGGCTATTCCCGTCAAACGCAGGGCACGCAGAGAGGGATTGTCAAAATGGAATTTTTCAAAAAGATTAAAACTGGTAATAGATTCCTTCGTGGCTTTTTCCTATCTACCCATACGGCTTATTACCTTCACCGGCATTCTGTCTATTGTGGGCTTTTTCATTTCAACGATATTGTTGTTTGTAACCGACTGGTTCAATCTTTTTCACTGGGCAATAGCCCTCTTCATCATGATACTAATGGTCAATTTCAGCATTATTGCAGAATATCTCTGGCGCACTCTGGAGGCTGCCCGGAAACGCCCGCCTTTTATTGTAAATCACGTTTACTGATATATCCTGCCGGATTGTTTTCCTGCATGCCGCTGGTGTATTCTTCCACGTACGTATCAAACATTGTCATCAGGGAGCGTGTAACTTCCCCCGGGTGCCCGTTTCCGACAGGATTGCCGTCTATGCTGACAACCGGTATTATTCTTCTTGCCGAACCACACAGAAAAGCCTCGCTTGCCGATTGCAGCTCCTTGTAATGCACCGCTCTGACTTCTGTTTTAAACTTGCCGGCAGCCAGTTCTAGAATGACTTTACGGGTTATGCCCTGCAATACATCGTCTTTTGCGGTTATCACCGTATTTCCCTGCACCAGGAAGAAATTGTTTCGCGTAAGCTCCAGCACGTGATTGTCCCAAACATAGAGCATATCAAAAGCTTTTTTCTCTTTCACCTCAGGCAGCATTTTTATGGCTGCTATGTAATTGGTTGTTTTGGCCAGCGGAAAAATTCTTTTGAACGGATAAGTAATGAGAGAAACTCCGTGCTGGTAATGCAAGGGGTCGCCCTCGCCCAGCGCTTCCACGATGATAGCAAAATTCGGCTCTGTTATCGTCATAGAATCGGGCGAATGTCCCCCGGTAAGCAGCAGGCGGATACCCGCGGTTTCTTTTACGCTACTTTGTATCAGCAGTTCCTGAATAATTTCACTGATCTGGCTGTCAGAATAGCGAAGCGGTAGGCGCATATACTCAGCCGATGCCCGAAAGCGCTCCAGATAGTCAGGCAGCCGGAAAGGTATGCCATGATAGGTTCGTAAATAATCAAAAACACCGTATCCACGCAGCAATGCGAGGTCTGAAATGTGCACTGTCGCTTCGGCAGCCAAAGAGATTTTTCCGTTGAGAAAGCAATAATATCCCATAAGAAAAGTTTTAATCAGGCACAAACTTAAAGCTTTCATTTACTACTGAAATTTTTGCCCGTATGGTATTTGCGCATTCTGAAATACCTTTATTTCCAGCGGTGAAGAAACGTTAACTTTAATAATGGCCATGTTTTAGTTCATGCTTCTGCATAAAACCCGAAAGATGATAAGTGGAACAAGAGGACGGTGCTGTCTTATCATGCTATCAACAGGTTTCACTCTGATCATAGGGCTGACGTCCTGTGCGCAGCAACATCAGGAACCGGTTCGGAATTTTCAGAGTGGAAGGGGTTCCATGGATACAATTGCCATTGACACCGCAACGTTGAACGCCCGTCTGACAGCGGCACAGTATGAGGTTATTTGCAACAAGGTAACCGAACCCCCTTTTACCGGCCGTTACTGGAATTTTAAGGGAGATGGAGTGTATCGTTGTGCCCGCTGCAGACAAGTGCTTTTTGATTCAAAAGATAAGTATGATTCCGGATCCGGCTGGCCAAGTTTTGTACAGCCGGCAGATCCACACACGGTTCAAGAGCAGGAAGATAACTCTTATGGCATGAGGCGCACCGAAATCATCTGCAGCCGATGCGGTGCTCATCTGGGACATGTTTTTACAGATGGACCGCGGCCTACAGGTCTGCGCTATTGTGTGAATTCTTTATCGTTGGAGTTTGAGGAAAGAAAACAATAATGGTTAGTTGCTTCGGGAGCGTCTTTCCAGGTCTTCAATAATTTTCACCAACTGTTCTGCATTAAAGCGTTTGGCGATGATTTTTTTGTCTGCGTCCAGCAGAAACTCCTGAGGAGTACTGTTAATATCATACAACGCCCGGAAATTATCCTGTAAGTAGAGGTCGGCTACATTAATCCAACGCTCCAGATGATATTGTTTTACAAAATCGGGCCAGGCATTGAGGTCTTTGGGGTCATTACTGAATATGGGATTTTTATTTTCGTCATACTCGCCCTTGTGTAAATGCAGGGTGGGAGCAGCATATACTTTGAAGTCAATATGCATGCTGTCAACAATCTTTTTGTAGGCTTCCACAAACTTTGGTGTTTCCTTTTTGCAGTGCCCGCAGTCGGGGTCATAAATATAAACCATCAGGTATTTTGCCTTGATGGAATGCAGAGGGATAAGGTTGTTGTTGAGGTCCCGAAGGTACATGTTGGGAGCTACACGGTTGCAGAGCGTAGGTTTCAGTTTTTTAGCCCGGTCGGTTATCCTGTACAGATCATCATCTGAAACCCATGTGGCATCCCCCTTGGCATAATAATTTTCAACCAGATGTACATAAACAGCCTCCTGGCACATGATGTTGGACTTAGCGTAATAGTTCAGTAAGGTAATCAACCAGTATTTGAACATTTCGGGGTTAGGCCGTGACCGCTCCAGGATGATATCACAATATTTACCTATGGAATCCGGGTGCTGGGGCACCACTTTTTCCAGATAGGTCATCACTTTCTTGTGAAAGGTGGGTGTACGTAGCATCCTGTCATCGGTAAAATCAATATTGTCAAAGTAATGGTCTTTATAGTAACGATATTCAAAAAATGAGTCTATCGGTTTACCTTCAGCATCTCTGGGAGGTTCGGGAATTTCCACTTCTTCCAGGCTTTTCAGAAATTTTACATAAAAGGAATTCGGATAGTTCTGTGCCAGTTTGTTGCGGAAATTTTTTACTTCCTTGTCCAGGGCTTCAAGGCGCGCCTGAATATCTTTCATTTTCTGAGCGTCTCCTTCAGCAGCCTTCTTTTCATTCTCCAGCGCCTGACGTTCTTTTTGCTTTTGAGAAATGAAGGCCATGTCTTCGGCAAAAATTTTATTTTCTACCGACCCGCTGGTTTTCAGATTTTTTTGAAAATCAGTCGTGTCATTCTCTACATAAAAACGCTGCTCATTGACTATGATTTCAAAGAAATTCTTGTTCGGGTACACGATGAGATAAAACCCGCCAGGCAACTTTTCCGGCCCCTTAAATACAGCTATGCCTTTGCTGTCCAGCACTGCGGTATCTTTGATATATTGCTTGTCTCCATAGTGGTATGCAAGGTAAATGGTATCATTTTTCAGGTTGTTAATTTTTACTTTGATTTCATAGCCGCCCTGATTTTGAGCCTGGGAATAGCCTAAGTTGAGGGAAGCCGTTGCAAGTATGAAAGAGTAAAGAATATTTTTCATGCTTTGATATTTACGAATCACAAATTTAGAGGTTCTGTGTACAGCAGCGTTTAACCTGTTTTAGTTACACTGTTAAAATTTGTAAAAACACCCTTTTCGGCATTAAAGATCAGGAGACTGTTAATTTCGTGTACATAACAACAGAGGCCTTTACTGCTCTTGTATTATGAGCGAACTACAGCACAGAAACAAAGACTATTCTTCTGATTTGCCTTTGTTTTTGGAAATAGTTTTGCTGCGTTCAATGGACTGTAAAGCCAGATACTCCGACCCAAACTGATTGATGTTATCCAGTTCTTTATCAAAGTTGTCGTAGTGCTTCTCTTCATCAGCTACCAGCGACTCAAACAGCTGTCTGGATACCGCATCTGCATGTTCCGCGCATTCGTTTGCCCATTGATTATATTCCTTTGCACTATCTTCTTCCATCTGGCGGGCCAGCTCTAGCATTTCTTTAACATTCTTCACAGCCTTTACTGCATGGGCTGCGTTCATCTTGACATCCCCTTTAAGGAATAAAATCCGCTCGGCAAGCTTTTCCACGTGGGTCATCTCTGTAATAGCTGTCATTTTGAAAAGATTGGCCAGCAGGTCATATCCCTGATCATCGCAGTGAAAATGAAAATACATGTACTGGTGTATGGCAGCCAGCTCGTCAGCTACTGCACGGTTTAGTAGTTCAATGCTTTTCTTGTATTTCATACAAAGTGATTTTGGCAGATGAAATTTATTTGCCGGTAAAATTACTTAATGTTCCTGCAAGGGTACCATACCCGGTGACTTTTGGGGGGCTGTATTATCCCGAAAACGGGTATGGAGCAAACCGCTATTTTTGCCAATCGTGCAGATAAGAAAAATACTTGTAGCTAACCGCGGGGAAATAGCCCTCCGCATTATGCGTACAGCTCGGGACATGGGCATTCGCACGGTTGCGATATTTTCAGATGCCGATCGTTTGATGCCTTATGTCCGCTTTGCAGACGAAGCAGTGCATATCGGTCCTTCCCCTTCGGCACAGTCTTATCTGGATGCGGAAAAAATTATTGCCGCTGCACGTCAGGTGAGGGCGGATGCCATTCATCCCGGCTACGGATTTCTTTCAGAGCGCGAAGATTTTGCCGCACAGGTGCAGGAGGCAGGATTTATCTTCATCGGCCCCTCAGCAGATGCCATCCGCATGATGGGGAATAAACTGGAGGCAAAGCGTATTGCCCGTAAGTTAAACATTCCACTGCTACCGGGCACTGATAAACCTGTCAGAGATGTGCATACCGCTCTGATGGAATCCGAACGCATCGGATATCCGGTGCTGTTGAAAGCAGCAGCCGGTGGCGGAGGAAAGGGAATGCGTGTGGTTAAAAATGCTTCGGAATTACCGGAACAGCTGGAACGGGCTATGAGTGAAGCCCAGTCTTCATTCGGAGATAATTCGGTTTTTATTGAAAAATATATCGCTTCGCCCCGTCATGTGGAGATACAGGTGCTTGCTGACGCCCACGGCAATACCCTGTATCTGTTTGAAAGAGAGTGCTCTATTCAGAGACGCCATCAGAAACTTATTGAGGAAGCCCCTTCCCCTGTGATGACAGAAACTCTACGAGCCAGAATGGGAGAGAGCGCAGTGGCTCTGGCACAGGCGTGCGGTTATGTTAACGCGGGCACAGTGGAATTCCTTCTGGATGAAAACTTGAATTTCTATTTTCTGGAAATGAATACCCGCCTGCAGGTAGAACATCCCGTAACCGAATGCATCACCGGCACCGATCTGGTGAGGGAACAGATTCAAATTGCCCGGGGCGAAAAACTCAGTTTCACGCAAGAGGATCTGAGCATACATGGTCATGCCATAGAACTGCGAATCAATGCCGAAGATCCCTATAATGATTTTTTACCCAACCCCGGAAGACTGAAAGTGTATCATTGTCCATGCGGACCTGGTGTACGCGTAGATGACGGTTACGAACAGGGACTGGATATTCCGGTATATTACGATCCGATGATTGCCAAGCTCATTACTTTTGGCAAAGATCGTGATGAAGCTATTCAGCGCATGAGCCGTGCTATCCGCGAATATAAAATATCAGGAATACGGACAACGTTAGAATTCGGAAAGTTTGTGATGGAGCATCCGGATTTTATCCGGGGCCAGTTCAGCACGCGTTTTATAGAGCAATGTTTTTCAGCCGAACAACTATTTTCGGAAAACGAAGAAGAAATGCGCGCTGCTGCTGTGGCCGCTGCTCTCATCGCAAAGGCCGGAAGATTGGTAGTGCATGTGGATGGGCAACAGACAACAGGTGTAGTACATTCCAAATGGAAACAAAATCGTCTGGGCTTTGAAGTTTAAAGATTACTTTTCAACTCAGTCGGCCGGTTACGCTCAGTTCAGGCCCCATTACCCACGCGAGCTATACGATTTTCTTTTCAGTCATGTGCCGGCAAAGAATGTAGCGTGGGATGTGGCTACCGGCAATGGTCAGGTTGCCATTATGCTGGCAACACAGTTCAACCGGATAATAGCCACCGATGCCAGCGAAAATCAGATTAAGCACGCTATTGTACATCCGCGGATTACTTATCTGGTGAGCACAGCCGAAAATTCCGGTATTCCGGACGATTATGCCGAGCTGATTACTGTAGGGCAGGCGCTGCATTGGCTCAACCTGGAGCCGTTTTTTGAAGAGGTAAAGCGGGTAGGTAGGAAAGGTGCACTCTTTGCCGCATGGGGTTATCGTATCCACACTATTAGCGAAAGAATTGACATCATTACCCGCAGATTTGATGAGCAGCTGGTAGGCCCCTACTGGCCGGCAGAGCGCAAACTGGTTGATGAAGGATATGCAAACATTCGGTTCCCCTTTCCATTGATAAATGCCCCCGCTTTCCATCTGCGATGGAAATGGAATATGCATGAATTGCTGGGATATCTCAACACATGGTCCAGCACACAGCGATACATTCAGGATAAGGGACATAATCCGGTTGACCTGATAGAAAAAGATCTTTTGAAAGCATGGGGCAATCCGGAGGAAGAACGCGAAATTGTGTGGCCTATATTTTTTAAGGCAGGTTATTTATAGATCACATCCGGATTTGGCTTAGCGTTCCGCTAAATGGTAACTTTGGCGGCATGACGCAGGCTGATACTGGTCAATATCGCTTTTTTTTCTACCGCGTTTTGGTAGCCCATGCACCCCCAGCTTCTCTATCCTGGCTGGATGATAAAACGGAAAAGCTCAGAAAGTCTTTTGTGGAAAGAGAGTTTTACCTCACTTTCAGCTTGTTGCCACGCTATTTTTCAAAAGAAAAAATTCACCTTACCACAGAGCTTAAGGAGGAGGCAAAACGTTTGTTAGCCGGATTTTGTCCGGGTGATTTTTCCATACTTCAGTGTGCAAGAATTTTCCTTGCGTTGTTGATACCTCATGATGACCAAAAGCGATTTCAGTCTGTTTTAAATACGCTATTCACTACCGGTGAAGTCGGTGAGCAGGCTGCTTTATATTCAGCGCTTGCCCTGATGCCTTACCCTGCATCATTGCAGAATCGTGCTGCTGAAGGCATACGCTCCAATATTACGGTGATTTTTGATGCCATTGCCTTGCATAATCCTTATCCGGCTCATTACCTCAGCGAAGATGCCTGGAACCAGATGGTGCTGAAAGCAGTATTTATTGAACGGCCGCTGTGGAAAATTTACGGCCTGGATGAGCGGGCTAATAAAAAGCTCGCCTATATGCTTTCTGACTATGCACACGAACGCTGGGCCGCCTCCCGGCCGGTAACGCCTGAGTTGTGGCGTCCGGTAGCACCCTTTTTGGATTCTCTGCTGCTTAACGATGTAAAGCGCCTGCTGGAGCAGGGATCTCCTCTTGAGAAGCAGGCAGCAGCGCTGGCCCTTTTATCTGCTAAGTTTCCTGAAGCAAAGGCCTTAATAAAGGATGAATTGAAACAGGAAGTTGAGCAAAAGAAAATCACCTGGCAGCATATTGCTGAGCAATGGCTGAAGGAAAAGATGAACCCTTCAACCGTGGGATAACACATTTGCAGGAACAAATAAAAATCAGGATGAGCTATGGATGATACCCATTTAATGCTTATTGATCCGCATATCCACATGGTGTCGCGCACTACGGATGATTATGAAGCAATGGCAGCTGCCGGCATCGTGGCTGTCATTGAACCTTCGTTCTGGCAGGGGCAGCCCCGTACCGAAGCAGGAACCTTTAAAGATTATTTCAGCAGCCTGATAGGGTGGGAGCGTTTTCGGGCCAGTCAGTTTGGCATCCGTCATTACTGTACCATCGGACTCAACGCAAAAGAAGCTAATAATGAACCCCTGGCCGAGCAGGTCATGGACATGCTGCCCTTATTCGCTACCAAGGAGGGTGTAGTGGCTATCGGTGAAATAGGATACGATGACCAGACTCCATTAGAAGACAAATATTTTCGGTTACAACTTGAACTGGCAAAAGAGCTGAATCTTCCCGTACAGATTCACACCCCTCACCGGGACAAGAAAAAAGGCACCCTGCGCAGTATGGATGTATGTGAAGAACACGGATTGGATCCAACCCGCGTAATTATTGATCACAATAATGAAGAAACCGTGCAGGAAGTGTTGAACCGTGGCTACTGGGCAGCTTTCACCATTTACCCCAAAACCAAGATGGGTAATGAACGCATGGTAGAAATCGTGAAGAAATACGGACATACACGCATTATGATTGACAGCTCCGCTGATTGGGGGGTGAGCGATCCATTGGCTGTTCCAAAAACGGCTCGTCTGATGCTTCAGCGCGGCATTTCAATGGAATCGGTAAAAATGACCTGTTATCAAAATGCGCTCACGGCTTATGGTCAGAGCGGCCAGATTAAAGAAGAGCATTGGCTGAATCCGGCTGAAGTGGATCAAACCAGGCTTTTTGAAGGAAATTCTGTTTTGCGTGGACAAACCCCCAGAACGGGTAAGTCTGAAATCATCCGCTGAACCGGTTGCCGTGAATTGCGGTTATCCAACATGGATGCTGTTTCTCAACATTCCTTGATTGCCCGGATTAAGGCCTGTGTGCAACTGATGCGCCCGGCCAATGTATTAACAGCCGTTGCGGATATCCTTGCCGGTGTGGCCGTGTCAGGCCTTACGGTTGAATTAGCTGATCGGGGCAACGGATGGTTCTTCATTCCTGAGCTGGGCAAAATCAGTTTTTTAGTTCTCAGTTCTGCAAGTCTCTATGCAGGAGGTGTAGTGTTAAACGATTTTTTTGATGCCGAGCTGGATAAAAAAGAACGTCCCGAACGCCCCATACCCAGCGGACTTGTTCCCCGGACGGTTGCTTTCTTTCTGGGGGTCGTGCTATTGTCTATAGGTATTCAGGTAGCTGCCTTTGTGTCGCTCATCAGCGTGGGTGTTGCCGTGGGGGTAGCGTTACTGATAGCTGCCTATAATGGCTTAAGCAAACACCATTCGGTTTTTGGGCCGTTGAACATGGGATTATGCCGTGGCGGCAATCTGCTTCTGGGCATCAGCGCTGTACCCTATGCTATGCAGCGGTTCTGGTTTATTGCTTTCATACCGGTAATCTATATTGCTGCAATAACTATGATCAGCAGAGGCGAGGTCAAGGGCTCCACATCAGGCTCTCTGCGTATTGCCGGCTGGCTTTACGCCTTGACCATAATGTTCATCCTTTCTCTTTCGGCTATTCCTTTTTTTCATTTGCGTCTTTCCCTTCCTTATCTGGTATTGTTTGCAGGCGTCATATTCAGCAGACTCAAAAGAGCGCAGAGCAGCAGGCAGCCTGCCGATATCCGCAGTGCGGTTAAAGCAGGTGTTTTGGCGCTGATATTGATGGATGCGGCTATTGCCGCGGGTTTTTCCGGGTGGGATTATGGTTTGCTGATAGTGTTGTTGCTGCCCCTGTCGGTGTTAATTGCCAAAAATTTTGCGGTGACCTAAGTCATGGCGAAGCTGTGCAAGAGGTAGTAGCTTTGAGAAAAAAATTTCCCTATGCAAAGCTTGTTGAAAATTCTATCTCTAGCTTTCGGAGCCTTATTTGTGGGCTTTGCTACAGTGCAATATAACGATCCGGATTTTCCGCTATGGATTTTTGCTTATGCTGTACCCGCCTATGTTTCATTTGCCGCATTCCGTGAAAAGTTCAATGTGGAGTTAATCTGGATGATTTTACTCGGATCGCTTGCCGGAGCATTTACTTTTTTCCCTTACGGACACTATGAAGGTGTGGCTCTTAAGCAGGGAATGAAAACTATGGAAATTGAAACTGCCCGCGAGTCCTTCGGATTGGCTATTGTGGCCTTTGCTTGTGTTATTTACCTTTATGCTGCCTATCGCAGAAGGCAGTCGTAAATCATATTGCCAGATGCGCTGACAGCAGGTTGAAAACATCAGCTGCCTGAAGGGTGTTCTTGACAAGATTCCTGTCGCGACTGATAAAAACCGGCTGGTCTTCCGGTAAATTATTTACCCTGCCATGGGAACCACCCACCAGCTCAGCACGCAGCGGAATGATGTCCATCAGTGTACGAAAGCCTAGTTTTTTGCTGAGTAGTTTGAAAGCTATCCGCAAGGGTAGCAGATTTAACCCGGGGTCAGTAAAAAGCTCCACAGGATCATATCCCGGCTTACGGTGGATGTCTACAGTGCGGGCAAAATCGGGTGCCTTGCGGTCATCCAGCCAGTAATAATAGCTAAACCACGATTGGGCATCGGCTACAGCCACCAGATCTCCGGCACGTTCGTGGTGGAGATGATATTGCTTTTTGCCGGTTTCATCCAGAATCAGTTCAATACCCGGAGTGTTTTCCAGCAAAGAACGTATTTGTGATAAAGCCGATGAATCATTTATGTAAATATGTGCTACCTGATGGTCTGCAACAGCAAAGGCTTTGCTTGCACCCGCATCTAAAAGTTCAAGGCCCCGCTCTTCTCTTACGGTTATCAGATTGTGCTTTCTGAAAATACGGTTAAGCGCACTGGGCTGCTGAACCGGGGTGATGCCATATTCAGAAAGGACAATCACCTGCGTGTGGCGTTGTTCATAAAATTGTATCAAATCGCGACATACGGAATCTATTTCCTGCAGGTCTTTTTCAATACCGGGGAATGCATTACCAAAGCGCTGGAGGTTGTAATCCAGGTGCGGGAGGTAAATCAGTGTCAGCGTGGGAGCGTAGAGTTTCTCAACGATTTTGGCGGCTTCCGCAATCCATTGACTGGAGCGGATGGATGTTTTCGGTCCCCAGAAATCAAAGAGGGGAAATGTGCCGAGCTTGCTTTGCAGCAGGTCGCGTAGGGTGGGAGGGGTGGTATAGCAATCCGGAAACTTGCGGCCATCCGCAAGATACTGCGGGCGAGGTGTAACTGCATAATCTACCGAAGAGTACATGTTATACCACCAGAACAGATTGGCACAGGTAAAATCCGGATTTTTTTCTTTGGCATATTCCCATATTTTTTTTGCCCGCACCAGCTTGTTGGACTGCCTCCAGAATTTTATTTCACATTCATCTTTGAAATACCAGCCATTGCCCACGATGCCATGCTCGCTGGGATGACAGCCGGTCAGGTAAGTTGCCTGTGCTGTGCAGGTTACTGCGGGCAGGGGGGGAATAATGGTAGCTGTCGCGCCGGCAGAAGACCATTGACGCAGAAAAGGGGTGTGCTCTCCAATCAAACGGGGTGTCAACCCTACTACATTCAATACTGTCGTTTTTTTCATGGGCTGAGATTTTGAATGATCCATTTCAGCTCCCGGGTGATACACTGGCTCAGCTCAGTTTTCAGATTTTCAGGCAACACCTCCCAGGTATAGGTTTCGGCTTCAAAATGCGGATTCAGGTTATGCTTTTTTATAACAGCAAAAGTCTCCAATATATCTTGCTGTGTGGAATGCAGCCGCCCGTAATTGTGTGTGAAAACCGGTATGTGGAAATGGGTTCTTAGTTCCTCAGCATCCGGTTGGATGTTATCCAGCGCCTCACCCAGGTCGCGATAGTGCTTAAGCTGACCCGATTTGTTTCGTATTACGCTTTGATGAAAATAACGGGGTTCATCAAATGGCTTGAGCGAATCTGTAATTTCCTGAAGGGTATCTTCTGTGCATATCGCTTTCAGTGCTGCGCTGACCTGCACCTTTCCGATATTAATTCCGGCAGCGATGATTTTTTTCAAAGCCTGATCCGGGTCTTGAAATTTCACAGAGAAATGGCACACGTCATAACAGAGCTGGATATGTCTGCGAAGGAGATCTTCAGCCTGTATGGCAGTGAAGCCTTTTTGTTTGAGAAAGGATTTTCCTTCAGGAAGAAGATGGTATTCAAAGAAATGTATTACGTCTTCTGCATTTTCAAGAAAACAATCCGGCTCCGGTTCCAGGTCAAGATGAAAAAATTTTCCATATTCGGCATGCAGGGTATGCAGCTCATAAGCGATGGTTGCCAAATGCAAGCTTGCTTTGGTACAAGCAATTTTTCTTGCATCTTCATTCTCGTACCAGTATTTATAAGAAAGCGGTACGGTGGATATACTGCCTTCGGCTGCTTCAGGAGTCAAAGCCGAAAGAATGCGAAACAGCCTTTGGGTATAATGCACTCTTTCCAGTTGAAGCCAGTCGGGATGATATACTTTATCCTTTACCCGCTGTTGATGAAATCCCCCGTAAGGAAACCCATTCATGGTGAGAATATAGCAACCTTCAGCATGCAGCCAGTCACGAAAGGCGGCTATTGCCTCACCTTGCAGGATTTGTCGGCTGGCCTGATCGGAAAGGTAGAGTCCTACTGCGAATAACTCCGTGCCGGCAACGGCTTTTTTGATAACCGGCAAATGGCGTTTTAACTGTGTAAAGGTTTCATCCCAGCTTTCGGCAGGATGCACATTGGTGCAATAGGTTAGCTGATATTTAGAGCCTATGCGCATGAATGCAGCTGATCGGCAACTGAGCCTTTAATTGGCATAGAGCACAGCTTTTACTGCACGAATGGTTTTTGCACTGTCGGGAAGATAAGCATCTACCAGCGTGGGGGCATAATGCATGGATGAATCAGCACCATTGACTCTTCTGACAGGTGCATCCAGATAGTCAAAAGCCTCTTTCTGTATCTGGTAAGCGATTTCGGAGGCCACCGATGCAAAGGGCCATGATTCATCTACGACCACAATGCGATTGGTTTTCTTTACTGACTGAACGATGGTTTCTATATCCAGCGGACGGATAGTACGCAGGTCAATCACTTCGGCAGAGATATTTTCCTTTTCCAGTTCCTCGGCAGCCCTGAGGGCTACTTTCATCATTTTATTAAAGGAAACCAGTGTGACATCGCTGCCCTGACGGGTGATGGCTGCCTTGCCCAAAGGAATCAGATACTCCTCCTCGGGCACTTCTCCCTTGTCGGAATACATCAACTCTGATTCCATAAACAGCACGGGGTCATCGTCCCGGATGGCTGATTTCAATAAACCTTTGGCATCAGCCGGATTGGAAGGAGAAACAACCTTCAGTCCGGGGCAATTGGACAACCAGCTTTCAAACATCTGAGAGTGCTGGGCGGCCAGTTGTCCGGCCGATCCGGAGGGCCCTCTGAATACGATGGGTACGGCAAATTGTCCACCGGACATGGAACGCATTTTGGCAGCACTATTTACAATCTGGTCAAAGGCGAGGAGGGCAAAGTTCCACGTCATAAACTCTACAATCGGGCGTAAGCCGTTCATGGCTGCACCAATGCCAATACCGGCAAATCCCAGTTCAGATATGGGAGTGTCAATTACCCGTTTAGGACCAAACTCTTCCAGCATGCCCTCGCTTACTTTGTATGCTCCGTTATATTCGGCCACTTCCTCACCCATAAGGAACACGCGCTCATCACGTCTCATTTCTTCTGCCATTGCTTCGCGCAGGGCCTCTCTGAATCTGATTTCTCGCATGGGAATAGGTTTAGTTCACCGTAAAAATAGGGTAATACCTTTTAATTATATCTGACATTCAGCGGCCGTACTTCCAATTCTACCGGCAGGAAATTATCGGGGGTCTCCAGCAGGTGAATTACAGAAGCAGCCAAATCTTCCGGGTGTATCATAGTTTCATTGGCAGTGGTACCTTCCACGTTATTAAAAAATTCGGTGTTGACCGAGCCCGGACAGATGCTGGTAACTTTAATGTTGTGTTTACGTAGCTCCTTAAAGAGTGATTGGGAAATGCCACGTACGGCAAATTTGGTTGCGCAGTAGCCGGTAGCTTCTTCTATGCCGGTGAGTCCGGCAATGGAAGCTATGTTTACAATATGCCCTAACTGCTGTGCTTTCATCAGGGGAATGGCCTTGCGGGTTACATAGTATAATCCGTGCACATTTGTGTTAAACATCTGGTGCCATTGTTCAGGCGTAATATCTTCCAGTTTGGCGAAAAAACCTAATCCGGCATTATTGATCAAAATATGCAGCTCATTACTCAGCGCCATAAGAGATTTCTCAAAAGCCGAATCGGCTTCCTGCATTTTGCTGATATCTGTTTTGATATAAGTAAATTGCGGGTGATGGATATCCGGGGCACTGCGACTCCATCCGGCCACGCGCACACCTTTTTCCAGCAGCGCTTGCGTAATAGCTTTGCCTATACCTTTACTCGCTCCAGTAACGATGGCAGCTTTACCTTTTAATTCCATAATTTCATTTTGTCGTTAATTATCAGCATGAAGCTGAAGTTTACAAAAATAAAGGAGACTTGCCTTTATATCCGTGATATTGACCGTACCCGTGCATTTTATTCGGGTAAGCTGGGCCTTGAGGTGATAGGGGTTGCCCCGGGAAGGCACATTTTTTTCCGGGTTGGAGAAAGCGTATTGCTCTGTTTTGTTGCAGAAATAACCTCCAGGGAATCTACCCTCCCCGCACATGAAGGCAGCGGAAGATTGCATTTTGCTTTTGAAACCAAACCGCATAACTATGAAGCATGGAAAAAAAAGCTGCAGTCAGAGGGTATTGTTATTGAACATGAGGCTACCTGGAAAAACGGGCTGCGTTCATTTTATTTTCGGGATCCTGACGGACATCTGGCTGAAATTGCACAGGAAGGAATATGGGACTAACCCATGAGCACTCACCGTTTAATAAACCGGATGATTTGAATGCCTGAAGGGGTTTCGGCTTTCAGAAGGTAACATCCTGCAGGTAAAGCGCTCACATCAAGCATTTCTGAATGTATCCAACGCAAAATTTCCTTCTTCCTGCCATATATGTCAAGTAAGCTTACCGCTCCGGTTATTCCTTTTACGCATAGGTTTTCCGCAGCCGGATTAGGGTAAATCTGAATAAAGGCAACAGGTTTCTCCAGCAGAGACGTAGGAATATCCTTTACCGTTATGGTTTCTGTTTTGACAAAACAACCGGCAGAATCCTGAAGGATTGCATAATAATTACCGGGCTCTGTGGGTATCCAGAAGTTTTCCCTACCGGGGTAAATCAGCGTGTCGTTGAGATACCATGCAATAAAAGGAGCCGAAGTTTCAATCAGCAGACTATCATCACGGAAAACAAAAGAGGAGTATACAGGGTTGGGAAGGATAGTTAATGTAATTGTATCGGAGCTGTATGAACATCCTGCTGAATCCGTCACCACGGCAAAGTAACTGCCGGGCATGTCTGCAACAATAAAAGAATCGGCTGATCCATCAGACCATAAATAGGTGCTGAAGGTTTTATTTAAGGTAATAAGCAAATTTTCCCCCTCGCATAATGTGGTGTCACCGCTCGCTATGAGCTTTGGTGTATCGGGCTGCAACTGAACCACCCGAATAACAGAAGAAGTATCCCGGCAGTCAAAAGCGTTGGAGGCTATAAGAAAATAGGTTCCGCTTTCAAAAACCGTAAGGGAGGACGTAGTGTCACCGGTGCTCCACAGAAAATTATCGTTTCCGTTTGCCGAAAAGATCACGCTGTCTCCGGGACATAAAACGGTATCTACTGTAATGGTAACCGAAGCATCAGGCTGGCTAATGATGCAGGTGTTTTGTACACTGATGTCGGAGTGGGATGTGCTCAGATTCTGGAAAACGTCCCACTGGGTGCATTCCTCTTTCAGAAAAAAGCGAAGCCAGGGTAAAAGCAGCTGGAAAGTGAGCATATGCTGCTGTGTACGCGGAATAAAAGAACACAATAAACACACCAGTGTTTCACCCGATTCACAGGCAAGGTTGGATTCAGCAAAACGGCAGTGCGAACCATTGGTGATAGAAACATAGGATTTACATGAAGATTGCAGTGCGTTAAAAATACTCAGGGAATTACCGTTGGCAGGGGTGACGTTGTCGCTGCTTCCGTGAAATATCAGGGCAGGGATAGTAACGCCCGAGGCAGCAGCAATGGCAGAAGGATTAGTTTCTGCAGGTGCAAACCCCACAACGGTGGTGATAGTATGTGGTGCAGCGGCTGCAGCGAGAAACGAACAGCCGCCACCCATAGAATGACCCATGACAGCTGTGCGGGATGACACCTTTCCGTAAAATGGCGAGCCCGGTATGGTGTCTTGTATTTGCAGGAAATGCGCTGCGAAAAGAAGGTCTTCTGCAAAAGCACTATGACTGGGAAAAGGGAGCGGGCCAATTTCAGTTTTCGGGAAAATGAGGATAAACCCATTAGGCACGAGCATATTCCAGAAATTGCTGTAAGCATCAAAATTCATGGAAAAACCATGTCCGAAAACGATAACCGGAAAGCGTCCGGCAGCTACGGGTGTCTGCGCTCCGGATACCGTGGCCGGATAAAAGATTTCCACCGGCACCTGTCGGTTATTCCGTGCTGCATCCGTGAGCTGAATACTTAGCTGTCCGATGGGATAATTTTGTGCAAATACGATACTGCTGATTGAAAGTAAATACCCCATCAGGGTGGCTGCAGGGAGAGGAGTTTTTAAAAACATGATAGGCCCCGATTTATAAAGCATATCTGGCCAGGGGATTAATATCGTGTCCTGCAAATTCTTTTTTCAGGTATTTGTAATAGCCCGTTATGCCGATCATGGCTGCGTTATCCGTACAATATTCAAGAGAAGGCACATAGGTCTTCCAGCCATATTGGGCTTCAATACCGGCAAGTGCCTTTCGGAGACCTGAATTGGCAGCAACTCCTCCGGCAACGGCAATTTCAGTAATCTGCAGTTGCTGTGCTGCCTTAACCAGTTTTTTTATTAAGATGTCCACTATGCTTTTTTGTATGGAGGCACAAAGGTCATGGAGGTTATTCTTTATAAAGTTTGGATCTTCTTGGAGGCGGCTTCGGAGGAAATACAACACAGAGGTTTTCAATCCGCTGAAGCTGAAATCCCAGCCTTCTACAATGGGCTGGCCAAAACGAAAGGCATCCGGATTGCCTTTTTGTGCATATCGGTCAATCAGCGGTCCTCCCGGATAGGGGAAGCCCAGCAACTTTGCAGTTTTATCAAAAGCTTCTCCTGCAGCGTCATCCCGGGTTTCACCCAGCACCTGCATGTGCAGGTAATCCTGTACAAGCACAAGTTGGGTATGTCCTCCGGACACCGTAAGGCATAAAAAGGGAAATCGGGGTTTGGGCTCATTCAGAAAAACAGATAATACGTGTGCTTGCATGTGGTTGACCTCAATAAGGGGGATATGCAAAGCCAGAGCCATGCCCTTGGCAAACATAACACCTGTTAGGAGGGAGCCTATCAGACCCGGTCCACGGGTAAAGGCAATAGCATTTAGCTGGTGTTGTGCTACATCTGCCTGATGGAGGGCTGCGTCCACTACGGGCACAAGGTTTTGTAAATGTGCACGGGAAGCAAATTCAGGTATAATGCCTCCGTGTGCGGCATGCACTTTCTGGCTGGATACCACGTTGGCAAGAACTTTGTCATTACACAGCACGGCTGCTGCGGTATCATCACAGGATGATTCAATAGCCAGAAGGAGTATGTCCATATACAAACGTAAATTTAGGCCATATTGCCGGCTTCGGTTTACCCTGAAGTTTAACAGCAACGCATGATCAGAAAAGGTATTAAAAAATTAGGTGAGAGCAGGCGGCTGAAAAGGATGCTCATTGCTGCCATTGCTGCGTTGTCGGTGTTTAATGTATTCTTGTATCTGCTCAGCAGGTCTGATGTGCAGACCTATCTGACCGGTAAGATAACCGCTTATATCTATAAACAAAGCGGAGTCAGCATATTTGTGGGCAGTGTAGACTACAAGTTCCCCCTGCAGATAGTGTTGAAAGATGTGCGTGTAAAAGACCTGAATAACCATCCCATGGTGGATGCAGGTCATCTCAGGGTGCGATTGAGCTTGCGTAAACTTCTCTTCCGAAAAATTGAAATAACCGGTCTTTATCTGGATAATGTAAAGATCGTTTTAAGACGCAGTAAAGGACAGGAGTATTTTAATTATCAAATGCTAACCGGCAGCCGGAAGATATCCGGCACTACAGATGAAAAATCATCGGGCAATCTGCAACTTCGCATGCCACGCGCGGAAATCCATCATCTGTACTTTCTGCTGACTGATGAGCAGAAACACATGGAGTTTAAAACTTCCTTTGAAAAACTAGACCTCAATAATCTGTATATCAATCAGGCTGAGAGGAAAATTAAGCTATCTGACCTTAAGCTTGTGGAAGCTGATATCAGCTATCGGGATATCTTCACTACAGAATGTGAGCCTGAAAAATTACCACGGGGCATACAGGTGTTTAATAAAGACGGCTGGCTCATTGAGGCTGATCAACTCAGCGTTGAAGCATCTTCATTTGCATACCTTAACGAAAACAGGGCTCCTTTTGACGGGGGTATGAACTACAACGACCTTTATGTCAGCTCTATTCACATAGACTTACGGAATGGGTGCATAGAAGGAGATACAATCAGCGGAACCATTGAGTGCCTGAGTGCACGCGAAAAATGTGGTTTTGCAATTAAAACTATGGCCGCGGATGCGCGTGTATCTACTACCGGCATTGAGTGTAAAAATCTGTTGCTGATTACCGACAACAGTGTGATTTCGGATTATCTGCATTTTACCTATGAATCGTTTGCGGACTTTAGGGATTATGTGAATAAAGTACATATGGAAGGCAACTTCAAGCAGTCGCGGGTGTCTCTGCTTGATATCAACTATTTTGCAATGAATGCGCTGAAACGTATTGCTCATAATTCCGTGGAGCTTACCGGAGTGGTGCGGGGTACAGTCAGCAACCTCAAAGGCAAAGACCTGCAGTTGGCTGTGGGCAATACCACGCGCTTCAAGGGTAATATAAGCATGAAAGGACTACCACAGTTCAGGGAAACCTTTATCTCCCTGGATATTGAAGATATCCAGACAACGGCAGTCGATCTGAAGCGCTTTTATCCTTATTTCACCTATCCGCAAAATCTGGATCAGCTGGGTGTGGTGCACTTCAGTGGCGCCTTTAACGGTTTCAGTTATGACTTCGTTGCCGATGGTAAGATGCATACGGCAATCGGAGACGTCAGCTCAGACCTGAACTTTAAATTTAATCCAATGGATAACACTGCCCGCTATTCAGGAAATCTGGCAACCCATGATTTTAATTTGGGTAAGTATTTTAATCTCCCAGAATTGCTTGGTGATTTGACTTTCAGAGCTCATGTAAAAGGTTCAGGTCTTACACTGGGTACTATAGAAGCTGCGGTGGATGGTAATATTGAAAGGATAAACATCAGGCAACATAATTACCGGGATGCGGTGATTAACGGACAGTTTAATGATCGCTTTTTCAAGGGGCAGCTCACCATACGGGATGAAGACCTGGATCTGGATTTTGCCGGCACTGTTGATCTGCAGATAGATACCATGCCTGTATTTCAGTTTAATGCAAATCTGCGCAGGGCCGACCTGCTGGCTTTGAATCTCTCAGATGATTCCATCACAGTTTCTTCCTTACTGGATATTGACTTTAAGGGAATGACACTGGATCACTTCATCGGATATGCCGGTTTGTTTAATTCAAGAATTGAAAAAAACGGGGAGCTTTTTACATTAGACTCCTTCATGCTGAGTGCGCTGCCTCTGAATGCAACCGAAAAATTTATCCGGCTGCGAACGGATGTGGCTAATGGCAGCCTTACCGGAGCTTTTAAATATCAGAAACTGCCCGCAGCATTCAAAAAATTAATCTCTTTCTACTTTAATCCGGATGATCCGATTGCCGAAGATCCCGGGGAACAGAACTTTACTTTTGATATACAAATATTTGATACACGCAATCTTACCCGTCTGCTGCATCCTGCACTGCATAATATCACGCATGCCGATTTTGTAGGATCTTTCAGTAGCACCGAAAACTTGGTAACCCTGGACGGTACAGCACAAAAAATTGATTACGGAAATTTTTCACTTAAAAACCTGTCGGCAGATGTGTACTCTGGGTCAGGTTTTGTGGAGGTGGTTTCAAAGGTGGATACAGCCCTTTATCTCGATAGTCTGACGCTGGAAGATATCATTCTGAAAGCACGTATTCAGCCTGATAGTATTCTTTTCGCCTTTCAGGTAATGCCGGAAACCGCTCCCTCGCGTGTGCGCCTGGAAGGATTGCTGCAGACAGATTTCAGCTCCGTTTCTGTAGAATTTTTTCCATCTACTGTTTTTGTGGAACATCAGCCGTGGCATATACAAAGAGATAACCATATCTACTATGATGGGAATAAACTCATCATTGACAGCCTTGAGCTGTCCAATCATCATGGCTTGATAAGGTTGACCTCCTTTTTAGATGCCTATGGGCAAAATCATTTAGCGGTGGCGCTGCGGAATTTTGATGTCGGGATGGTTCTGAACCCGTTTCTGGCAAGTTCAAAAATTAACCTGGATGCCAGGTTGAACGGCACAATAACCGTATTGCATCTGATGACCGAGCCCACCTTACTGGGCTCTGTCTTTGCTGACACCCTGCGTATCAACGAGCATTTTATGGGAGGGCTTGTTATATCCAGCAGCTATCGTCCCGAGCAAAAGAGTATAGAACTGAATGCTGGTTTGAGAGATGCCGCCAACAGCATCCAGATAGAAGGTAATTACTTCCTAAAAAAGAAATACAACAATCTGGATTTTAGCATCAATGTGCAGAATCTGCATTTGCCACATCTGGTGCCCTTTATACAAAGTGAGGTTGCGCAGCTGGAAGGAGATGTTAAGGGAGAGCTGAAACTTACAGGTGAGCTATCTGCGCCTGTCATCACTGGCAGGCTAACAGCCTCTGATGTGGCAGCAAAAATCAATGTGTTAAACACAACGTATGGTTTTAAGCAAGAGGAGCTCCTTTTTGAACCGCACAAAATACGCCTCGAAAACGTGGACTTAGTGGATGAAGAGCAGAACACCGCCCTTGCTAACGGAGAAATCACCTACACCAGCCTGGCAGACCTTAATCTGAATATAAACATCACCACCAGGAAGTTTGTCTTTATGAATACACCCCAGATGGTGGGTAGTCCGTTTTACGGAAAACTGGTAGGTCGGGGTGAGGTTTCTATTATGGGTCCGGTAAGAAAGAATGTGCTCTTTAGAATAAGGGCCAGAACCCTGGATCCCACCCACGTGACGGTGGATGTCACGGAAACAAAGGATGTCAGCAGCTATTCTTTTTATCGCTTTATCAATACAAATCAGACGAACGAAACCAAATACCGCACCCGTTTAAAAAAGGTAACCCTGGACTGCGATGTTGAAGCCACAACCGATGCTACTGTAAACCTGATGATTGATCGGGAAGACGGAGATGTCATTAAAGGTCAAGGAACCGGGGCTTTGAAAATAACGCTGAACAATCTGGGTGAGCTCTTCATTGCCGGCAACTATCGTATAGAAAGCGGCAACTATCTGTTTTCAATGCAAAATGTAATCTCCAAAAGGTTCATCATAGAAAAGGGTAGCTCCATAAATTGGAGTGGTGACCCGACCAATGCCATGCTGGATATTGCCGCACTGTATAAGCTGCGGGCATCTCCTTATGATTTGCTGGATGATATTGTACTCAGTGAAGAAGAAAAGCTGAAAGCCAAAAACCGCGTACAGGTGTTACTATACCTGTATATAACCGGCTCCCTGGCGCAGCCGGAGATACGGTTTGATATCAAGGTGCCTGATGCAGACCCGGCCATCCGTGCCGCTTTAGACAGCCGCTTTCAACAGCTAAAATATAATCAGGATGCGATGAATCTGCAGGTAGTGGGGTTGCTGGTGCTGAATCGTTTTCTGCCGGTACGGCCCGGTATAGGCAACACAGATGTAGCTTCAGAAGTGAATAACTCGGTAAGCGAGTTTTTATCCAACCAGCTATCTATTTTGCTAAGCGACTGGATATCAGAATTCGTCACCGAGCTGCAGGTTGATATCAACTACCGTACGTACCAGACTGAGATTAACGGCAACGGCTCCAGTGACCCTTCGCAAATTGACTTTCAAAGCCGCCAGGAGCTTCAGCTTGCGCTGACCAAAAGTTTCTTTAACAATCGTGTTTCTGTAGATATAGGAGGCAACTTTGATTTTGGTGCGGAGTCAGCCTCGGGCAACAGCAATGCCAGCAATATAGCCGGTGATTTTGAAATTGAATATAGCATAACCCCAGATGGCCGTGTCAAGATAAAGGCGTTTCGGAAGGGTGAATATGATATTTTTTCTAACCGCAACAAGAATAAAACGGGTGTAGGTATCTCATTCCAGAAAGAATTTAATTCCCCCAGAGACCTGTTCCCAGGTATAAGACGTGCGATGGAAAGACGTGGGCAAAAGAACAAACAAGAAGTGACACCATCCGGAAATCAACCTTAGCCCTGCGTGATCATTAACATGCCTTATGATATAAGGAAACATTTAAAAGGTTTTTTCAATTTTGAGAGGCGGACCTCAAAAGAGTTAATCAGGGTGCATGGAAATTATCCATCTCCAAACCACTCTCGGAACGATTAACCGAGAGGACATGGAATAAATCCGAGAATGGCAGAACGATGAACGGGTAAAACGGTTTTCGGTGAACCGTAAGCCAATCAGCAAACGGCAACTGGAAAGATAAACCCCTAAATTTATTGCCGGATGCACAATTGGCGTTTTTTCTTATCCTGCAGGATAAGTGCATAATACCAAAATGAAGTAAAATATACTTATACGCTTGAGGAATACGGCATTAATTCAATTGGTCGTAAAGGTTGCGCTTTTTGCTTTATTCTTTTATTTGATGTATCGTTTTCTGCTCTTTAATGTGAGTTGGAGAGAGGTAAGTATGTATATAGGTAAGGCTGATTATCTTTTTCTTGGGGCGGCAATATTTTTCATGTTTTTGAGATTTATCACTTTGGGCTTCAAATTTTATCTGGCAACCAGAGCGCTAAGCACATATCAGTCCTTGTGGTCTTTCCTTATTAATGAGTTAAAGTTGTTGTTTATGGAATTTGTGGTTCCTGTACCGGATGCAGAGGATGTTTTCAGAGCGTTATTTTTAAAAATGCAAGGACTTGGTCTATCTGATATTACAAAGGTGATCATAGCTATGCGGGTCTCTGGTATGATCACACTGTTTCTCCTTCTTTCGGGCTTTTGGTTTTTTGAGGTGTTTGAGCTTCCCGGGATAAGCGCTAAAGTAGGTCTTGTGGTCGTGTCTTTTTTACTGGCGGGTTTATTTACTCATCGCTTCTGGTTAAAGATGCTCGCAGGAATGATAAGCTACAAGCCATTGCGTTTGTTGCTTGGACAGACTGTCCATGATGGTCCTGGTTTTGCTCAATATATTTCGTTGGTTGGGATGACTCTCCTGTATCACATGTTCAGCTCGGTGGTCATTTATTGTCTTGCTTCCTCCATGGGCGTGTCTCTTAATCCGCTGATCTTATTGCTCATTATACCGTTGATGAGTTTAAGTTTTATCGTTCCTTTAAGTGTTCAGGGGCTGGGTCTGCCTGAGGCAGTGCTCCTTTTTGCATTGTTACAACTTAGGGTACCTGCTGAGATTGCCTCTGCTATAAGTATCATACATCTTATGATATACATTGGCTTTATCGTTTGTGGGGCAGTTGTTTTTGGCTTGGACAAAACTTATAGATTGGAAACACTCTGGAATCAATATTATGCTTTCAAAGCAAAGTATCTTAGCACGTGAATCCAGGGGTGTAATCGTTTTTTGTTGTGAAACTAATGGGGAGATTAATCATCTTCTTTACAATTTCCGCTTTTAATTACCATATCATATTCAGGTAAGCATTTCAGTAACTCCGGCATAGGATCAATGGAATACGTGGAATCACAATCTGTAATTACGATTATTTTCTATTCTCGATTTGGTGCTGCCCCAGGCTTGCCGTATTCCGGTGCCATATCCTTTTAGGATATCTGCCGGAACAATATTTCATTCCATTTCTGCTGGCTATATGCAAAGTGACGTCTGTAGATTCTCCATCACTTTAAAAAATCAAATCCGGTTTTTGTTCATGCATCCACCATCCTCGGAATGCTTTCTTTTTCACTCAAACCGTCCTCCATGCAGACTATAGCTATACTTTTCATCATTGTGCCTCTCTGAGAAAATTTCTTATCTGGTTTTGAGTAAATGCACGCATATTTTTGTTTCCTGACAAAAAGCTTTTATACCATTGTGCTGTAAGCTTTAGTGTGTCGCTTATATTGAGCTGTGCTTTCCAGCCTAAATGCGCATGTGCCTTGTCACTATTGAGTTTCAGTGTACTGGCCTCTTTGAATTCTGATGAGGTAATGGTCTGATACGTGAGGTCAGGTAGTTTAAAATAAGCAGAGAAAGCTTTAACTACTTCTAAAACACTTAAGGCAGCTTCTGCGGGAGGTCCGAAATTATAGGCTTCACCGTTTAGTTCGGGTTTTTCGTGCAGGCGGTATGCTGCCAGCAAATACCCATATATGGCATCCAGAACGTGTTGCCAGGGGCGGATAGCCCGAGGGTTGCGAATCGGGACGGGCTTGTTCTGCTGCCAGTGCCTTATACAATCCGGTATTAAGCGGTGTGTGGACCAGTCTCCCCCTCCGATGATATTACCAGCCCTTACGGATAAAATTTTTATTCTTCCATCCGTTTGCCTAAAGAATGACTCATAGTAGGAACGAATCACTAACTCTGCAGCGGCCTTGGAGGCGCTGTATGGGTCTTTACCTCCCAGCATATCTATTTCTCTGTAGCCCCAGACCCACTCTTTGTTTTCATAGCATTTATCGCTGGTGATAAGAATGGCAACACACTCTTTTTGTAAATGTTTTAATACTTCCAGTATATGTACTGTGCCCATGATGTTCGTTTGAAAGGTTTTAAGAGGGTCACTATATCCGACTGATGTAATAGGCTGGGCAGCGGCATGGAATATAAAATCCGGTTTTATGCGTTGAATTTCCTTCTTAATAGCAGAGAAATTATTGATGTCTGTCCATACACTTTTAACCTGCTTGTTCAGGTTTGCCAATTCAAACAAACTGGGGCTGGTAGGGATATCCTCTGATATCCCGTAAACACTGGCGCCCAGTTCCAATAGAAAAAGGCTGAGCCAGGAGCCTTTAAATCCTGAGTGGCCGGTAATCAGAACACGTTTTCCCTGAAATAATTGATGAATCACAGACAATACCCAACAAGTAAAAATTGAGGTGAAAAATACTCAAAATTCGTAGCTCACATTCCTGCATCCATATAATTGCTGTAAAATAATTAAGAGTTTATAAATCCCGGATGTTATGTTGTTTTCTTACATTGTAAAATAGCTTTATTGGACTGAAGCTTTTGCCCGGAATGCGCGGATTTTGTCAACCTTTCCCTGAAAATTCTGGCTAGAATCAGAAAAAAGTGCAGGATATGGATTTTACTGGTTCCTGTACGGGCATAGTATGGTATGTCAATCTCTTTTACGGAAAAACCTTCCCGGGCAGCGATACAGGAAAGTTGGGGTTCTATGTCAAAACTGTCAGCGGTAATCAGGTTTTTGAATGTAGCGACTCTTACAGCTCTCATGCCGGAAGCCACATCCTTGAAGGAGCTGCCGAAAAGCAGGTTAACAAAGCCAGTCATCAGGTAGTTGGCTATTCTGCGTTTAAACTCTATGGAATGCATCGGCCGGGTGCCAACAATCATATCAAATTGCTCAAAACGGGTAAACTCCGACAGTCTTTCTGCCGGATAGGTGCCATCACAATCAATCCATAAAAGGTAGTCATGTCCCCTTTGGGTGGCAAGCTCCAGACCTTTTTTAATTGCCTGTCCTTTGCCTGTTCCGTCACGCTGAACAACTTCAGCTCCCATGCGGCTGGCAATTGCCGCACTGGCGTCAGAAGAATGTTCATCCACCACAACTACTTCCAGACCGCAGTCCCTGATTTTTTTTAACATACCTTCAATGGCTGCTTCTTCATTCAAAACGGGTAGGATTACCAGGGGTTTCATTAGTTTTGAGGGCTGTTCCTATTAAAAGTAACGGAATTAACATAAGAAAGCAATAAAAATCAGGATGCCCTGTAATCAAAGCCAGTGGAAGGGCACAGTAGTCTGGTGTGCCTTGCTTGCGGCTTTACTTTTTACTTTTGTTTTTCATCGGCTCTTTACGGATTATGCTTTCCCGGGTCGTTATGACAGTTGGTGGCATGTAGCTGCTTTTCAGGAACTGGGCAACTATCTGCGCTCCGTATTTACCGGTGAGCCTTCGGGATACTCTATGCATCCGGAAAGGGGGCTTATGAAGTTTGCGGAGCCCTCCCCTCTGAGTGGTATGGTTTATTTGTGTATCCGGCTGTTTTGTAATGACCCCGTCTATGCATTTGCTGTGTTTACCGTGGTTTTATGCACTCTGAATGCTTTGGGTTTTTACTTTCTTGCATCTGCCTATATTCACTCAGCGTGGATTTGTGTTGCGGGAGGTCTTTTGTTTGCAGCTGCCAATTATATTTTCGGCCACATTGACCACCAGAATGCCTACTTTGCCGGCAACGCCCTGCTTGCTCTTTATTTTCTCAAACGGTTCTTGATCGGAAAACAGTGGAAATTTCTTTACTTCTTTACCTTAAGCAACATCCTGCAGATTTATTTTTCCTCTACGGTTTTCGTTTACATGAACGTTGCGGTACTGGCTATGCTTGCCGCGAATCTCAAGGTCTTTTTTAGCGATAGAAAAGTGTTTGGTGGCATACTGTTATCCGGACTGATAATCTTGGCTGGGACGCTGCCCTTCACATGGTATTTTGTTTTATCCGGTCGTTTGGCTGACTGTTACAACAATGCATTGGGATCACCTGCTTCGTATCTGGCAAACATACATCCTATCGACTGGCTGCGGGTTGTGCCGGGTAATCTGATTTATCCTTCTTTGAATGACCTGCAGTTTCCTGTTCAGTATCTTATCAGATCGGCTTTTCCGGGAATTTCCCTGGTGGCATTACTGCTTTACGTGCTTGTGAAAAGGGTGAAAATACCTTTGGAAATTCCTCTCATCATACTGACGGGTTTTATTGTTTCGGCCGGCAGCGGATATTACCTGAGCGATGGCAAAGTATTTCCCATGCCGATGAAGTTATTTTACGACTGGGTTGGTGACGGAACATTTCTTCGCACTCCGGCCCGGGGATATTTGATCGCTGTAATAGGCCTGACCTTGATGGCTGTTCATGGGTTACAGGCTATAAGCAAAAAGCCCTTTGGCGGTTTACTTGTGATAGCTTTTGTGGTGGTCTACCTTACGGAAAATATCCCTTTCCGAATGCCTGTATATCCCGCGAATCCTTACGCAAGCTGGGAACAATCATTTATTCATTACTCAGATAAACCTGTGCACCAAACTGTGGTTTTGCATCTTCCTTCTGTCATTCTCAAAGGGCTGCCGGACTTCTCCCGTTACCCCGATGAAATTTCGCGCGAATACATGTATTCCTACTGGTCATCGGTAAAGCGTTATGCCTGTATTAACGGCTCAGCCGGCATTACTCCGTGGAGCAGAATGCGGAATGACAGCCTGATTTCGGATTTAACTCTGCCGGGAAAGATGGAACATCTCATTAGTGAAAACAATCTTGATTTTATTATATGGCATAGAGATTTTGTTCGGGGCAGAGAAACCGACATTACTGTTTTTTTGAATTCAAGATCAGACCTTCAGCTCCTTTTTCGGGAAAACGAAATCTATTGTTACCATGTCAAAAAACCGAACCCCTAAATCACGGAATGTTTGCGTAATGGTTGAATACCTTCATGATGCCGCATTGGATTTCCTTGAAGGAAAACGGATATTCCCGTATAATACGGTAATCTGTTAATTTTAATAGGAGGCGGCTTTCAACGATGCGGGATGCATTTCTTTTAGTGTTTTTTTTACTGATCTGCGGTTGTCACGACAGGGCAATGGTTCAACTGGATAGGTTGCCTTATGCTCCGGACAACAGTCTGGTAAGGATTGAAAAGTTTGTACAAAACTGCTACATACAGTTGCTTGGAAGAAAAGCCGACAGTGGTGAAACTGCCTACTGGAACGCACAGTTAAAGGATTCCCGATTGAGTTATGCTTCCGCTGAGAGGCTGATAGATTCTCTTTTGCGTCATCCAGAATACCGCCAGCATCAATACCTGCTGGCACGTAATGAATTAATGAATTTTATTTTCAACCCTGATTCGGCTGAAATTGAAAAAACCATAAAAATCTGGGAAGAAGCCGAACGGAATGAAGCCGGCAGAAAAGAAATCAGTCGCCTGCGTGCATTGCAGGCAATACCCCGCGACCTGCTGACCGGTAATCTGGATAATATTGGTCTTCATAAAAGGCTCGTACATAATTCTTACTATGATTTCATCAATATGGGGACTGAAAACTTTGTAGTAAGCATGTATCACAACTTTCTGGATCGCAATCCCACAACCTTTGAACTTGAACAGGGAAAAAAAATGGTAGATGGTTTTCCGGCAATTCTGGATTACCAATCGGGGGCTTCCAAAGAAGATTTTATAAACCTGTTTTTTGAGTCTTATGCTTACTTTGAAGGACAGGTAAGAAAAGCTTTTCTTCGCCTTCTTTATCGCGAACCCACCCCCGAGGAAAGTGTCTTCTTCACGCTGCAATACAAAAAAAACCGCAACTACGAACAACTTCTCAAAAGTCTGCTCCTGTATGAAACATTCAAACAACCATAACAGCATGTCCCTTGCTGGGGTGTTTACAGGATTATTCTTGTTGCTCTCTTGTGTTCATCAAACTACATATCATCTGCCGGATACGACCCTTTACGAATACACGGCAAATAAACCCCGATTGAAAACGGATGCTCAATTTATTTCTATTGCCTACACTGATTTATTCGGAAGGGCAATACCGCCCATGGAGCTGGAACAGATCAAGAACATCTTCCTGTCTCAGGGCGATGTAACATTGAATTATGATGGATACATCAGCTATCTCCTGGAGCGGGCTGACTCTTTGCTTCCCCCTGACAGCCTGATGCGGGCTGACATTGAATCTTTTACAGAAAGGCTCTATCTTGCTTTACTGAACAGGAGGCCTGGGCAATATGAGATTTTCAATATGGCCACTGTTATCAGAAACAATCCGGACATAAAGGTCAGAGATGTGTACTTCGCTTTGATGACTTCCGAGGAATATAAAAGGTATTAAGCCGGTATGAAAAGACGCACGTTTATATCTCAGGTGGGCAAAGCGGCAGCGGCTGTTTCCCTGCCTTTTCTGCTTCCCTCAGGACGTTTATTTGCAGCTACCGGCAGCCGGATTGCCAATCATGTGGTGTTGTGTTTATTTTCCGGTGGCGTGCGCAACATTGAATCCATGCACATGGAGGAGGGCAATCTCATGCCCAACACCATTGCCGGAGATGCTCCCATTTCCGCTGATATTGCCCCGGGAATGACGCCTTTGCCACGGGTGGTTCAGACTCCGCTGCAGCGCTTCGGTACATTGTTTCGTGAATTCCGCTTTATGCAGGGACCTACGGCTCATGTCAGCGGCCATCTTACCACCCTCACAGGTACGTATTTTGTCAATGGCCATAACCCCAAGAAGCGCTCACCCTATCCAACCATCTTTGAATATTACCGCAAGCACAACGAACCGCAAAAATCTGCTATTAATGCCTGGTGGATAGCAGAAAGGAATGATCCTTTCAATATCTGTAATTACAGCGAGCATGAAAAATACGGGCCAGCTTATGGCGCTAATTATTTTCATCCCTATGCGCTCCTCGGACGTGATAACCGCAGCATTCTCGGGGGTGAAACCCTGACCTCGCTGCTGACGAACGATAAAATAAATAACCTTCGCTTTCTCGTAAACGCGCAGTTCAGGTTAGCTGGAAATTTTATTTATCCGGCTTTTGGCAATACACCTGAAGATATTCTCCGCATTGATGCTTTTATAAAAAAATGTGCTGCCGAATCGGCACAGGGTCTGTATGACGACCCTTATGGAATAGGTAAGGAGGCAATGAATGAAGATTTGTATAACATTTACTTTGCGCAAAAAGTCCTTACGGAATTTAAACCTGAATTGCTGATTGTAAACATGATGGCTATAGACAGGGGGCATACTGATTTCACTCTTTATTGTAACAATATCCGCAAAGGAGATTACGCCCTTGCCCGATTGTGGCAAACGATTCAGGAAGATGAAACCCTGCGTGATGATACCATTTTAATAGCTGTGCCGGAGCATGGCAGAAACTTAAAGCCCAATACGCTTAAAGATAAATATGGTCGCTATGCGCTTGATCATACCAGTGACAAGACCAGCCGTGAAATTTTTTGCCTCGTTCTTGGCCCGAAACACAAAGTAGTACAAAACCAGGTGATAAAGTCGGTGTATGGTGAAAGTATTGACATTGCAGCTACCATTGCCCGCATCCTCGGCTTTCATGATAAAACCAAACTATTGCTGAAGGGTAAATTCCTTGAACCCGCTTTCGTATGAAGGAGCAGTTTACTTTGTTTTTGGTACTTTCTATTATGCTAGCAGGGTGTGAGCTTTATAGCCCTGATTCTACAGCTGACAACCGCCTCGCAGAAACAGCCCGGCCATCACCGCCACCTCTGGACTCTTTATCCATAGCCGGCATCCACAAAAACATTTTTGCCAAAAGCTGTGCTGTGAACGGATGTCATGACGGGTCATTTGAGCCCAATCTTACTACCATTCAGTCATCTTATCAGACATTGGTGTATCATCCTATTATTAAAAATAATCATATCAATGAGTTCAGGTATCGCGTGGTGCCTTATGACACTGCTGCTTCCGTGCTATATCAGCGAATAACCCGGTGCTGCTTTGTGAATGATGATGATCGCATGCCGCAGCATACCGATAAGCCACTGGCCCCTTCTCAGATTGCCAATATTGCTGCCTGGATATTGAACGGAGCACCGGATATGGAAGGTCACATTCCGGCTGAACCCCTGGCAAGCAAATGAAAAACGGCCGACTCTTCTTTAGGTTGCTTGGTTTGGCTGTGGTGGTGCTGTTAGGTATAGCATACTACGGAGTGAAAAAATATAACAGCCCGCATATCAGCCTCTGTGAAATCAGTGCGCTGGATTTGAGGGCAATGCAGGATAGTCTCGTGTTGTGTGTGGCCTATGAAGATCGCAACGGGGATATAGGCAGCGAATCGGAAACGACCTTGTTTATTGAAGACACACGCAATAGCATGCTGTTGGACTATTCTGTGCCGCGGCTGCTTCCGGACAGTCTCAAAGGAGCTGTCACCGGCAGGTTTTATGTCGTCATCCGCTTCATTCCTCTTTTGGGAGATACCGGCACAGAACGTTTCTCGTACCGTATTCGTCTTGTGGATCGTAAGGGTAACTCCAGTAATGTTCTAAGTACGCCACTGATTACATTAAAGCCTTAGGATGCAGGGAAAGCAAAATTACGGATGGATTGCTGCAGGGCTCACAGGCAGTGTAGCGGCATGTTTGCTGACTGGTGGTTTTTTTTATGAAGGAGGGTCTGATGTCTATACCCAGCGTCTGATCAGCGGCTACTTCTCCGGTAAGCCTGAGCCTTTTCTGTACACTTTTGGCTTTCATGTATTTATCAGTGAGATGATAAAAATGCTTTATCAGCTGGTGCCCGCTTTTCCATGGTATGACCTTTGGACCATTCTGCTTGTCTCCATTGCTTTTGTGCTGGGCTTATCCTGGCTTCTCAAACAGGTGCCCAATGATCGTGTAGGATTGGTCTTCCTGTATGCACTTTTTATGTTTGAATATTTCCGTTATCCGGAGATTACCAAACATGCCTTTCTGCTCGCATTTTATTCCTTGCTGCATCTTGTGGCGTCTGAAAAAAAATTGCCTCTGCGTTGGATGATTTTCTATGGAAGCACCTTCACGCTGGGTTTGCTTACGCGAGCTGAAGCAGGTTTTCTGGCAGTTCTGGCAGCGCTGCCGGTAGCATGGATCTCCGGTAGCAGAGGATGGGTTACGAACGGCATCATTACTGCCAGAACTTACATATTTCTTCTGCCGATACTATTCTTTCTGTCCTTTGCGCTCAATTATCCATGGACAGATGCCGACAGGTATTACCTTACTATCCGCCCCTATCAGTTTACGCTTTGGGATTTTCATCAGGATTCCGATGCATTTTGCATACGCAACCGACAGGATTCGGTAGCTCTGATGGCCGCAAGCAATCATTTTCTTGCCGATACAGCCATGATTAATAAAAAACGGTTTGATGCCATGTGCGTGAAACCCAAAGATAAAAGGCTTCGTGACTGGCTCAACTATTTAGATAAAGACAAAAAAGAAATTACAAGAAGACTGGCAGGTCTTTTCTCGTCATACCTGTGGGTGTTATTGTTTCCTCTTGGGGTGTCGGTGGTGATATACCAAAGAGAAAAAGTTCTGGTTCCCTTTCTGAGCATGCTTTTCGCGGTGGGCTATTTTGCTTGCGTGATGACGGGGTTGGCAATATTTATGAAAACCGAGCGTCATGTGATGATGCCGCTGCTGCAGGGGGTGATCATTTTGTGCTTGTTTTTTTGGAGAAAGAATAGCCGGAATCTTTTCACAGTGAGAACAGGCTTTATCCTCTGGCTTTTACTGGCCGGAGTGTTGTTGATAAGATTGAGTGAAAAATTGCAACTCCGTAAGGATGAGTGGAAGCAGATGAATGCCCTTTTCCGGGAAATTAATCAGTTGCCCGAAGGAAGCATCGTGTGTTTTGATTTATACACGTTTGTCAAAACACACCCGGCATTGTTCAGGGATATCTTCTTGAAAAAGAGCATTGTTCCGTATTCCTTTGACAATGGTTTTATGTTTCTGGCTCCCTCCATGCGGCAGCAAGCTTTGCATCTGTTTCAAAGCACTGATTTCGGGTTCCTGTATGCTAGCCGGTTTAAGGCAGGCGACAGACCGGTTTTCTTCGTATTCAGCCGCGATCGGTATAAAATTTTTGAGTCAATGGCTTCGGCTTTTTACCATACAGAACTGCATTTTGAAACTATACCCTCCCAGCTGCCTTCAGTTTCTTTAGAAGGCAATTATCAGATTTACAGAGTAAGATAGTTAATGATAGTTGATTAGCCTTACTCTAAGCACAATGAGTTTTAACATCCAGATGAAAGGATCTTTCCACAAACGAATATGAGAATCTTCTACGAGATTCCATTTAATGGGTAGAAAGGCAACGGAAAAATTTTTCCTGCGAGCCTTAAAGAGAAGTTCAACGTCAAAAATCCATTGTTTTTCAATCAAGTCGTCAAAGAGCACTTCGGCTGTTTTACGCGTGAACCCTTTAAAGCCACATAGACTGTCGCAATAGTCGTGTTGAAAAATTATTGAAATCAGCAAATTAATACCTCGGCTGAAAAATTTTCTCAGTATGGTAGTCTTTACAATAGCGAGATGAGAAAAACGGTCACCGGCAACAAAATCAAACTCCTCCAGTTTTTTAAGCATCGCTGGAATTTCCTCAGGTGCGATGGCACCATCTGCATCCACAAAAATTATTTTTTTGCTTCCTTTGGCGGCCTTTACGCCTGCTCTTACGGCATTGCCTTTTCCTTCATTTTTATGGCATCTGATTAGTTGGGTAAAAGGTTCTGCTCCATGTTCCTTAATGGCTTGTCTTACCACGTGCTCCGTGTTATCGGTGCTTCCGTTATTTACAATAATGACCTCGGTGGCCGGAAGATGGGTTTGGATAAATCTGAACAGATGGGGAACAAAGTTGAGTATCCGTTTTTCCTCATTATAAGCCGGTACAATTATAGTGTTTTCAAACGTGTGCATGGCTGTTGGGCCTCGGAAGTAGTTTTATAATTTTGAATTTGCAGCTAAATCAATGAAAAAATCAAAAAAACTGCTAAAGAAACTATACCGCACGGCCGTTCTCGTGATTATCCTGATAATTTCGCTGGAGTTGGGTTTGCAGGTAGCTGTTGCCCTTAAAGTTATTCCTTATTTTGGTCCGTTTGAGAATTTTTACTATAGCTTTAACATAGTTCCTTACTTTACGAAGCCCTGCAGTATGATAGACTCTGTGAGTGGCTTCCGATGGCTGCAGCGTAATGCCGTAGCGTTTAAGGTTTGTCGGGGCAAGACGGTATTTTACAATCAGGTGAAGCCTAATAACTGGGGATTTATTTCTCCCTCTGAGGCTTCTGTTGCAAAGCCAGATAAAAAAGTTTTTCGTTGGATCGTCTTTGGCGATTCCTTTACAGATGGATATTTCCTGGCCCGCAATTGGCCTGCTGCCGTGCAGGAGCGCTTCAGACAGATGGGGAATGACTCCGTGGAGTTGCATTCCTTTGCCCTCAATGGTTCGGGCATCTATACCTGGCATCGGGTTTTCCTATGGCTCAATCAAATCGGATATGCCTATGATGGTGTAATCATCGCCTGCTTTGGGAATGATTTGTCCAGAAAATTTTTTGTAATGGACCACACCGATAACCTCTGTCGCTGGGATTGGGTGGATTCATTGCATGGTTATACCCTCAAAAACAAGGCACCCCTTATTCTGAACGGGGAGCGGGCTGCCCTTGCGGAACAATTTCGCATGAAAAGGTATGCGCCTGTAATGTGGCGATTATATACGCCCTATTTTCTGCGTGTGTTAACTAATGACCTGCTCCTACGCAGACGATTGCGCTCTGAAATGCAAAGACAATACAACCTTTACATTGCCGGAAAACAAACAGAGCAGGTGTCATGGGAAAGCATGCGAAAAAAATATGGCGATACTCAGATGCATAAACTGAAAGAGATGCTGGAATGGTGTCGGCAGACAAACACACCCCTGCTGCTGGCTTCCGTACCTGAAGCCAAGGGTGCGCAACAATACAAGCAAGGAAGTCCTCTATCCCTCAATGAGGAACTGAAAATGCTGGCCGATACATATCACTTTGTTTTTTTTAACGGGTATTCCATTTTTGATACGATTCATCCGGATGCTATCATGCAATATTTTCTGCCTTATGATGGGCACTGGAATCAAAATGCCTCAGATATGTTTGCAGAAAAAATATTCCATTACCTTGCTGCATACAATCTTTTTCCGTTTTCTGATGAAAAGGAAAAGTTGCCCAGGCATAGCGATGAAGCACACCGCGATTCTTTAAACAGAAAAGGCCAAGAGTAAAAAGATGAAAACTATCATACTTTGCGGAGGTAAAAGCGAAAGGCTTAAAAATCAACAAACCGATCTTCCCAAGCCGCTGTGGAAAATAGGAGACAAACCTATATTATGGCATGTCATGAAGATTTATGAAAAGGCGGGTTTTACCGATTTTGTGCTATGCACCGGTTATCGCCATGAAGATTTTGCAGCCTATTTTGACAATCATCCTGTACCGGGATGGCAGATAACCTTTGATCATACAAGCGAAAACCTCGGTACTGCCGAACGTATTCTCAGTGCTATGAAATATGTAGATGCGGATTTTTTCTGCACCTATGCTGATGGGTTGAGTTCGCTTAGCGTCAGTGATTTGTTAAAAAATCATCAGCAGGCAGGTAAAATAGCTACTCTCACAGCAGTGAAGCCAATTATTCCCTACGGCATTCTGGAAATGGATGCACATAACATAGTCACCCAGTTTAAAGAAAAAAGTCGTTCGGATCATTGGATTAACGGAGGCTTTTTCGTGTTTAAGCCGGCCGTGGCAGATTATCTTCGGCTTGGCAGCATGCTTGAAAATGAACCGCTCAGTACCCTTGCTGCCGACAGACAATTATATGCCTATTTGCATGAAGGAGCCTGGCAATGCATGGACACTTACAAGGACTTTGTTACGCTCAATAATTTGTGGCTGCAGGGAGGATCTTTTTGGATATGAAAGATCTATTCGGGGTGGCTTTCCATGGTTGAAAACGGATACACACGCTCCGGCTTGCCGTCTCTGCAACGCGGCTTCTCCGCCTTCATGGAGGCCTGCATTTTTTTCCATTTCTTTATTTCTGCAGCCGTCCATTTTCTGAATGGACCCTCATTAGAAGAAGCTTTTCTGGGCAGCTTGATCTGCAGGCCCAACTTCTCTTTAGCCCATTTTTGGAAATCATAATGGTAAGAGATAACGGCTCCGCCTTCGCTGTGTGGCCTATCCCAGCGGGCAAGCAGTGAATCGCCAAAGTGAAATTCAGAAACTTTGTTTTTATGAAAGTGCCGGATTACCGGATGCAGAAAGGCTGCGCACCGGGTATTGTTTGGATCAGAAGGCCCTAAAAAGTTCAGGCTCGTTTCCTGATATTTTTCAAAACCAAACTCCAGCGTGAAAAGCAGGGCATGCCGGTTGGGAGGTATCATGTTCCGCGCATAGGCAACCGGCAGTTCGGGATATATCACTGCTTCACTTTTGTCTTCATTGAATATCAACAGGTCACACAGGAAGCCAAATAGTTGAAACAGAGCGGCCGTAGTGCTGTAGCGCTGATACATGTAGTCCAGAAATTTTTCCCACACAAAAGGTTTCATTTCCCTGTAAGGATAAGGGATTCCGTCATAGCGGCTCAACAGCAGATGAAAGAGCGTGCGAATATTGTAGCGAAAACCATGGATAAATCCTGAGGCAGATTTTTCATCCAGGCTTTTCATTGCGCCTCCTATAAAATACAATCCAGGTATGTTGACGGATTCCCACGTTTCGGTTAGCAGGGGAAGTTTACCACAGTCTTTTAGTGCGGGGCGCGTTTTTTTGTCAAACAATTGCAGGTTAACCCATTTCCATCCGGTGCAGTTGATGATAATGTCATATTCACGGGTGAGTTGCAGAGTGCCGGGCACGCTGGACCTTGGATAGTCATATTCATGTGTGGTTTGGAGGCAATTATTCGGCAGGCGTCTGATTTTCCGGATACGTGGATTTAAAATAGCGTGCAGCGATTTGAGCTGGTACATGTCAATAACTGTATTGTTGATAGCTCGCAGGTCACCTACAAAGTGTGTGTCCCAAGCCATTTTGAGCGGTTTGTCAATGAAGATGTGCACGTAGGCAGCGGCAGGCGCCAGATAATTGGCCGTTTCAAAGGCGGAGTTGCCCCCACCCAGCACCGCCACACGCTTGTTGCGGTAGAAATCGCGGTCAAGAGGTTGATCGCCATAAGCAATAGTGTGTTCAATGCCTTCAATTTCTTCAGGCATATTGGGCAGGGTGGCTCCCAATGCCATCAAAACCACCTGGCTTTCGTAAGTAATGCCGTTGGCTGTGGTAAGGGTAAACGGTCCTTTTGCTTTTTTGGATATTTTTTTTACTTCTGTGTTATAGTGAATATTAAGCTGAAAGCGGTCTGCAAAGTCCTGAAGGTAGCGGCACATGTCGTCAGCGTGCGGAAACAGCTCATCAGAATAGCGGGTAAAACGCATGTTGGGGTCATCTGAAAGCAGCGAGTTCCAGTCATGTCGTTCATTAAATTCTTCTTCGGTGAAATAATTGTATTTTTTGTTGATGGAAATTAATGTACGATGTACCGGCTGCTTATGAAAAAAATTACCTGCGCGATTACTTTTTTCCAGGATGGCATAATCCAGACCTTGCTTCTGCATAAAATAACCCATCTGCAAACCGCCTGGTCCGGCTCCGATGATCAGGTATTTTGTCTTTCTGATACTCATTCTTGTGGTATTCTTTGTACAAATTTCCGTATTTCAATATTGTTGTAGCATGGAAAATAGGGATCAGCGCGAAGAAAATTTTCGGCTTCTTCTTGTGCCGATACCTGTAAGAAATAGCAAATGCGCTCCATCGCACCTCTCTCATCGATGACGATGCCTCCGTATTTGATGATGGAAAGGCGGGTGGCAATGTACTGCCTATGCTTGCTGCGCAGTTGTTCTATGGTGTCTGATTTTTCCGGTGGCAGGTAACACTGAATAAAGTACATGTGCTTTTAGTTTTTACATTCAGCAGGAAGTCATTTGCCAGTGTGTCTTCAGAAATACAGGGCCGGCAAATCCTCCTTCATAATAGTTGTTGGCCTCCATAGCATGCGGAAGCCTGATTTTAAAGACAATAATGTTTTTGTATTGACTTAAAAGTTCGTGCTGCAAGCTGGCAAAAAAGACAGAAATCGTATAAAGGCCTGCATTCATGATTCCGCTGGGTATGGTGGTCTGGAACCGATAGTGTCCTTTCCCTTTAAGAGGAACAAAGGGCTGTTTGCTATACAGAGGCGAAAGACATAGGCCTGGTTGATTATAGTTGTAATTAAAATGCACCGACATAATGACTTCTTCCTCCAGATCTATTTCCGTTTCCAGGTAGAGGATGAGCGTATTTTCCATGGTAAATTCTTCCTCCTGGCTGTCGGGGCTGGATATTTCAGCCTTTATCAGGCGGATGCCATTGTTAAAAGCCTGATCAGGGTTTTGATAGTTTTTCGAATGCCTGATGTCTTTTACCCGTGGTTGTAATGCTGATGCCGATGATGATTGAGGAGGAGATATTATTCCCGGAGAAAAGGAAGTTTCCTGCAATATCTGCTCAACATATTGTTCAATGATTTCCGAAACCGGGCCCTTGTCTATAAGTTTGCCCTGGTGCATGTACATGGCGGTGTTACAGCTGGAGGTGATAAAAGAGATACTATGGCTGGCAATGAGCGCGGTTTTTCCTTTGCGGCAGATGTCCATGATACGTTTAAGCGCTTTCTCTGAAAAGGCAATATCGCCCACTCCGATAATTTCATCAATGAGCAGAATATCTGCCTCCAGATGCGTCAAGGTTGAAAATGCAAGTCTGATAAACATGCCGCTGGAGTAATATTTCACCGGCCGTTTGATAAAATCGCCCAGCTCGCTGAAGGCAATGATGTCGGGTAGTCTTTCTTTTATTTCTTTATTGCTGTAGCCCAGCAGGTTTCCGGCAAGATAGATATTTTCAATGCCGGTAAGATCCTGGTGCATACCGGTTCCGATATCAATTACTGAAGCCACCTTGCCTTTGAATGTAATTCTGCCTGCACTGGGCTTGACAATGCCGCTGAGCATTTCCAGCAGCGTAGTTTTGCCGGCTCCGTTTTTCCCTATCAGCCCGCATATTTCGCCTTCTTTAAGCTCAAATGAAACATCGTGCACGGCCTTTACCTCGGTTAGCTTTTCGGAGAAAATACTGCCCGACTGTTTGCCTGTAATTCGGTAGACCTTGGAGAGCCCCTCTACAATTACAATTGGTTGATCCATCTGAGCGGAATTAGCTGTCTGAAAATAAGGCTATTCTCCGGTCTGTACGGGCAGGACGCAGCAGCCAGCGTTTCACATAGCGGTCAATCGGTTGATTGAAATATTTCAGCAGGAACATAGACAGTAAAATGGAGGCGGCAAAAAAGGAAATCATCAGCACAGCCCGGTTTTCTATGTGCTGCGTTTCAATAATTTTGATTACTATAAAATTGGAGATATAAAGAGGATAAGTAAGCTGACCCAGATAACTATCCCATTTATTTCCCGAAGTAGCCTCCAGGATAATCGGCATAGTGAAAAAAAGCAGGGTATAGTAGGCTCGCTGAATGGTAAAAGCAGGAAGAGAAATAGCGTCCAGCATGCAGGTGAGAACAGCTATAAAAACGAATAACACAAAGCCGGGCTTTTTATACCGGGCAAACACCTCTGTGTAGCGCAGGTAAATCCTGCTTGAAAGCATCCCGAAGAGAAAGAATACAAATTCAAAAGGGTAGAAATGATAAACCCACGGTTCATAATCATATCCCATCCTGTAGCCAATGAAACGCGCTGCTATCAGCACTGCTGAAAGCAACACCAGCCAGTGACTCTTAAGCCGGCAGAGCAACGGGGCAATCAGGTAAAAGTAGAAAATGAAACTAATCATCCATGCCTGCGAAACAAACAGAAAAGTATGCAAAGGAGGATCGCCATCAATAAACTGCTGCGACCATTGAAAGCACCCGCTGGTATAATCTATTTTTACATAAAACAGGGCTTCCTGTCCGAGAATAAAAAGATTGGCAAATATCAGATAGGCTTTTACATTCCAGTTGAGGTCATCCCAGTGCTGCAGATACGACTGCAGCAAGAGCGGTTCCTGAAATAATCTCCACGATATAAATGAAATGACAATAGACAATATCAGCACCAGCCAATAAACCGGCATGATGCGTAAGATTCTGCGGAGCAGAAACTTCAGATAACCCTTTTCAGCAACACCATATTCTTTTTCCCATACCAATGTGATAAAAAACCCCGAAAGCATGAAAAATGATTCGTAGGCTATCGGTGACGAAGCCAACTCATGGTATCGGAAGCCAAACATGGAATAAATATGACCCAGCAGAAAAGTGATGACATAGATAAATCGCAACGTTCCCATAGCAATGTCAGAAAATGATGGTAAAGATAAAGCCGCTCATCGTTTCATGAGGGGAAAAGCCTGAGGAGATAAGGCAGGATAGTTTCTTCAAAATCATTGACTTTTATACTCAGGAGGTGTATTTTTTGATGCGAACTTGAACATTTACTTAAAAAATTCGTGAATCGCATATTTACAGACATCGCTAGAGATGAAGCATTCAGGAAGCTGGGGTATGTGGTGATTCCAGGCTTTTTAGATGCCGGGAGCGTGCGTCAGGCTCTGGCTTTTTATGAATCTGTAGCCCCGGAAGCAGGGGTAAATGAGCCCTTTTTTACTTCGCACTGGAGCAAAGATTATAACTTCCGGAAAAAAACAAGCGAGTATTTGCAGCGGCTGCTTTACCCTTCGGCTGCTACGCTCATAACGGGATACAAGTCAGTTTACGGTCACTATCTGATTAAACAACCCTGCAGAGGCAGTGCATTTAAAATACATCAGGACTGGACGTTGATTGACGAAGATCGTTTTGTGGGCATCACTATCTGGTGCGCGCTGTGTGATGTATCACAGCACAATGGATGTATGAGCGTGGTGGCCGGTTCACATCGCGTATCCGGTAATATCCGGGGCTCTAATATTGGCACTGGCGTGGGAGAAATTCCCAATGCATACCTTACGCCTCTGGAAATGAAGGCAGGAGACGCGGTGGCGTTTGACCATCGTTTGTTTCACGCTTCGGGTGACAATCTCTCTGCACAGGTGAGGGTGGCAGCCGGCATCGTATTGATACCGGAGGAAGCCCGCATGATTCATTACTTTCGTGATGAGCAAACCGGTATCATTAGCCGATATGAAGCCGATGACCACTTTCTGGAAGAATTTGCTTTTGGCGATAGTATTGAAAAATACAGAAAGGTGGGAGAAATTCCGCCAGCTGCTACACAGATTACCGGGCAAGAGCTCATTGCACGTCTGAATGACTACAAAAAGCAATATGAACAGACCCATTTTTAAAGATGCAGCCTTGCAGGAGCTTTTTCTGAAGCAGGGATATTTTATCCTGCCCCTCTTTTCTGCCGAAGAGGTAAAAGCCATGCGTGCCTTTTATGATGCGGTGAAGCCTCGCGAGTCTACACGCGATTTTTATTCCTCCATTGATTGCCGCGATGTGGAGTATCGTGCACAAGCGGATACTTTTCTAAAGGGCTTTTTCAAACGTCCTGTTGAGGAGTTATTTGTAGATTATATCTCGCTTGCCGCAACATTCATAGTTAAAACCGGCCCTGACAGTACCATTTACGATCATACAGACGATTGTCTGGTAGATGAATCACTATACACTTCGGTAAATATCTGGTCTCCATTGGTTGACACCGATGAGGTCAACGGAGCCGTCCGTGTGTTGCCAGGAAGTCATAAAATACCCAATCCCTACCGGGGGTTTGGTATTCCTTATCGTTTCTGGGATTTCCGGCATGTATATGGTCCTAAAATGATGGTGTGTCCGATGCGGGCAGGAGAAGCACTCATTTATGACCCACGTCTGATTCACAATTCCTTGCCTAATGTATCCGGTAAGGAACGGCCGGCTGTCATCAGCGGCATTATTCCCCGTGAGGCAACACCCATTGCCTATTTTCATTATCCCGGTCTTGCGCCTGGTGAATTTGAAGAGTTTGAAGTAAATGTGGATTTCTGGCTCAGTTTTAGCAAGCATCAGCGCCCTGAAGGATACCCCAGCAAGGGAATAAGAAAATACATACCGCGACCCATCAGCGAAGAAGAATTATTGTCATATCTGCAAGTGCAATGAGAAAAATTTTCCACAACAAACTTTACGAGGAGCATTTCCGCAAATACGGTTATGTAGTTACTTCCTTTCTGAGTAGCGGTGAGGTGGAGCAACTGAAAGCCATTTATGAGCAATACGGAGATAAGCGCTCACGGGGATTTTATCTCACCCTCTGGGATAATCAGAATGTAGAGCTACGCAGACAGATACATCAGTTGCTGCAGCCGGTGCTTTTCCCGAAGATACAAACCATGCTGGTTGACTGTAAAACGCTGATCAATTGTTTTGCAGTGAAAAACAGTGCGCCCGCAAGCAGTTGGCCTGTACATCAGGACGATACCTTTACCGATGAATCACAGTTCGTTTCTCTTTCGGTTTGGATACCGCTCACAGACGTGGATGAGCATAATGGTGCTATGAAAGTTCTGGAAGGTAGCCATCTTGAATATAAGGTTCCCCGTAGTCCAACCATACCCAAACCCTTTGCCGGACAGGAAGCGTATTTGCTGGGCAAAATGCGTACTATAGGCATGAAGGCCGGACAGGCTTTGTTTTTCAGTCATGCCTTGCTGCACGCTTCCGGAGACAACTTGTCCGGGCAGCCTCGCATTGCAGCCGTTTCTGTTTTGTTGCCTCAGGAGGCCCCCGTATGGTTTTATTACATGAAAGATGATAGGGTGGAGATTATTGAACTGGATGATGCATACTATCAGCGTTTTCAACTGGGTAAAAGACCAGAAGGAAAAGTGGTAGCCACCTTGAGCAGCGAACAGCTTGCCGGCATTGCACCATCCCTGAAGCAATAAATTTGTACTTTTTTAAAGGAAGTATTCTTTTTTGGAGAAATTTTGTGCTTCCTATTTATTCATAACCTAAAAACATTCGTTTCTGCAAACACAACCTCATTTTCATGCCATACAGTTTATCGGAACGCAGCGTTCCGGCAGCAATCTGTTGCGTGTGATGCTGAATCAGCTGCCGGAAGTCTTTGCGCCTCATCCTCCCCATATCCTGCACACGTTTTATCCGCTATTGAAAATCTATGGCAATCTGCAAGAGGATAAAAATTTTACCAGGCTGGTGGAGGATGTCTGCCGATTGGTGGAACTAAATCCTGTGCCTTGGGATAACCTGCCACTGGAGCGGGATACCATTATGCACCGTTGCCGGCACCGGTCTTTGCTGGAGGTTTTTATCCGCACGTATGAGTTGCAGTGTGAAAAAAGCCGGAAAAAAGTGTGGTGCTGCAAGAGCATGGAAACCGTTTATCATTTGCATCATTTTGAACGGGAGGGACACCGTCCCTTTTTTATATACCTCTATCGCGATGGACGTGATGTGGCCGCTTCATTCAGAAATATTCTTATAGGAGATAAGCACATCTACTTTCTGGCAAACAAATGGAAAATAGAGCAGGAACTGGCGCTCCTATTTCTTCAAAAACTTCCTTCCGGGGCCTTTAGCATCATCCGGTATGAAGATTTCATAAAGGAGCCGGAAAAATACATTCGTGAGATATGTGAAAAAACAGGAGTTGCGTTTGACAAATCGGTCTTAGCCTATTATAAATCTCCTGAATCCAGGAAGACTGCTTTAGCCGGAAGAATGTGGGAAAATGTGTCTCGTCCGATTATAAAAAACAATACGGGTAAATATCATGACCGTCTTACAAATGAAGAAGTGGCCATCTTTGAAGGGGAAGCCGGTGATATGCTGCTCAGGCTTGGTTATAATAATCTTGGGGAAACGGCAGAGGCAGTGCCACAGGCAGGATTTTCAATCAGTGAGTTGCTGGCTTTTGAAGAGGAAAATAACCGTCTTAAGAGAGAGGCCTGGAAAAGGGCTACTCCCGAAGAGCTGGCTCATCTGAAGCCGCGGCAGGACTTTATAAAAAGCTTGCAGACACAGATGGAACTGCTTGCGACACCCGATAGACTATAAGTTGCATTTCAATGAAGGATTGATCACTCGGGAGCCTATAAGTCCAATCCCCTGATTGACGAAGACCTGATACCTGTGCCCCTCTTGTGCTTCAATAATCCGCGTCTTTTCACCATTAGACCAGATGTATTCTTTGTAACCGGGTCCGGCATCCAGGTAAATCTTTCCATCTTTTTTAAAACAGGTGATGACCGGACGTTTCAGTTCCCAGGGAATATCACCATAAAAGGCCCGGAAAGTCTGATAGTTGCGGCCGAGATCCAGTTCAAACATAATGGAATCATTCCGGTCAAGCTGTGTGATATCAAATAGGAGCTGATCATTGCCCTTACCCCAGGATATGAGTTTATACCCATTGGGCAAAAGCTGAAAACTACCCTGAGCGTCAGAGCTGTAATGAAAATGGTGTTTGTATTCGTAAACTTTTTCAGCGGTTTTGTGATTAAAATCCAGTTTGTAAATGAGTGCCCTTGCAAGAGGAGGATTGTGATATTTTCCGTTATCAAAAACCGACAGCAGATTGCCGCGCAACTCAGCATCATGTTGATGATTGAATCCGGCACTGTCATTGATGAAGGTAAAATCACTTCTGTTCCCTCCCAGCCGCCAAAGCACAGATCCGTCTTTTCGTGAAATCTTCAATACCTGCCAGAAATTGCGCAAGGTGAGCAGTAAATTACCGTCATCGGTTATGGTAATGTTGTTGCCGTGCCCCCAGTCTATCATGGTGTCGTTATCTACATAAACCAGTATTTCATCCTCATACCGGCAGTGGTCAAAGGCATTCCATTCAAAAAGCAGCTTTTTGTTTTTGCTGATGTGTTGAATTACTGAGCCGGTGCCCCTTACTTCTGTCCGTGTACTCATCTTCCGTGTATTGAAATACTTACTATTGCTTAAATCCGCGTAGCGGGAATCATTGCAGAGGAGGTAATAAGATCCGTCTTTCAGAATCTGCAATCCGTGTGAATCTGTGAATTTATTGATGCAGGTCAGGGTATCCACGATCCGAAAGGTGCTGTCCATGAGGTAAAATGCACCCTGCTGCCCATCATGATGATAGAAAGACATCAGCCCGTTTTTGTGTATTTTGAAATCCATAGATACGCCCCCGATGCCGCTGTGATTTTTCGGACGGGGAAAAGCCTTATAGAATACTACATTCAAATCATCGTCCAGAATGACCAGATGGGAGCTGGTGGAGATAACCGGGGTGATTTGAACCGGTGAGAGGAAGTAGTATCCCTCCAGATTGCTCCATTCAGAAGTCAACGATAGGTCTTTATTGGGTACGAAAAAAGGGGCCTGCCCTGTCATGGTAAAAGAAAAGCCCAGGCAGACGGCAATACTCAATGCTTTATTTATGTGCTGCACTTAACGGCAATATTTTCTTAATAAAACTTTAAAATCCTCCTTTTGCAGGGGAGGAATAGCCGGCTCCATTCCCAGCTTACGATAAGGCGGGCAGGGAGGGCGCTGCATAAAATCGCAATTGTAAAAAAAATCAATATCTACATGATAAACTTCCACAAAACCGGCAGGCGTTTTTTCATCTATGTAATGATGGAGAAAAAGAGCCTCTTTGGGTTTAATGAAATAGTTGATTGCAGGACGTATGTAACTGCTCATATTATTGGATGAATAATGGATGGCGGCACTATCAAAAAACAAAACCTCACCGGCCTTCATAGAAACGGGAACCAGATATGGGGTCATGAGTTCTTCCATCCCCGCGTACAGCCAGGGAACGTTCAAAGAGCGGAAGCGATTGCCAAATAAATGGCTGCCGGGCAACACATGCATAGCTCCGTTTTCAGGCGTGGTATCGGTGAGGGCAATCCATGCATAGGCTGCCGGATACCTGGTTTCATCGGTATGAGAGCTGTCCTGATGTGCAGTTAACTCACTAACCGGAGAAGGCTTTTTGGCCAGGAATATGCCTCCGATAAAGTCGGTGATACGAGGATCAAAGTATTGTTCCAGTCTGCGGGGCACGATTTTTTCAATAGCCTGACGGGCAAAATTTCTGATTTCGGGATCGTCCACGCGGCCGCTTGTCCAGTGCTTGTCAGGCAGTGGCTCTGGAAGCATTTCCACCAGCCTGAAAAAATCCTGTCGCAGAAGCTCCACTTCTTCCAGCGAAAGAAGGGGCTGCACTGAAAATCCTTTTTGCGCTATTTCCTGCTGTATCGTACGATCGCGGAAAAACGGAAATGCAAATCGTTCCGCACCAGACGGCTTGCGTGAGGGTAATATGGATTGCAGCCACTTCATACATGGGAATAGTATTGAAGAATATCTTCTTTAGTGATAGACCCGAATTCAGCCGGAATAGTCTTTAAAACTTCTATATGGCGGGGCTTATTAGGCATATCAAAAAAGTCAATCAGATGAAATGCCCCTTCATCCATTTTCAAAATTTCCAGCTCGTGGTCGTTATCCACGTACTTGTAATAATGAATCAAATCGGCTTCATAAGGAATCAACGCCAACACCGCAGCCAGCCTGATACGCTCGGTTTGATTTTCCGGTGAAGCATGAATAAGGCGGTGATCGAAAACAACAGCATCGCCTTTGGCGAGTGGGAGGTCTGTCAAAAAATGAGTTTGAATTTCCTGACGCAGATCTTCAAAGGGCACCGGGATGTTCATTCCACGCGGCAAGCCTGCATACAGGTGGCTGTATTCGGCTACCTGCAGGTTGCCGTTGCGCTTGTTCATGTCGCATAAGGCAACCCAAACGCTTACTGAGCGAAATACACTTTCATCCACAAGGCTCCAATCTTGATGCAGCAGCATGTCACTTTTTACTGATGGGCGCTTGGCAGTAAATACACCCATCACCGGCCGGTAGTTGAGTAGATATTGCCGGCTTACGGGCAGCAGTTTTTCTGCAATGTACTGAAATGTTTTACTGCGATATGCGGCATTATTGCTCCAATTCGTGATGGAAAAAGGGCGATGATCAACCGTGTCATGCTGATCAAAAAAATGATAGAGGTCATCACAAACCTGCTCCTCTACCATGTTGCGGATTATCACATATCCTTTGCGGGAAATTTCGCTTTCCAACACATCGTTCCTGAATATTCTGCGCATGGAGCTCATACGGTTTGAAATTAATTCAGACAGAGCAGGAAGACCAGGACATGCATTCAGTTCACCTGTTTTTTCCGCTCGGGCAGGCCTTTCAAAGAAATTAAAACTATGATAAAAGGATTCATCTACTGTAAAGATTTCAATTTTCTTGTCTTGTGGCCTGCGGTAGTAATGCAGATTGGGAGCCGACTGGGGTATAAGCGCGCACCCCACCGCTATGCGAGGCTGCCCTGATATATTGGGGTCGGAAAAATGCACCATGGCACCATGGTAAATCAATGCTTCACCGGCCCGCACGCGGAAGGGTGTGGCATTTTTCCGGATGTAATTTTCCAGTTCCGCATAGGCATCTGTTTCATAGGGTGTATAGCGCAGGTTGGAAAATACGTGGTGACTTCCCTTCAGGGCATAGAAAAGCCCGGTTTTTTTATCAATATCTACCAGGGGTATCCAGATATTCAGCGACAGGTATTCGGGAGAGGTGAAATTCCAGTCCTGATGAATACCTACGGCAGTGTCGGGAGAAGCCTCCTTGGTGATAAAGTTGGCGAAGAGCAAGCGATACTCTTTAAGGAGGCGGTTGATTTTGCCGGATAGGATGGAACGGAGGACCTGGTCGGTTTTTTTTCGGTAATCCATATCAGGAATAAACATGGTGGAGTGAAAGCTAAGACCGTGGGAGGGAGGGAGGGTTTGCTGGTATATCTCCTGAAGGTAAACCAATTCCTCTTTACTAAAAAGGGGTAGAGAAACAATCCCTTCCCGCTCAAAGATTTGCTGCAGGGTTGCATCGTAAAAAACGGTTTGACTCATGATTGTGGTCTGATGCATTTTATTTCCAGCCATTCGGCAGGATAAAACTCCGGTTCTCCGCCAAAGATGTCAATGCCGAAACGGGTTTCAAATTCCTGCCTAACGGATATATCATCTTTAAAAGCAAATTTCCGGATAAAGTCAATTTCAAATCCCGTTCTCCGCAGTGCTGTTATAATCTCGGTTAGGTTCAGGCAGTTGTATGCATACAGCCGATTGATGTTTTCCATGGTTTTCCGGATTCGGGTGCTCCAGTATGCATCATCTGGTTCTTTGTAATAAAAATCTTTGATATAGATGCTGCCTCCCGGCTTGAGTGTAGTCCACGCTTCACGAATCACTCTGGCAGGGTCTCCGGCATGCCCTAAAGATTCCAGAAACAAAACACGGTCAAAATACATAGCCGGATAGTGCCGGGAGAGCTCATGATAGTCACCCTGGGTAATAGACACTTTATCACTCAAATCACTCTGTCTGACGTGCTCCTGAGCCTGGCTTACCTGCACTTCGGAAATTGTGATACCTGCTATTTCAATGTTGAAGCGGGAAGCCAACCAGATGGCCGGGCCACCCACACCGCATCCGGCATCCAGAATTTTCAGGCCGTCATGAATATGGGCGCTGGCGGCAATGTATTGCATCAACTCATCTACATCCGAGGGGCGAAAAGCCTGAATAAAGTTGCCATAAACCTCATTATATCCTTGCTGCCAATGGTCGTAGTAGGCAGCAACTTTATCTGATTGCTTTTTGTAGTTCTCCGCCATATCAGCATCCGGGGCGATTATATCTGAAGTAGGTTGTTTCAAATTGTTGGGGCGTAAATGACAATGCAGGCTGTTTTATAGTTGTAAGTAATTTTACTCCCTGCGGACGCTGGCCGATAGTGTAATGCATGTAAAACTCGGTATCCACTTCATACAATTCAATCAACGTACCCTGTGATTCCGGCAGCCCGTAGCAATGGCACACGGGAGCCTGTTGCGGAACCATTATCAGGGTAAATGCCAACCGAGGCTGGCTGGTTAAGTTAGGCAGGGAAAAGTGTATCAGCCGGTGATCCCATACCAGCGCTTCTCCGGCTTTGAGGTTAACCGGTTCAGAGAAATGGTTTTTAATCACATCGCTCAGATGCTGAAACGGTTCATGCACATAGGGTCCGCGTAACGCAGTCAGGAAATGATGACTGCCTCTGACCACATGCAGTGCCCCGTTGCGCGCATCTACGTCATGCAGAGGTATCCAGAAGGCGATAGAAGTATATTGTTTTTCATCTACGTATGTCCAGTCCTGATGCACCGGAAAGTTTCCTTCCGGCCCCGGTTCTTTTATCATAAAATTGGTGTACAGCACACGATAGCCATGCGTGAGTTGGGTAGCGCGACTGCCGCATAGTTCAGAAATTTTTTCATGCACCTTCCTGCGATAGTCTGAAGAAGGATTAAACATGGTTACATGTGTGCCGGTGGCACCCTGCGCAGCGGGTAGGGAAGCGTAAAATCTTTTGAGCTCCTCAGCGATACGGCTGTCAATAAAAGGTATTACAGCAAAGCCGTTTTTCTCAATCGCCTGATTGATAGAGGAGTCTTTGAAAATATTTTGCATAAATCATACCATTGCAGCCAGATTGCGGTTGCAGCGTTCCAACAGTTCTTGTTCCGTTAGTTTTTTTATAGGGTAACGAATTGAGTTCAGTTTTCTGCCTCCGCGGGGTTTGTCCCACATATTGAAGTCAAAGAAAAAATCATCATCTACTTCCAGGATGTGGATGATATTGTCATCGACTTCGTCTTTATAGCAATGAATGGTAGGTGCTTCGGCCGGTTTCATAATAAGCTGAACAGCGCGCCTGTCATCCGAAGTATGGTTATTCCCTGAGTAGTGGATTACACCGTCATCAATGATACCCACCTGCCCGGCTCGTAGTTCAAGGGGCACCATGTACTTTTCTTTCATAATCTCACTCAGATTGTCAAAGACCCAGGGTATGGACGGACCACGATAATCACAAATAACCTTATGAGAACCCGGCACTACTTCCAGCGTGCCGTTCTTTCGGCTTACATCCTGCAAAGGACACCACACGGAAACGGAAGTAAACTGCCGTTCATCCACAAAGGTCCAGTTCTGATGCACCGGCACTTCTCCTATGCCCTGCTGCTTGTTAAACAGGTTGATGATAATGGGCTTGTAATTGTCCAGAAAGCGATCCAGATGAGGTTTGAAGAAGTTGTACATCGCATCAAACTTTCTACGCTTGGAAAGCACATCCTTTTCAAAAAAGCTGAGTTCGTAGGTGTTATCCTTATTGGTGCGCAAAGTGCCCTTGACGCCATCTATAGCTTCGTAAAGATGCAATAACTCATCTACTTCAGAGGGAGAAAGCAGGTCAACAACCACATACCCGGTTTTATTGAACTGTTTTTGCAGGTCAGGATTGCGAAAAACATTTCTCATGGCTGAGGGTGTTTAAATGTAATCAACGATTTTATCTTCAATTTTTCTAAAGTAAGTAATTCCTACTAGAAATAAAATTAGCACCGGAATCATTGACAAGGCATACCAGGGTGAGGGCAAAGCCATGCCGGTGAGTGAAAACCGATACCCCTCAATCACCAGAGCGATGGGATTGATGTACATCAGGTAATGCAACTTCTCCGGCAAAATAGTAGTAGGATAAAAAACCGGGGTGAGCCATACCAGAAAATTCACTACGTTGGGCAGAAAATGGTGCACATCGCGATAGCGGAACGATACTGCACAAAGCCATATTCCCAGCGTCAGCCCTATAAAGATATTCAGCAGGATAAATAACGGCAGAAAGACTACCGTATAGCCCGGATATACCGAAAACAGGAACATTGCCAGGATGGTAATAAAGAAGGACATAATAAAATCCACCCCGGTGGATAGCACTTTAGACAGGGGCAGGATCAGCTTCGGAAAGGCAAGCTTTTTTAACAGCTGTTGGGATTCAATGAGAGAATTGCCTGCCCCGAAAGCCAGATTAGTAAAGAAATACCACCCCGTCATGCCAATAAGGGCAAAAATCGGATAAGGCAGCGGACCGGTATCTACCTGTATCAGCCGATCAAAAAAAAAGGTAAAAATAATTACCGAGGGTAGCGGGTGGAGCATAACCCACAGCACCCCGAAGAAAGTCTGGGCGTATTTAATTTTCAGGTCTCTTTTGGCAAGTGTGGTAATGAGAGCCCTGTTTTGCCATATCTTCAGCAGATAAGTTTTAAAAGAATCCGGCCGGGCAGATAAAACCTGAATGGTCTTCATCACTGAGCAGGTAAAGCTAAAGAGAGCTTTTCAGATAATCCACAACACCTTTGATTTTCAAGTGTATATCCTGTTCATAAATTACAGGCGGTAATTTTGCTACCAAGAGGCACCATAGTTAAATTGCTGAATCAAAAATGTAGTTGGAAATGATTGAAGAAGCAGTGCAAAAAGTTAAAAATTCCCCGAAAGACGTTAGCCAGCAGCAAACACAGCAGCCAACCTTAAAGGCCTACCCCTATCAGGAGGTCCTCAAACATACTGTTCAGTATTTCGGGGGAGATGAGCTGGCTGCCAACGTATGGATAAACAAATATGCGCTGAAAGATTCGCAGGGAAATATTTATGAGCTTACTCCCGATGATATGCACCGCAGGCTTGCCCGCGAGCTGGCGCGGATTGAAAAGAAATATCCCAATCCCATGTCTGAAAGCCAGATATACGAGCTGTTGCGGGAGTTTAAATATGTCATTCCCCAGGGTGGCCCCATGTCCGGTATCGGCAACAACTTTCAGATAGCCTCTCTGTCCAACTGCTTTGTGATAGGAGGAGGGGAAGCGGATTCCTACGGGGGAATCATGAAAACCGATGAAGAGCAGGTACAGCTCATGAAACGCAGGGGCGGGGTAGGCCATGACCTTTCCCACATCCGTCCTTCCGGCAGCCCGGTGATGAATAGTGCTCTTACCTCTACGGGTATTGTGCCTTTCATGGAACGCTTTTCCAATTCCACCCGTGAAGTAGCCCAGGATGGCCGCAGGGGCGCCCTCATGCTGACTTTATCCATTCGGCATCCGGACGCAGAAAAATTCATTGATGCTAAACTGGATGGTACGAAGGTTACCGGAGCTAATATTTCGGTGCGCGTGGATGATGCGTTCATGCAGGCAGCCATCAGCGGAACAACATATCGCCAGCAGTTCCCGGTAGAATCAGATAATCCCAAAATCGTAAGAGAAATTGATGCCGCTGCCTTATGGAAGAAAATCATCCATAATGCCTGGAAATCAGCAGAACCCGGTGTCATATTCTGGGATACGGTTATCCGGGAATCCATTCCTGACTGCTATGCAGACCTGGGCTTTAAAACCATTTCCACAAATCCATGCGGAGAAATTCCGCTTTGCCCCTATGATAGCTGTCGTCTGGTAGCAATCAATCTCTACAGTTACGTGGAAAATCCCTTTACTCCGGAGGCGTCCTTCAACTTTGAGCTATTCCGCAGGCATGTGGCTATGGCGCAGCGCATAATGGACGATATAGTGGATCTGGAGCTGGAAAAAATACAGCAGATACTGGATAAAATTGATTCCGACCCGGAAGAGGAAGAATTTAAACTTACCGAACGCAACCTCTGGCTGAAAATACGGCAAAAATGCATAGAAGGCAGACGTACCGGACTGGGTATCACGGCCGAAGGAGATATGCTTGCCGCTTTAGGGCTCACCTATGGCACCGATAAAGCTCTGGAATTCTCAGTGCAGGTGCATAAAACCCTTGCTCTTGCCGCCTATGGCAGTTCGGTTCAGATGGCTAAAGAACGCGGACCATTCAAGATCTTTGATGCCCAGCGTGAGAAGAACAATCCTTTCCTGTTACGTTTGAAAAACGAAGATAAAGATCTGTATCGCGACATGCAGAAATACGGCAGGCGCAATATCGCCCTGCTGACCATTGCCCCCACCGGCACCACCAGCCTGATGACTCAGACCACCTCCGGCATTGAGCCGGTCTTTATGGTATCCTACAAACGCAGAAGAAAAGTCAATCCCAATGATAAAAACGTGCGCGTAGATTTTGTTGACCAGGTGGGTGATGCATGGGAAGAATACCGGGTGTTTCATCATAAGTTCATCACATGGCTGGAAAAGAACAACTATGATCCGGACGTGGTCGCTTCTTTGGATGAAAAGGAACTGAATGCAATTATTAAGAAATCACCCTACTATAAAGCCACAGCCCGGGATGTAGACTGGGTAAATAAAGTGAAAATGCAGGGCGCCATACAGAAATGGGTGGATCACAGCATCAGTGTCACGGTAAATGTACCTGAAGATATTTCAGAGGAGCTTGTAGCTGAAATTTACGTTACCGGATGGAAGAGCGGATGTAAAGGCATCACGGTGTATCGCGAAGGCTCCCGCTCGGGTGTGCTGGTGGCCGATACGAAAAAAGAAGAAAATGAATTTACCGAAACCCGGGCTCCCAAACGCCCCAGAGTGCTGGAAGCCGATATCGTCAGGTTTATGAACAACAACGAAAAATGGATTGCCGTGATTGGACTCTACAAAGGCAGACCTTACGAAATCTTTACCGGTAAAACCGAAGACTCCTTCTTACTGCCCAACTATGTCACAAAAGGTTGGGTGATCAAAAACAAAAACGGCCAGGGCAAGAGCCGCTATGATTTTCAGTATGAAGACCGTGACGGCTATAAAGTGACCATTGAAGGATTGTCCCGCTCTTTTGATAAGGAGTTCTGGAACTATGCCAAGCTTATATCGGGAGTTTTGCGCCACGGCATGCCATTGCCCTATGTAATAGATATGGTAGAGCATCTGAATCTGAATGATGCCTCGCTCAATACCTGGAAAAACGGGGTGGTCAGGGCGCTGAAAAAATATCTGCCTCCTGATGCAGAGCCCGATGACAAAACGTGTCCCCAGTGCGGTCAGGAATCCCTGGCTTATTCGGAAGGATGCCTTACCTGTAAGAGCTGCGGGCACTCCAAATGCAGCTGATTCAGCTCAGGCCCTTGCCAGAAAACATCGGTGCTGTTGAAAGCTGTGTGTTTTATCATTTCCCTTTCCACACCGGCTTTCGCTTTTCCGCAAAAGCCCGCAATCCTTCTGCGGCATCCTCAGTCTGAAGCACCTGTTGCAGCATACCGAGCAGGAACTGATGCTGTTGCGCAGGTTCAATACTTTTCAGCTCGTCCCAGGCTTTTAGCCCCAGGCGAATGGCAGACGGAGAAAGCGTTTTTATTTCTTCCACGAGCGCCTGCACCGTGTTATCCAGCTCGGAAAGCTCCACTACCTGCGTGACCAGGCCGAGCTTCAGCGCTTCTTCAGCCGATAACGTTTTGGCACGCATGCAATAATCCAGCAGCTGGCGGGCAGGCATGATGGGCGCCAGGCTGGCCATCACCTGCATAGGCCAGATACCCCGTTTCACTTCAGGAAGGCTGAACTGCACGTTGCCGGATGCTATTACATGGGTGCAGCCGCACACGATAAGATGTGCTCCGGCATATACATTGCCATGCACGCGGGCAATACATGGTTTATGCAGATGATTAAAGGCATCTCCGATTGCCACTTGTGACGGAGGTTCAGGGATGGTTGATTTCTTTTCGTCCGCGGCTCCGGCAAACGCTTTCAAATCAGCACCTGCAGAAAAAACGTCTCCGTTAGCTTTTATCACTACTACCCAAACATCATGATTGTAATGGGCATAGTTCAGCGCATACACAATCTCGTGCATCATCACCGGATTCATGGCATTCTTTTTTTCCGGCCGATTGAGGGTGATGGTGAGCACATGATCTTTTTCTTCCACCAGCAGATAGGCAAAAGTCTGAGAGTGGAAAGTAGCAGTTTGGTCCTCGGTGTAGGTAATCATGTATTTCGTAGCTCTTTTCGCAACTGTTTTAAATACTTGATATTGTGGTTTGGTGCTTTATTCATTGAGCAACCTCCCCCTGCCCCTCCCGGAAGGAGGGGAGGTATAGGAGTTGTTTTCTATTTTGAATTTATTTTAACAAGCATCATTTCCGCTTCCACAAATTGTTTGGGCTCTACATAAACCTCTTCCACTATGCCTTCTTCATGGGCTTCAATGGTATTTTCCATTTTCATCGAGCTGAGAATCACCAGCGGGTCTCCGGCCTTTACCTTATCACCGGGCTGCACCAGCACTTTCACCACTTCGCCCGGCATTGGTGCAATATAGCCGCCTTTCACTTTCTCGGCTTCTGCTTCGGGGAAGCGCGGGAGCATTTTCAGCATTACGCTTCCCGTTCCATCATCATGGATGAAAAGAGTTTCCGCTGATTGCGCAATAATGAAAGTTTTGCGATGGCCTTCCATTTCGCAGGTAATACGATTACCTGTTGCCTGAAACAGTTCAGCGAAATATTCTTTATCCGCAATTTTCATGTGGAAACCTTCTGAGAGCTTCCTGTAAAGTACTGTTATTTCCTGATCCTGTACCGCAAATTTTTCTTCCTGCATTTTATAAAAATTGTTACGCCAGCCAGAGGGAAGATGCTTTAACAGTACCCTATCAGTTTCCCGCTGATGCCACATCCAGAGTGTGGCGGCTATGGCTGCGTGATGGAGGCTTTTTTCAGCAGGCGCCTTACGGCTTGTGAGCTCCGGATGTTGTTGGATAAAATGTGTGCTGAATTTTCCTGAAGTGAAATCCGGGTGATCCAGAATATCAATGAGGAAGTTTTTGTTTGTAACAACACCCAGCAAGACGGTCTCTCCGCAGCGCATGTTTCATCTTGCGGATGGCATCGCTGCGCGTATTGCCCCAGGTAATCACCTTGGCGATCATCGGATCGTAGTGGATGTCAATCACCGAACCGTTTTCTACACCACTGTCGTAGCGGGTGCAACCGCTTTCATCGGGAAGGTAGGCAAGCACTTTTCCGGTGGCCGGCAGAAAATGGTTGTAGGGATCTTCCGCATAGAGGCGGCACTCCACCGCATGGCCGTTTTGCTTCACGTCATTTTGGCTGAGCGGAAGCGGCAGCCCCTGCGCAACTTCAATCTGCAGTTTCACCAGATCCAGGCCGGTGACCATTTCGGTTACCGGATGTTCCACCTGAAGCCGGGTGTTCACTTCCAGAAAATAAAAATGCAGTTTATCGTCCACGATGAACTCTACAGTTCCGGCATTGTCATATTTAATTGCCTGGGCTGCTTTCAGGGCGGCTGCAGCCATCTTTTCGCGCAATGCATCGGTCATCACCGGGCTGGGCGATTCCTCTATGATTTTCTGATAGCGTCTTTGTATGGAGCATTCCCGCTCAAAGAGATGTATCACCTGGCCGTGCTTGTCGCCTAAAATTTGAAACTCAATGTGTCGTGCGCTGTCAAAATATTTTTCAATCAGTAAGGTATCATCTCCGAATGCGCTCAGTGCCTCGCGTTTGGCACCTTCAATATCTTTTTCCAGCGTTTTCTCCTCGCGCACGATGCGCATGCCTTTGCCACCGCCCCCGGCTGAGGCTTTCAGCAAAACAGGAAACCCGATTTTCTTTGCTTCTTTCCGGAGGGTTTCCATGGACTGATCTTCTCCGTCATAGCCGGGCACCACCGGCACCCCATGCTTTTGCATGATTTCTTTCGCCCGTATTTTATCGCCCATGGCTTCAATGGCTTTGGAGTTAGGGCCGATGAACAGGATCCCTTCTTGCTCACATCGCCTGGCGAAGGATTCGTTTTCCGACAGGAACCCATAGCCCGGGTGAATGGCGTCTGCCCCGGTGCGCTTTGCTGCGGCAATGATTTTTTCCTGATTCAAATAAGAGTCACTTGCTGCATATCCGCCCAGGGCAATGCCTTCATCCGCGTGTTTTACAAAAAGGGCATTCTTATCAGCCTCAGAAAAAACAGCCACTGTTGCGATGCCCATCTTTCGGCAGGTTCGCATGATGCGAATGGCGATCTCGGAGCGGTTGGCGATTAATATTTTAGTGATGGAATGAGCCATTAGCCATTAGCTTTTAGCGGTTAGTTTTTTGACGAGATAACTTGGCAATAAACGCCCCTGGCATTCTCTGTACCTCATTAAGAAGCTTAAAAGTATTATCTATCAAATCAGCATACACGTTTTTAAACCTTTTTACAATTATCCATTGTGTTTCCAACTCGAATGCAGAGCCAAGCGCAATTTCAAGAAATCTTTGATAATCCTTGTCACTGTTTCTGCTGCTTCCTTCCGCAATGTTGGTAGGAATTGAAACAGCAGCTCTGGTAATCTGACTTTTCAATCCATATTTTTTCTCCGATGGCAGGAATGCTGCCAACTCAAAAACCTGTTCTGCTGAATCCATGGATTTTTGCCAAACGAGAAGTTTTCTAAAGTTTTTCATAGCTAATAGCTAAATGCAAAAGGCTAACGGCTTTACATCCTGAACACCCCAAACTCACCGGTGCCCTTCACTTTCTGTTGGTTTACCACTGCCAGACAAAAGCCGAGATAATTTCTTGTCTCGCGGGGGTCAATCACCCCATCGTCCCACAGGTTGCCGGTAGAATACCATGCAGTGGACTTCTTCTCTACCTCCTGAATCATATATTCACGCATCTGCCTGCCGGCTTCTTCATCATAGGGCATGCCGGAGCTTTCTGCTGCCTGGCGCTGAATAATCTCCATCACACCCGACAATTGTTCAGAGCCCATTACGGCAATTCTGGAGTTGGGCCATGCGAACAGAAACCGCGGCTGGTAAGCCCTTCCGGCCATTGCGTAGTTGCCGGCACCATAGGAGGCACCCATCATAATGGTGATGGCCGGCACTTCACTGTTGGAAACGGCATTAATCAGTTTTGCTCCGTTTTTGATGATACCTCCTTCTTCATACTTTTTACCCACCATAAATCCGGTGATGTTTTGCAGGAAAATGAGAGGCGTGTCGTTGCGGTTGCAGAGCTGGATGAAGTGTGCGCCTTTATTTGCCGATTCAGAAAACAACACACCGTTGTTGGCGAGGATGCCCACCGGATAGCCGTGAATCTTTGCAAAGCCGGTAACGAGCGTGGGGCCGTATTCGGGCTTGAATTCTGAAAATTCAGAGCCGTCAACAATGCGGGCGATGATTTCTCGGGCGTCAAAGGAGATTTTCAAGTCCGGGCTGACGATGCCCAGTATTTCATCGGGGTTGTATAAGGGTTCCTTGACAGGTTCCCGGGGGATGAAAGCGTCTTCAGGGCTTTTCAGGAACGACATGATTTCGCGGGCAATGCGGATGCCGTCCGGTTCGTCCTGGGCCAGATAATCGCTGACGCCAGAGATGCGGCTGTGCATTTCTGCTCCTCCCAGGCTTTCGTCATCGGTGATTTCGTTTGTAGCCATTTTCACCAGCGGGGGGCCGGCAAGAAACACCTTGGCTGCTTTTTTTACCATCACCACATAATCGCTCATGCCGGGGATATAGGCTCCGCCTGCGGTGGCGTTTCCAAACACTACGCTGATGGTGGTGAGTCCCATTTTTGAGCGCCTGGTGATCTCGCGGAAGGTGATGCCTCCGTAGTTGAAAATCTTTTCCTGCTCAGGCAGGTTGGCGCCTGCCGATTCCACCAGATTAATCATGGGCAGGCGGTTTTCGCGGGCGATTTCCCCGGTGCGCAGACTTTTCTGAAGGGTGGCGTAATCAATGGCTCCGCCTTTTTTGGTGCCCACGTTGGAGTTGATCATGCACAGTTTGCCGCTTACCAGGCCGATGCCTGTCACCACGGTTCCACCGGGCCCGAAGCCGTCCAGTCCAAGACCCGCCAGGGGCAACAGTTCCAGAAAAGGGCTGTCTTTATCCAACACCAGTTCAATCCGTTCGCGGGCAGAAAATTTTCCGGCTTCCCGGGCGCGCCTGAGATGTTTCTCACTGCCCTGGTTCAGGCTCTCTTTTAATTTTTCATTGAGTTCCCCAACGAGAGCCGTCATTTTCTCATAATTGTCCTTAAAGGATTTTGACTGGGGGTTGATCCTGGATTTTATAGGACGCATGCCAAAGGGTTTGCGCTAAATTAAAAGTTTTGCTTTGCGCTACCACCCTGAGGAGAGTGGTGATGGAATATCAAGCGGTACGCTGTGCCTATAAACGCATGAGTGGGATATGTAAAATGAAAAATGGAATGGATAACAAGGGGTAAAAAAAGAAAGCGGGCAGTGTAAACTCACCACCCGCCTTCATCCTCTGCCCTGTTTTCTTTTATCTGGAAAGCCTGAATTTCACGCTGCCCAGGTAATTATCTTTGGTATATACATCTACCGTGTAAATATCTGCTGATAGTTCTTCTTCCGGCATAAAACGTATGGTCATGGTTTTGCCGGATTGTATGGTTTCAAAGGTAGTGTATTCCAATTCTTTCTGTGCGCCCTCTATCTGAACAGATGTTTTACCGCTCTTGTCAGATTTCAGCACTTTGCCATTTTTATCTTTGAGTACCACAAATACTTCCTGATTGCCTAAAGATGCCAGTGGAGCCAGATTGTGGTCAAAGGTCACACTAACGGTATGCACCTTTTTGGCACTGACGGTAAGTTTATCTTTCCTTTTACGAAAAACTTCCACTCTGAAATTGTTGGCACGGGGAAGGGTCATCTCCAGCTTTTCCTTTAACTTGTTCAGTTCAGCCTGCAGGGATGTATTTTCTCTAGTCAATCTGTTATTTTCATCCTGCAGTGTCTGAATGGTCAGTTTCAGATGTGTCATTTCTTTGTTCATCTCCTCACGTATCTTTTGGAGCTCTGTAAGTTGCGTTTTGATATTTTTATTTTCACGGCTCATCTTCTGGAGTGCCTCTTCTTTTTTACTTAGCTGTTCGTTAGCTGACGCCAGAAGTTGTTCCACCTCTTTTTTTTCAGTTTTAATTTGTTTGAGCTGGTTTTTATGTGTTTCAATGTCCTGGAGCAGTCGGTTTTGCTCTGCGGTCAGTTTTTCGGTGAGCGCTTTTTCTCCGGCTAGGAGTTCGCTTAAGGTCTGATTCTGATTATACAAAATGCCCGTACCCACGATGGACAATACGAACAGGAGGGTTGCAGCACCAGCCAGAACTTTCGGATTTTGAAGATGTGTTCTCATAGGTGTGTAAATTTCTTTTGGCACTGTAGATTCAAAAGGCTTGCCAAATCCTGGCGTGGATGAATAAAGCAGTAGGGTATTGTTGGATCAATGGACTTGATTCTGCATCGTAGTGTGCTGAATATCAGGTTACTTTGGCGGTTTTTATAAGATGGGAGAACAGGCTCGGAAAGAAGCGCTTGATATATACTCCCCATTTTTCCCGACCAGCGATAATTACCTCTTCTTCTCTCATTTTGAGAGCACGCAGTATCTTTTTGGCAACGTAATCAGGGTCCATGCCGGTGCGGATGGCGTCATCCATTTTACGCTGGGGGGTGCCATCGGCGGTGAGGGCGTTTTCCGAAACATGGGTTTTCACAAATCCCGGACAGATGATCGTTACGGCTATATTATCCCGATACACTTCGGCACGTAATCCGTCAAAGAAACCGTGAAGGGCGTGTTTGGAGGCGGCATAACCGGTGCGCAGGGGCGTGCTGAACTTACCGGTGAGACTGGTGACCACGGCTATGTGTCCGGATTGCTGCCGGAGCATGAACGGCAAGACGGCTTTGGTCATGGCTATGGTGCCCATGAAGTTTACCTGCATAATCCGTTCATATACTTCAAGGGAGGTATCCTTTGCCAGGGATCGCTGGCTGATGCCGGCATTGTTGAACAGCAGATCAATCCTGCCCAGGTTTTCAATAACGGGTGTTACGATGCCGGCAATATTTTTATAATCCGCTATGTCAAGCGGGACAACTGTCACTCTGGAGGTGTCGGGGCAGGCCGCTTGCACGCGTTTCAATTCTTTTTCTCTTCTTGCCGAAATGATGATATGCGCTCCTTCGGCAGCAAACACACGAGCTACTGCTTCTCCTATCCCTGAGGAAGCTCCCGTAATCCATACGATTTTGTCTTGGTATGTCATAGCCGGAGGTTGTTGGCCGATAGCAGATTATGAGGCCGTTTCTTTTTTGATAAAATTCAGTATAAGTTGATTCACCTTATCGGGATATTCATGCTGCACCCAGTGGCTGCAATCGGGAATATATTTTATCTCAAAATGGTTTTGGAAATGCTTTTCCATTCCATAGGTTAGTTCTTTTCCCAGCGCTTTATCATCTTCACCCCAGATTACCAGTGTGTCGGCCTGTATAGGGGTAATGCTTCGGATTTCTTTTTTCAGGCCGTCACGAAACGCAGCCCGGTAGTAGTTGACAGCCCCGGTGATGGCATAGGGCTTCTGATAGGCCTTTACGTATTCTTCAATATCTTCTTTGGTGAAGGCTTCCTTGTTATGCGCCCATCCCCGGAGCCCGCGGTAAAAAAACGTCCGCAGATCTTTACCGATATACCGTTCCGGAAGCTGAGGCAGCTGAAAGAAAAACATGTACCAGCTCTTTTTGAGCTGGCTGAAATTGGTAAAAAAGCTTTTCAGCAATAACTGCGGCAGCGGGCAATTCAATACAATGAGTTTGCTGACAGATTGAGGGAAATGCTGAGCCATCATATAGGCGATAGCTCCGCCCCAGTCATGACCCACAATATGCGCCTTGGTTTCTCCCAAAGCATGGATGAGCTCAACGATATCCCGGGCAATCACCTTAGCGGAGTAGTTGCTGATTGCCTTCGGCTTATCACTGTCGCCATAGCCGCGCAAGTCTGGTGCGATGACACGGAAGTGCCGGGCAAGCGCAGGGAGCTGCTTATGCCAGGCATACCAGAATTCCGGAAATCCGTGGAGCAGAATGACCAGCGGTCCGTTTCCGGCAGCTACGTAATGCAGCCGGATGCCGTTTACCTGCGCATAGTGATGTTCAAAATCCCTCACGGAAAGTAAATCTAATCATTGTAATTTGAGAACAATAATAAAGGTTGCAGCTATGCTCTTTTTGCGGATTGCTTTTACTATATGGGCTTACCTCACGTTTTTCCTGCTCATGCTGATTGCTTTTGTTTATCATATAGTAGTAGCCATTATCACACTCGGCAGGGGAGTGGACCTGATGTATAAGTGTTATCGTCCGTGGGCGGTGACATGGGCTTTCCTGAACGGAGTGCGGCTGGATATCAGGGGGGAGGAGCATATTGAGAAAAACCGCTCTTATGTATTTGTGATGAATCATGGTTCCACTGCCGACATTGTCATCGTTGCTGCTGCCATGAAAAACCGCTATCGTCCGTTGGGCAAAAAAGAGCTTGTCCGCTTGCCGGTAATGGGCTTTATGTTCAGAAAAGCGCTGATACTGGTTGACCGTTCCAATCCGGAAAGCCGCAGGCAGAGTATGGAAAGGATGCGGGAGATCATTGGTAAAAATATTTCAGTACTGATTGCTCCGGAGGGTACCCGCAATCGTACCCCGGAACCGCTGCAGCCCTTTAAAGATGGTGCATTCCGACTGGCAATAGAGTGTCAGCTGCCGGTGATTCCGATGGTGCTGCTCAACACGCGCAGACTTTATCCGAATGATGAGTGGCTGCTCCATCATTGCCCGCTTGGCTGTCATTTTCTGGAGCCGGTTTCCACCGAAGGGTTGAAAGAGAAAGACATCCCGGAGCTGAAAGAAAAGGTGCACACCCTGATGAAGGAACATATCGTAAAGCACGATATTCTTTATTCGGGTTGAATCTCAAGCCGCATCAGATAGCGAAGCGTTTTTTCTACCAGCAATCCAAACAGGGCCCATAAAGGAAAGTAGTCAATCCGGATATATCCCAGCACGTGCCAGCCTTCTTTGTATTCCCATGGACACTGGCCGGTGGTGATATCAAGCAGCCATCCTGTAATAAATTCCACTGCTAAAATCCCGGTAGCATACAAGCACATGCGCAGCAACACATGCCACTCCTTGAGGCGCTTTATTATTGGCGGGAAGAGAATGCCTGCCAATCCATAGATGGGAAACATCCAGATATAGGACTGTCCTTTCAGCATGAGCGGAATCTCCGCCCTTCCCTGCAGAATGTCATAAACAGCCGTGAAAAAAATTTCGGCAGTGATGCCCAGGCAGCCTGTGGCACAAAAAAGGAATAAGTACTTGCTCATGGCTTTTTGTCCAAGTTAGCTGTAATCTCTTGGTAAAAACTTCGGATAAAAGTCATTTGTTTCAAGTTTTTCTTTCTTTACCTTCATTTGAAATTTAACAACTAATTCTCCATGGGAAGCCCCTACCTAACGGGCGGTATGCTTGTTCTGATGTTGTCTCCCATGTTCAGCGGACTGGCGCAGAATCTTGAGAATATTAAGAACGAGCGGCCATTTTCACTAAACGGTCAGGTTAGCGCCAACGCTTCCTACTTTCATGTAGCCGGCAAGAATAGTTACAGAAAGCCATTTTCATGGATTATTCAGGGAAATCCTACCGTTTCTGTGTATGGGGTTTCTATACCATTTAGCTTCCTGATTACTGAGCAGCAACGGGATTTCAGGCAGTCTCTTGATAGGATAGGTTTTACACCATCTTATCGCTGGATAAAACTTTATCTGGCATTTCAGAACATCACCTGGTCTGAGTTTTCACTGGGCGGTCACAATATTTTAACAGCGGGCGTAGAATTGACGCCCAAAAGGTTTCGTATCGCTGCTCTATACGGAAGGTTGAAAAAAGCAATAGAGCCGGGCAGTAAGTCCGGTTTTTATGTCACGCCTGCTTTTACCCGTCTGGCATATTGCTTTAAGCTCGGATACGGAACTGATGATAATTTTTTTGATATTCTATTGCTGAAAGGGTGGGATAAAGAAAATTCTCTGGATTCTATTCCTGCTACATATCCGTTGTCTCCGGCTGAGAATGTAGTCCTGGCGCTCATTACCCACCAGAAATTCGCCAAACATTTCACCTTTGACCTGGAAATAGCCAACAGCCTCTATACCGCAGATACCAGAATCTCCGAACCCGCAGGCAACTATAAGGGATTAAAAATATTGGCCTTCATGCTGAACGAAAATGCCAGCACGCGCTCTGACCTTGCTATCAAATCCTCATTGGAATATGCCATAGAAAAATTTTCGGTCAAATTTCTTTTCAGGCGCATAGAGCCGGGATACCGCAGCATGGGCGCTTATTATTTTCAGGATGACCTGATGCGCTTCAGCCTTGATCCTTCTGTGCTGGTGTGGCAGAAAAAACTTCGCCTGTATGGCAGCATCGGCTTGCAGTATGATGACCTGGATAATGATAAAGCTGTGAAGACACACCGCATTGCGGGCATGCTGGGCTTTTCCCTTAAACCTAATGATAAATTCAGCCTTGATGGTAGTTATTCCAATTATGATGTGCGGCAGAAGGAGGGCACTACGCCTCTGGACAGCCTGTATGAAATTTCACAGATCAGCCACAATGTGCAGCTGACGCCTGTGCTGATGTTCATGAATGCAAGAACATCAAACATCATTACGATTACAGGCACCTATGCAAAACTGAACGACCGCAATGATGTTACCGCTGTTTTCAGCGATTACAATATGGAAAGTGTTTTTGCCAATTACATTTTTTCGCTGCTGAAACATGCTTTCAGCGTGATGACTGGATTTACTTGGACGCGAAATGATGTTGCCTCTTTTGAAATGGTGTATTGTGGACCAACTATCGGAGTGAACAAATCTTTTCTAAAAAATCAGCTTAATACGGGAGTTAATTATTCCTGGCTGGCAACAGTTAATAATGAGGTCAGGTCGAGTACGGTGCATATTGTGCGCGTGAATGCCTCCTACAAATTACTGAGGCAGCATCAGTTTAAATTATCCTTCAGCCTGCAGAGAAAAAATTCGGATCTGGCATCTGTTCCCTCTTTTACCGAAACAAAATTGGATCTGGGTTATGCTTACACATTCAACATTCCCAAAAATAAGTAGTGCACTCACCTGCCTCAGGTTGGCCTGCTGCACCATGTTAATCAGCCTCTTTATGCTGCCGGCTGCTTCTTTCGCGCAGGCAACCGTTACCACACAAATTACTCCGCCCTATAATGTACCGCTGGGGGATTTGAAATTCAATATCACCACAACTATTTTTTCTGCCACACTCAACGGAGATCATATATTGAAGATGACCATCTCCGGTGATAATGGCGTGCTGATTGAGAGCAATAGCAACAATCCTTTTTTTGTTGTCATCATTCAGGGTGTTCCGCAGTCGCTCTCAGGCGCTGACCTGAATGATTTGTTTCTGCGCAGCAATCTGAATTTTACCAATGTCAGTTCCATAGATGTTTACAACACCGGGTTGCCTCCGGGAAATTACTCCGTCTGTTTTCGCTTGTGGGATGCCGATGCCAATCCCGTAAGCGGAGCACCTCCTTCCGGTTGCGCCAGCTTTTCCATTGCACCGCCTACGGTCACCATTACGACCGTCATCATCCCGCCTTACACCGAACCGCTGAATGACCTGCAGGACAATATAACCGTAACCATTAACTCAAATTATTATGTGGACGATCCTTTATTGAGTGTAAGCATCACCGGCAACAATGGCGTCAGCATCCAAACCGATGTAAACAATCTGCAGGTGGTGTTGCCTCCGATTGATGTGAATGAGCCGCTCATACTCAACGGGGCCGACTTTGACCAGTTGTTTAATGCGGCCAATCTGGTTTTCACCGGCATCACGGCTGCAACTGCCACTACAACCGGACTGCCCCCCGGACAGTATCAGCTTTGCTTCCGCCTGTGGCGCGGAGCAGGTGATCCCATCACGGGTGCTCCTCCTACCGGATGCACCAGCTTTTCCATCACCGCACCAGTGCTGACATTTACCCTTAATACGAGAGTGGTTCCACCGTTCACTTCCCGGCTGGAAGATTATCCCGGCAAGACCATGGTGATGCTGCATTCCTCTGCCGACAAGGAGGTGTATTTCCGTATGCAGATGAAGGGAAATAACGGAGTGACTATTACCACCATGCCCGGGTTTGTTCCAACATCATTACTTAGCCTGCAGGCCGGAGTTCCCTATACGGCATCTGGTTTAGACCTGGAAGTGTATTTTGATTTCAGCAATCTGCAGTTTGCCGGCATCAGTAAAGCTGAAACCATGAATACCGGTTTGCCGGAAGGTGATTACCAGATCTGTTTTGTCGCTTACGATGCCGATGGCAATGCATTATCAGCTGACGCACCTTACGGATGCAGCAACACCTTTTCTATCCGCGATTTGCAGCCGCCCGTGCTGCTGCGGCCACAGTGCGGGAAGGTTTTTGATTATGCCGAGGTGCCAAACATTTTATTCGGGTGGACGCCATCGCCCGGTGCGCCTGCTACCACCGTATATACCCTGAAAATTGCGGAGTTTCCCACCAACACCATGAATCCCTCTGAAGTAATGGAAACAGCGACCACGCCTGCCTTCTTTGAACAGGATGTAACAGGCGTTACTTTCCTTTACGGCCCCGGATTATCCATGTTGGAGAAAGGGAAGAAATATGCCTTTCAGCTCATTGCCCATGATGATGTTTCCAAAGCGCGCTTCGCCAACGGAGGACGCAGCGAAGTATGCTGGTTTCAGTACGGGAAAGAAGAACTGCCGCAGAAAGAAACCGAACCTGCTGGTGCTACCTATTATGCGATTAATGACCTGCCTGTTACCGTGCCCGGTCAGCCGTTTTTTGCCCCCATATCAAAAGTCTCAGGCCGGCTGAAATATACCTTTCCTCCTGATGGTTTGCCGAAAAAGAGTACCGGCAGCGGTGGGGTAACGCAAATCAATCAAAATAGCTTTTCGCAGATGCAGGTTGCCGATCAATATATTTTAGTGGGCATGGTGGATCCGGTAAACTCACGTCCGCTGAAAAATACCCGTGTGAGCCTGGTGGTTACCTATGTGGTGAAAGATGCCGTGGTAACCGGAGGCAAGGACCAGAATTATGCAAAAACCACCTACTCCAGCCTGCGGGTGCTGCCTGAGTATTCAACCTTTCTGAATCAGTTTACCGATCTGAATAAAGTAGTGGCAACCACCTATACCGATGCGGATGGGAACTTCACATTCACCTTTGTCAGCCAGGACAGCACTGGCCTGGTGCAAAAGAATTTTGAGTACACGGCTTATTTCATAGTACCGGATAAGTATGGCGGGCCGCCTCACAAAGTACCTTCTAAAAGTGTGACGGGCGACTTGTACCGGGTTTTCCGGGTGGTAGTGGAAGATGAGTATTACTGCAGTCCTGACTATGATATTATCGTGCAGCCGTGGCAGCAGGTAAATGTGGGCACGTTGGTATCCTACGCCAAAAGTTACAATCTTGATTTAAGCGTAATCAGCAATCCGAAAATAAAGGATCAGAAGTATGGGCAGGGTAACCCGCTGGATGCCGTGAAAGCCTATGTGGTTCGCTTGCCCGGGAAACGGCCTGCCAACGTGCCGCTCAATGAAGGGCAAAATCTCAGTGAGAAAGTAGCTGTGGGAACCCTGGGCAACTGGGATGTAGTAGCTAAAGGTGTCACCAGCGAAAACAACGAGCCCGGCCATTGCATCTTCACCAATCTGATGCGCCACTACGGATACAATCAGGATGACCACTATTTCATGTTTCTGGAAACCTCAAAGACAAAGGGTGAAGTAAACTACAAAAGTGCGCTGGAGGTTTACCCCAAATTCATGTATTATTTTGACAATGTAAAGTATCCGATGACTTCTTCCTCTTATGGCGCCTACCCATCTCCCGGGGGGACGATTTATAATATCACTTTCAACAGCGAATATGAAGTAAAGACCTATGCGTTTCAAATGATTATGGACCCTGACTATCCGCGTGTATTTGGAAGAGTGATGCACGAAAATTCTCCAATTGCCGGAGCAACCATTTTCAACTGGGATACGAAAGACCAGACCAAGCTGCAGGGAAAATCTGACAATGCAGGATATTTTGAATTCAACAACCTTCCGCCCAACAAAGCATGGAACACAATTGTAGAAAAATACGGATATGAAACCGTGATGAAAACCTCCGAACAATTGCAGATGGGCCAGCAGAAGAACTGGGGCAATATTATTCTCAAACCAATGGCTTATGTGCGCGGTGAAGTAATTGATGAAAACGGTGCTGCTGTGCATTCAGATGTGAAATTGGGTTTCAGTCCGTTCAAGGAAACACAGCCCCTGTTCACGATAAATCCTTTTTCTATGAAGGAAGTTTTTTCCTTCCCCGCAGCTTCCGGCATCAAGCAAGACCTGATCATCATTCCTCCGGATGAATATTTTCCGGATACGTTTAAGGTCGATGTGCTCTACGGGCAGATGAATGACCTGGGTAAGTTCAAAGTGTACAGGAAGCTGCATCGCATGAAGTTCACCGTGGATTACGAATATGTGCATCCGCAATCCAAGCAGATTATGCACGGGGCAATACCCGGAGCTAAGGTGAAGATTCTGGATATGGTGCAGGTAGCCGATCAGTTGGGTAATGTGCAATTTGAGTTTGCCAATGCGTCTGATTATTTTCTGGTGGAAGTGATACCGCCTGATGGCAGCGAATATGTCGCTACTTCCTTCTGGGTACACAATCCGGCTTCAAAATATCCGGTTTCGAAATATGTCTATTTGCAAAAAGGAGCTGTGATCAGCGGAACGGTGACAGCAGGACCCGACCATGTGCCGGTAGAAGGCGCACGCGTTTTTCTGGATATGGGCAGCGGCTCAAATTCTATCACCACCTTCAGCAAAGCCGATGGCAGCTACACGCTGGCAGGCATTCCCATCGGAAGCGGTAAGCAACTTATCAAAGCGACCAAAGCCGCAGACGAATCCACCACCTACATAGGTGAATCCAAAGAAGTAGCGCTGCCCACAGCACAGCCCGTTAACTTCAATCTGAAAATTGCAGATGTGAGCCTTGCAAAAATCTGGGGCATGCCTGTGGAACTTGAAAGTCTTGAAAAGCTGTCCAGCGGAGAAATAAAGGTGAGTGGCGCTTTTGTTCAACTGGCAGACAATCCCAATTTTCAGTTGGAAAATAAAGACACACGCCTCAGCTTTTCGCAGGTGACGCTGAAATCGGTTTCCGGAAAGTGGGAGCCTGTGGCTGCTTCTATCCTCACTGACGGCTTTTACATAAAACTGAAAATGTTCAATGCTTTCCGGGGCAAGCTGATGTCTTCTGATCCGAAAAATGTGTTGCTCTCAGTGTATGCCGATACGCAAAAGAAGGGAATGCTGCGCGGCAAAGTGCAGGTAGATCAGGTGGCCTTTGATTTCGTGTCCACTTATCTCGCCTTCAACCAGGGAACGGAAATGCTGTTGAGCGAATGGGGTAAAACAAAACCGGAAGTGATTGCTTTTCGTGCCCCGGGAGTGGTCTATCCAAAACAAAAATTCGGACTGGTGAACAGTGCAGGAGGAGACATGAAAATGAAGATTCACAATTTCAATGCGATAGCAAATAAAGACAGCTCTTATATCTATGAGGATAATATCGCACTTTATGCCATTCTGAGCACGGCTATTCCCAACATGGTGCCTGCTGATTTAAAAATTGATGCGGGGAAAATAATTATCAAACCCAATTCCATCACAGCATTCAAAAAGGGCGACAAGCTGAAGTTTAAGCTGGAAAAATGGGACGTTATTGCCGAAGGCTGGGAATACCGGAAGGAAAGCGGCTCGCTGGTGAGCTACAAGGGAATGGTAGTAACCGGGCTGGTGGATGTGCCTGTCACCTATATGGAGATAAAGCCTACTTCGCTGGATTTAAAATATGATATAAAGTCGCTCTCACTGTCGGGTGTGGTGCCCGTACAGGTGATGACGCAAAATCCTTCCAAACGCTTTTTCGGTTATGACCCCGTGGTGGGTGAAGACAAGAAAGGCCATTGGGTGCTGACCGTACTCGCTGAAGGAGATAATCCTGCAGCCGTAGCCAGCGGCCTGCCCGGCACTCCGGATAAATTATATTTCGGCTCCTTCCAGGTCATCAGCAACGGGGAAACACAGTTCAGCGGCATCAAAGCTACGCCTACCTTTTACAACGTCATGAAAATGACAGTTACTTCCTTAACCACCTATTCGGATTTCTTTTTGCTGTCAGGAAAAAATGATCTGGGCATTCCCGGCATGCCAACGGATTTAGGTGTGACACTCCGATTCAGGAAGGTGAGCGGGAAACCTGTGTTGGAAATCATCCCAATGAAAATTGAATTCAATGCCAAAGGCGGAGTGTCTTATTCTGCTGATGTTACGCCCGGTGCGCAAACGCTGGACGAGAAAGGCTTCTTTACCAGCGGAGATATCATCGTGAAAGACAAGGGAGCCACGCTGAAGATCAAAGGAAAACTATCGCGCACGCCCTCATTTATCCGGGTAGACGTAGATCCCAAAGGGCAAACGATATATTTCGGTAGCAACAGCGCCAAAACAAAAATGACAGCCGTGGAAGGCGATATGGTTGTGATGAATAATGCGTGGGATTACTTCCGCTTCAACGGCATCTTGGAAGCAAGCAAGGGCGTGGAACAACCGGCAGGCAAGCGCACCTATTTCACCGCCTATGGTGCTATCAATACCGAACTGAACAAGGAGAGCATCAAGGTCTCCAATATCAATACCCCCTTTGGTGTGGCGCAAATCACTTTTGACCTGAAAACGATGGCGCTCTACGGACACATAGATATAAATAAGGTGGAAATAGCAGGGCTGGTGGTGGATGGCGGTATGGATATGCGTTTTGAACAGAAAGGATGGGACTTTCTGGGTATAGCTGATGTGACAGTGCCGGTAATACAAACCATCAAATGCGGTATCCTGTTCGGGAATTATCCCACTGCAAATAAAGACGTCCTTATTCCGTCAAAATTTACTTCACTGCCTGAAGAATTAAAAAACGGCATCAACGGGTTTTTCTTTACCGGATATAAAAGTTCACCCATAGAACTGCCCAACTTTGATATTGATGTTGCCGGTATTATCAGTGCGGGAATTTCCGCAACGGGAGGACTGGCGGCCAAAGTATGGATGGATTTTGATTCTCCGCAGGGGGCAACCGTACTGGGGGTCGGTGCCGTGGCCCTGGCAGAAGTGGAGCTGTATATCAAATCAAAACTGACTTGCTCATCCATGGACGTGGGAGCTTCCCTGCAGGCAGGATTTCCGGCCGGCACTTTTAATGTTACCACAAAAGAAATTAAACTCACCGGATGCAATTCTTTTTCTGTGCACGGATCGGTAGAACAGTGTGCTGACCTGGGATTGTGCAAGGGCTGCTGGAGCGATGGCTACAGCAAGGGTTTTGCCGTTTTGCTTACGGTGAGTACCAAGGATGGTTTTGATTTTGAAATCAGCGATGGCAAGTGTACAAATTAAGGGGTAAAAATCCGGGGTGGAAAGAGCAGGTGTTTAGTCATGTTAACTCACAAATGAGACGTACGAAAAGCAAAATGCTTTTAGTGCTTTAGTGGCATAAATACAAAAGCACAATAAAAAACAGAAAATATGAACCCGCTGAAAACAATTGCAACCCTGCTTTGCCTGCTGTATGCGGCTGAGCTTTTTCCGCAAGCCACTGCCGTGCCGGCACGGTACAAGGTCTGGGAAGATACTTCCATGATACAATTGCAATGGTATCTGGTCGGTCAGCGGAAATTAAATGACTTCAAAATTTTCCGCAGCCTGCAAAAGAAGAACAACTTCATCCAGCTCCATGCAGAGCATGGTTTCAGCATGCGAAAAGACACCATATTGTTTCTGGTTTTTGATACTACCGTAACACCCAATTTCGCCTACGATTATTATATCGTCCCCGTTGATGAGAACGGCAGAGACCTGCCAAAATCCGAAATCATTTCCGCTAAAAGTTATGACATCAGCATCCTCCCTCTTGTCAAGCGTTTGAAAGCGGTTGGTCTTTCTGATGAAAAGGCCATCGTGCTATCATGGGAAGTCAGCCCTTCGCCCTATCTGCGCAATTTTATTATTTACAGAAGCGACCGGTATGAAGGACCATATACACAAATTGCACGCGTTCCACCCGATCAAAACCAATTTACCGACAAGGTGCAGCGGGGAAATGAAAACTATTACTACTATGTGGTGGTCAACGGACCCTTTGGTGAAGGCTATCCCAGTGCAAAAGTGTTCGGAATGTTTGAGGCAAAAGAAAAACCCTTGCCTCCGCAACGGCTCAGCGCTGACCAGTCAGGAAATGGCGTATTGCTGCACTGGCAGCCGCTGGATGTGCTGGCAGATGGTTATTATGTATTTCGGGCCGAGGGTTACACCGGTGAACTGAAGCTGATTAGCTCGCTGATTCCGCCTGACACCGTGGAGCAAAGCTATCTTGACACCTCCGGTCTGGAAGGCGGAACGGTATATTCCTATGCGGTTGCCACCGTGGGACAGGGCGGCCTGGTGAGTGCATACTCCGAGCGGGTGAGTATTATTCCCGACCTTCCTTCCAAACTGATGCCCCCTTTGAATCTGAAAGCAAAACTGCACAATGACCGCGTGCTGCTCATCTGGGAAGATATGACGGCCTATGACCCGCAGGTAGCCGGCTATAATGTTTACAGAAAAGCCGGTGACAAAAATTATGCATTGCTGAATTCTGTACCTATTAAGACCGGCAATAATTATTATGAAGATGCCGAAGTGAAACAGGGGACCACTTACGAATATGTGGTGTGCTCTGTTAATATTTCTGCTAAAGAAGGTAAGAAAAGCGCACCTGTGGCAATCACTATACCTGAAATATTACCTCCGCCACCCGGAGGGTTACTGGTGATGAAAACTGCAGACGGTATTGTTCTGAACTGGAATACACTCCAGGAAAATCTTAAAGGGTTTAATATCTACCGGTCTGAAAACGGTGCTGCCTTTCGTTTGCTGAACATGGTGAATGCCGATAAAAAGGCATTTACCGACAAGCAGGTTAGCAAGGGAAAGATTTATGTTTATCAGGTTACGGCTGTCAGCAAAGAAGGACTGGAAAGCGAACGTTCCCAGGCCATATCATTGCGATACTGATTCGTTTACCAAGGAGCGTCAGGTACTGATGATGCAGGCGTGGATAACCGACTGTCATCATTCCCCCGTTTGTACTTTACCGTTGATGATGACCGTGTCAATCAGATTACTGCCGAAAGCATAGGGCAGAAACGCCACCGAAGGGATTTTTTTTGTGATGAAAACATTGGCTTTTTTTCCCTTGGCGATGCTGCCCAGTTCATTTTGCACATCCATGGCGCATGCGCCATTGATAGTAGCTGCATGGATTGCTTCTTCGGGAGTCATCTTCATATACAGGCATGCCAGCGACAACACAAAGGGCATGTTGCCCGAAGGGGATGAGCCGGGGTTATAATCCGAAGCAAGGGCAACCGGCAGTCCGGATTGAATCAACTTTCTTGCAGGTGCGTATTTCAATCCGAGAAAAAACGCGGTGGAGGGAAGCAGGGTAGGAATGGTGTCGGAATGCAGCAAAGCATGGATTTCCTCCTCCCCGACATGCTCAAGATGATCAACCGATAAAGCGTTGTTTTTTACGCCTGCCTGCACGCCTCCTGTAAGCCCGAGTTCGTTGGCGTGTATTTTGGGCCGCAATCCAATGGCAGCACCCGCCTGAAGAATGGTATCTGTTTCTTCCGGAGTGAAAAAACCCTTATCGCAGAACACATCAATGAAATCTGCAAGCCGTTCTTCTTTTATGGCAGGCAGCATTTCCTTCGTGATGAGATCAAGATATTTTTTGCGGTTTGCTTTAAACTCTTCAGGAATGGCATGAGCGCCAAGGAAAGTGGCTTTGATGGTGAGCGGAGAAAGCGATTTCAATTTTTTTATTACGCGCAGCATTTTCAGTTCTCCTTCCACCGTCAATCCATATCCGCTTTTTATTTCCACCGCTCCTGTGCCCATCATCATAATTTCTTTCAATCGCGGAAGAGATTGTTCAAGGAGTTCTTCTTCCGAAGTTTGATTCAGTTTTTTCGCAGAATTCAGAATCCCTCCGCCCTTCTTTGCTATTTGCTCGTAGGTAGCACCTTTGATGCGTTCTACAAACTCCATTTCGCGGCTTCCTGCATAAACCAGATGCGTATGTGAATCACACCAGCAGGGGAAAACCATTTTGCCCTCGGCACCAATGATGATATCGGCATTTTCAGGACAATTATCCATTGTTCCCAGGTCTTCAATCCGATCATCGTTGATGAGCAGCCAGGCATTTTCTATTAAGGGAAGATGAGACATGTCTTTCCCCTTCACGGGCGCAGTGGCTGAAGTGGTTTGCACAAGTCGCGCAATGCTTTTTATTAAGACTTTCATCTCCTGATCATTCTCCTTTAACTCTGAGAAATAAAGCTGCGCTACCTGATTAGTGTGAGACTACCTTTGGCTGCATAGGTTCTTCCATTCATGAACTCAGCAAAAAGATAATATACCAACACATCCGGGTTGAGCTTTTTCCCCTGATAGGTTCCATCCCATACAGCATCCGGTTCTGTGGTTTCAAAAATCTTTTCGCCCCAGCGATTGAATATTTTCAGGTTGATTTGCTTTACTCCTTTATGAAAAATGGTAACCACATCATTTATACCGTCCCCGTTTGGAGTAAAAGCATTGGGTACCAGGGCATAATATTCAGCCTGCAGCACGGTAACGGTTACTGCATCAGAGGCGGTGCAACCATTGGCATCCGTGTAGGTAACCGTATATGTGGTAGTGGAGGCAGGCGAGGCAATGGGATTGGCACAGGTTGAGCAGCTCAGGGATTGTACAGGTTGCCACTGAAATTGCCCGCTATTACCGTTGGAGGTTGCCTGGAGTTGTATTGTTTCATAATCCAGAATGGCGGTGTCAGGTCCGGCATCTATCTGTGGAATATCAAAAAATGTGACGGTGATGGAATCAGTCCAGGAGCAATTGCTGGCATTGGTGGCAGTAAGTGTGTAGGTGCCGGTTTGCGCAGGCTGAATGGTCGGAGCCGTTTCGCCTGTTGACCATAAAAAGGTTGCTGCAGGTATTCCTCCCCCGATGATGATGGAAGAATCAGCGCAAACTCCGATATCCAGACCAAGCTCAAAGGTGAAGGGTGGGGGCTCGGTTATGATGACCGAGTCGGTACGGAAACATTGGGTACTGTCGGTAACAGTGACCCGATATGTTCCGGCAGCAAGGCCGGTGAGCGTATCCTGCGTCTGTCCGTTGGACCATTGAATGCTCAGGGGCGGATTACCACCGGTTATCTGCACCCAGGCCATGCCATCATTATTCCCGTGGCAACTTACAGCAGTTGCTGCTGCCGTTAGGGTGATGGTGTTACCAGCCTGGTTAATTACCACCATGGAAGTGTCTGCACATTGATTGGAATCCCGTGCAATCACCCGATAACTTCCGGCAGCAAGGTTTGCGAACAGATTGCCGGAGGAAAAGTTGCTCCCGTCAATGCTGAAGGTAAAGGGAGCAACGCCCGTGGCTGAGTCCACAATAACGGTGATAGTGCCGTCATTGCCGCTGCAGGAGGCATCGGCAGTTACAACGGTGGCACTCAAAGTGCAACACACGGGCCCCTGGTTTACCAGAATGGAGCCTATAGCCTGGCAGTTGTTAATGTCTGTAACAGTTACCGAATATATGCCGGGAGTCAGCTGTGTGATAGTCACCGTAGTATCACCCGTATTCCACAAATAGGTGAGGGGTCCTGCGCCTATAGCAACAACCGTTGCCGCGCCATCGTTGCTGCCGCGACAGTTTTCAGCAGTAGCCCCCATGTTGTTAATCTGGGGAGCGTTCGGGTTGGATAAATTCACCAGGGTATTCTGCTGACAGTTTTGTGCAAGGTCGGTTACAGTTACTGAGTAACTGCCGGCTGGTATATTCACTAAATTCTGAGTGGTATCTCCGGTATTCCAGAGAAATGAGTAATTGCCTGATCCCACAACCGTAAGCTGAATGGAACCGTCCGCCTGTCCGCAGGCAGGTAGGGTAGTAGTGGATGCAAGCTGCAGCGTGCAACATACGGCTCCCGTATTTATAGTGAAGGAATCTACGTCAAAGCAAAAGGCAGTATCTTCAACGGTCACCGAATAACTGCCCGGGGCAAGATTGCTAACAGATGAGAGCCCAGGACCTGAAGGCCCATGACTCCAGATGAACGTTAAAGCGCCTGATCCTCCGGAAGCCATGACGGTTGCGGAGCCATCCTGGAGTCCCTGACAACTTTCATTGGTGGTGGCAATGGATGTTATTTGCGGAGCATTGGGATTCGTGAGCGTAAAAGAAGTATCCCGCTGACAGTTGGCCAATATATCAGTTACGGTGACTGTATAGGTGCCGGCAATAAGGTTGGACAGGTCTTCTGTATTCTGGCCGGTGCTCCATGCAAAGAGATAGTTCCCGGAGCCGGACAAAACCGTAAGGTTGATTGCCCCGTCAGGGGCTGAGCAGGAAGGGGATGTAATAGAAGCTGTGAAATCAAGCTGGCAACAGCTGGGATTTACCGTTACGGTAACAGCATCCATAGCATTAATGCAGCCGGCTGTATCACTTGCCGTAAGTGTGTAGGTGGTGGTGGCTGAAGGACAAACGGTAGGGCTGAGCGTGTTCGCATTGGTCATATTGGATGTGGGATTCCAGGAGAAATTTGCCGTGTAGCTGATTTCCGGGTCGTTAAAGGTGATAGACCAGCCGTAAAAAAATCCGAATCCAAAGCCCAGGGAACTGGCAGGAGTAATTTCAATAGACCATACTCCGTTGGCCGTGCATCCGTTCAGATTGGAAAAGGGCTGGTTGGGAGCGAAGTTGCCGGTGTACGGAGGGGACGATGCTCCGATATTGGCTGTTGAAACCGGAGTAAAACACGTGTTGACATACCCCTGTATGGCTTGCGTGGAGGTCGTTACTCCCGAAGGAATAAGCAGTATTCTGGTACCATCAGGACAAACCAGATATACGTTTAAATCACCAACAGTGAGTTGCTGCGGGGGAAAGAAGTTAAATCCGAAAAAGGTGAGATTTTCAATACATACCTGAGTGATTGAGCCAGGCTGCACTGTTGTCATGTTTAAATCTGTAATATTGATGTTAATACTGCCGGTTGTGCCGAACACCGTAGGCACAGGAACCACTTCCCCATTCCGGTAAGTAGGGGTTTTTGCCGGCCGCTTAATTACTCTGGCAGTCGCGTGCAGTGTGACACAATCCCCCAGGCAAATGGTAGTGTCGTTGCCGGCATCTATGGTAATAGTGGGGCTCACCACCTGCAGCCTGACCGTATCCCGGCAGGTGTGGATGCCGTTGGACATCTGCACAACATAATCGGTGACCGATTGCGGACACACCGGGTTGGGGTTGGCGCCACCACTGCTGCCCATGCCGTAGTTATAGCCGTCATGCAGCCAGATAATCTGATAGGTGGGGTCATTGTAGTAGATGACGAAATTGTCAATACCCCAGTGGTCGTAATCCGCACCGGAGTCAAAATCCTGAAAGAAGCGAATTTGTGTTTGTGTGGTAATGGCTGCAGGAGGCAATTGAAAACACCAGTTATTCCAGTTTATTAGTTGAGGATCAGAGCCCCCGTTAGGGTCAAAATAGTGTATCGTATTCCAGGTGTTACCCCCATCGGTAGAGTATTGCAGATAAACGCCTTCATCGGGCTCATCAGGGCCTTCACAGGGTGCAGTAGCCGGGTCACCGGTTTGCTCGGCAAAAAGCAGGTCAAAACAAATAGTCACCCCGGCTGTTGCGGACGTGAGGTTATAGGCCTGCGTTCGGATGAATCGCGGCACCGGTGAGCTGTTGCCCATCCACACATGCGTGGTGCCATCTACCCCGTTGGGGCTGCAGGGGTTGGTGAACATGGCCTGCACCGTGGACCCCCATCCCGGTGAAAAACTTCCGGAATTGAAATTATCACTGAACACCTGGTTGCCCTGGCCCCGTCCGAAAGCCGTCAGGGTGGCACAATCGCCACACACTACTTCAGAAGGGGCAACGCTTGCCGTCACTTCGCATTGGGCCAATCCCTCGGCAGCAGTTGCAACAATGAGCAAAAAAATACAAACAGAGGCTCGTTTCACGGGCGTCAGTTGAGAGGTGTAAAGGTAGAAAATTAGAGTGAAAGGAAAGATTAATTAAAACGAGAGTATGTGGCGCGCGATTGTAACTCCACGGTTTGCATCAATTGGTTGATAGCAGTGATGCGATGGTTTGTGCATTTGCAAACAAAGAAGGCACAATCTTAGGCTTGATAACAGCTTTGTTCCGGTAATCAGGTTTTTACATAATAATTTTAATGCAATCTATGCTGATCAAACCTGTGTGTACATCTGGTACTTTCTTCTCTTCTTAAGCCTGTTGCAGATAAGAGTAATTTGCAGCTACAAGAAACTGTTTGAAAACAAATAGCTTATCACTACGGGAAATGATAGGGCATGGTATTGTCATTGGCACGGATGTCACCCTACGGGAAACTGTTTTCTAAAAGCAAATAGCCGATAAACCTCTTGTTAACTTCCTGGTTTACCTGAAAAATCTAGGAAAGAAAAGTTTTTAATAAATCGCTATGGATTTATTCGCAATCAACTTTTTTTCGCTCAGTAATGCAGCATAATACAAGCCTTTGCTGAGAGTACTCAGCGGTAAAACAGTCAGAGCATAACGTATTTTTTCAGACAATAGCACTTGTCCCGCTGTATTAAACAAAAGCAGTTTGCAGTCTGTGGGGACGGAAGTGTCAAAATGCACCTGCAGGTTACCATCAGTGAACAATATTTTCCCAGCAAAGAGCTCAGCTTCCGTTATTCCGCTGACTTCACAGGCGTCTGTGCGCAATTCAGCCCCCGCTTCGTCATTAAATGCAACCCAATAAATGCGAATGCCTGCCTCCCAGTACTGAACAAGCAATTCCACAAAAGCCCTGTATTGCTTGCCGTTTTTAGTGATGCGCAAACCGATGAAACCATAGCCATCACTACCTCCGGCAAAGTCGCCCTGACTGTTGATAATCAAATAAGCCGTATCATTCAAGGGATAGTTGCCAATGGCTTCGTTGTTTTTGTACCGTTTTGCCTCTATGCTGTTATTAACTCTTACTTCAATAAGGGTTCCGTTCTTTCCGATCACGTAATTGTTTACAAAAGGATTTTTTGTGGAATAAAACTCCACATCAATAATGGAGTCCCCGTTTACGTCCAGAGCATACATGCCATTATTGGGGACGTAAACGTTTAAAAAAGTGCAGGATGTAACCGCCCATGTGTAATACATACTGCCGATCAGGGCAATAACTGTTAAGAAGTATTTATTCATTGGTGTTTTTCTAAAATAAGGGTTGCCAATTAAGTAAATTTTTTTTGTTTCTCCAAAGTTGCCTCCTGATGTTAGAGGGGGAGATTAGATACGTCTGAAAAACATAACAAAAAAGCGGAGGCGATTTTCCGCACCTCCGCTTTTTGTTTCATCGCACTGCTTTCTTAAGAAACTTTCACCGTTTTCTTTACCTTAGCAGCTTCCGGTTTTTTTGGGAAGAGTAACCGTCAGTATGCCATTCGTGTAAGCAGCCGAAATGTTTTCGCTGTTCACGGATTCCGGCAGGGTAAATGAGCGGGTAAATGAGCTATAGCTAAACTCTTTTCTTGTATAGCCGCTTTCTTCCTTTTCGCTCTTGGTTTCTTTGTTGCCGGAAATGGTAAGCACATCGTTTTCCACGCTGAGGTTAAAATCCTCTTTGTTGAATCCGGGTGCTGCCACTTCCAAAACAAAGCTGTTGTCCGTTTCGCGAATGTTTACTGCCGGGCTGGTATTAGCCCACGCACGTCTCGGAAAACCGGTTTCGTTAAAAAAATCTTCTATCCAGCTTGAGAAGACTGACGGTACGTCACTTTCTCCTCTCCATTTAATCAGCGTCATGTTGAAATCCTCCTTCATTTTTGGGTTAACAAATATATTTTCGTTACAGAGGTTGCAACTAGTGTTCCATTTGCGATACGAGGAAAAAATGATAGTAAAAACCCATATTGGGCTGACAAAAAATCTTGCTTGTATCAATGCTGACGACAAAAAGTCGGAAGCCTGGTGTCATCCGAAGGGAATCCTTTTAAATTTGCCACTCATTTAATGTGAGCATAGATAAACGCATCGGAATACTGGGCGGAGGTCAGCTGGGTCGGATGTTGATTCAGGCCGCTATTAATTATAACCTGGACATTGCCATTCTTGATCCTGACCCGGAGGCTCCCTGTCGCTCTTTGGCCGGCAGATTTTTCCAGGGCAATCTGCTTGATTATGATACCGTGTATAACTTCGGAAAGCAGGTGGATGTGTTGACCATTGAAATAGAACATGTGAATACCGATGCCTTGTTTCGGCTGGAAGAGGAGGGAGTAAAAGTTTTTCCCCGCCCTGCTAGCATCCGGATGATACAGGATAAAGGATTTCAAAAGCAGTTTTATAAAGAGAATGGCATTCCCACGTCAGAGTTCAGGTTATGCCAATCCCGATCGGAGTTGGCTGAACATCAGGATTTTCTTCCCTTTTTTCAAAAATTAAGAAGGGGTGGCTATGACGGCAGGGGCGTGCAGCAGATAAGGCATACGGATGACTTCAGCAAAGCCTTTGATGCGCCTTCAGTCATAGAAAAAGCTGTGTATGTGGAAAAGGAGATTTCCGTGATTGTGGCGCGCAATGCGGAGGGTTCAGTACGGACATATCCGGCAGTAGAACTTGCCTTTCATCCTGAAGCCAATCTCGTAGAGTATTTGTTTTCTCCGGCCAGCATCTCTCCGGAAATGGAAGAGCAGGCAGCACACATCGCTACGCAGGTGGCCCACTCATTAAATCTGGTGGGGCTGCTGGCTGTGGAATTTTTTGTAAGCCGCAAGGGGGAACTGTTGGTCAACGAAATGGCCCCCCGCGTGCACAACAGTGGCCATCATACCATAGAAGCAAATATCACCTCCCAGTTTGAACAGCACCTGAGGGCTATTCTCAATTTGCCGCTGGGGTCCACGGCAATTAAGCTGCCTGCTGTGATGATAAATCTGCTGGGCGAACCGGACTTTGAAGGCCCTGCCCGTTATCAGGGGCTGGAGCAGATATTGAAAATGGATGGAGTATCCGTGCATTTGTATGGAAAAAAAATCACCAGGCCCTTTCGCAAAATGGGTCACGTAACTATTGTGGACAAGGATCTTTCAGCGGCAAAGGAAAAGGCTAAATTTGTTAAGCATACTTTAAAGGTTATTGCATGAGTCAGCCGGTGGTGGGCATAATCATGGGCAGCAAGACGGATCTGGATGTGATGCGCCAGGCTGCGGATATCCTGGATCAGCTGGGAGTGGGTTACGAGCTGACCGTGGTTTCGGCTCATCGCACTCCAGAGCGTATGTTTGAATATGCGCGTCAAGCCCGTGAACGCGGATTGAAAGTAATCATTGCCGGTGCAGGAGGTGCGGCTCATCTCCCCGGCATGGTAGCTTCAGTAACCACTTTGCCCGTAATCGGTGTACCTATCCGGTCATCCAATTCCATGGATGGCTGGGATTCGGTTCTTTCCATTCTCCAGATGCCTGCCGGAGTGCCTGTGGCTACCGTGGCTTTGGACGGAGCAAAGAATGCCGGAATACTGGCTGCCCAGATTATCGGCATTGCGGATGCCCATGTTGCCGATAAACTGAAGGCATATAAAACTTCTCTTAAAGAGAAAGTACTGAATATGGCTTCCGAAGTAAAATCTGAGTTCAGAAACACCTTTGATTCCTGATTGCGGTTTGCCTGATTCCACCTACATGAACACGCAGTGAGTGTGATGGATTATGATTTCCTTATTGTAGGGCAGGGTATTGCCGGCTCCCTGCTGGCCTGGTTTCTGCATCGTCAGGGAAAGCGGGTGCTGATTATAGACACCCCTGACCCTTCTTCCGCCTCCCGCATTGCACTGGGATTAATCAACCCCGTAACAGGTAAAAGACTGGTAAAAAGCTGGCGTATTGATGAACTGTTGCCTTTTGCCCTTGGCACCTATCGCCAGATTGAACAGGTTCTCGGCATAGAAGTTTTTCATCAAAGGGTGCTAAGCCGTATCTTCTCCAATCCGGAAGACTATCAGTTTTTCAGAATCAAAATGGAAACCGGGCAACTCCCGTCTTATATCAGCAGGCAGGACCGCTTTCCGGAATGTTTCCACCATGCAGGCCTGGAAGGAGTTGAAATATCCCAGGTGTTTTATCTGGATTATCCGCTGCTGCTGGGGGAAATGAGAAACTGGTTTGTCAGCCGAAACATGCTGTGGAGTGACCAGTTTCAATACAGTCAATTACAGGTGCTGAAAGACAAGGCTCACTATGCGGGACTATGGTTTACAAAAGTGATTTTCTGTGAAGGAAGCCATGCCGTCAATAATCCTTTTTTTCCGGGTCTTCCTTTCCGGTTGTCTAAGGGGCAAATTCTAACAGTTAAGCTCTCCGGAGTACCGGAAGATAAAATCTGGTATAAAGGAGTTCATCTGGTTCCCTTAGGCAGAGGGGTTTTCCGGGTGGGATCTACCTATGAATGGGATTTTCAGGATAGCCTGCCCACGCCTGAGGGAAGGGAAGCATTAATACGCAAGCTGCAAAATGCGGTGCGCCTGCCATTTGAAGTGCTGGAGCACCAGGCAGCCATCCGTCCTACGGTGGTGGATCGCAGGCCTTTAATCGGCATGCACAGCAAGTATGCATGTTTAGGGATTTTTAACGGACTAGGTACTAAGGGAGCTTCACTGGCTCCTTTTTTCGGACACATCTTTGCAGAAGCTCTTGTTTACGACAGGCCTTCAGATTGGTCTCTGAGTCCCTACCGCAACACATGAAATTATATCCCGGTGGATTGTAACAGTTCCCGGTTAATGCGGAAATTTTCTTCATCAAAACACACAATCACCACGCGCTGAATTCCATGACCGGGTTGAATAAGAAAATCCCGAATAGATGCATGGGCAATTTGGGCCGCCTCCTGTTTGGGAAACCTGTATGCTCCGGTGCTGATGTTGGGGAAAGCAATAGTGCGGCACTGGTATTCCTGTGCCAGTTTCAGGGAGTTTTGATAGCAGGCATAAAGAAGATCGCGTTCTCCTGAGGTGCCTCCATGCCATACCGGCCCCACAGCGTGTATCACATAGCGGGCGGGCAGATTTCCGGCAATGGTAATGACCGCTTCTCCGGTGTTGCAACCGCCCTTTTGGGCTGCGATTTTTTTACAGGCCTCCAGTATTTTTGGACCCCCAGCCCGGTGTATTGCGCCATCTACGCCTCCTCCGCCCATCAGCGTGCGATTGGCTGCGTTTACAATGGCATCCACGCGCATTTGCGTGATATCACCCTGAATGACTTCAATCATAGGTTGTTGTTCAGGGCTTGGTTCGTAAGTTAATTCAGGTTAATTGTTTTTCTTTTTCCTTAATGAGGTTCAGCGCACTGCCGGCTTTGAACCACTCTATTTGTTGCTCATTGAAGCTATGATTAGCCTTAAACTCTTCCGTAGTGCCGTCTTTATGGTGCAATACAATTGTCAGAGGCACTCCCGGACGAAAGTCGGTCAATCCGATAATATCAATGGTGTCGTCTTCCTGAATTTTATCATAGTCTGCCGGATTAGCAAAGGTCAGGGCCAGCATGCCCTGTTTTTTGAGATTGGTTTCATGAATGCGGGCAAACGACCGTGCCAGGATAGCGCGTCCTCCCAGGTAGCGGGGCTGCATGGCGGCATGTTCACGGGAAGAACCTTCGCCATAATTTTCGTCTCCCACCACTATCCAGCCTATGTTATGAGCCTTATAGGCTCTTGCTACTTTTGGTACTTCTTCGTAATTGCCGGTGAGCTGGTTTTTTACTGAATTGGTTTTGTCATTGAAGTAATTCACAGCGCCTATAAGGGTGTTATTGGAGATGTTGTCCAGATGACCACGGTAACGCAGCCAGGGGCCGGCCATAGAGATGTGGTCAGTGGTGCACTTGCCTTTTACTTTGATGAGCAATTTGAGTCCCTTCAGGTCGGTGCCTTCCCATGGCTTGAAAGGTTCCA